>NZ_JBNTKF010000001.1:0-292790 GCF_050408675.1 Microbacterium daqui | reverse complement strand
CGGGCGGCTCGAGCACCTCCGCGGCTCCGCACTCGGCTTCCGCAACCTCACGAACTATGTCGCCAGATCACTACTCGAAGCCGGAGGCTTCAGACCCCAACTACACCCTCGTTCGTGAAGAGCCGTCAAAGACCTGGCCGCACTCGGTGCAGATGATGTTGCGTGCGGTGCCGTGTAGCTCGACGACGTGTTCGCTGCCGGCCTTCAGGTGCAGGCCGTCGACGTTCTGCGTGATCACGCCTAAAGCGTCACCGGAGCCCTCAAACCGGGCGATCGCCCGGTGAGACGGGTTTGGTTCCGTCGCGGAAAATGCTTGGTAGCCGCGGTGCCCGCCGGCCCAATACCTCTGGCGTGCGGCATGGCTCGTCAAGAACGCCCTTATGTCCATCGGCGTGCGGGGCAAGCTGCCCTCGCCGCGGTAGTCCGGAATACCCGAATCAGTTGAGACGCCAGCACCCGTGATGAAGGCGATCTTGCGACCCTGCAAAACGGTGCGAGCGCTATCGACAGCGTGCTCACGATCGGAAGAAGAAAGCTCGGCCACCCCTCAAGTCTAGGCGGGTACAGGCGTGTGAGCTCAGTTCTCGCGTCGGGCGGGGGTGTAACGCATTTCGGGGCGCCCGGCACTGCCGTAGCGCGGTTCGACATTGGCGCGACCGGCATCAACGAGGCGCTGCAGATAGCGGCGGGCGCTGACGCGAGATAGCCCCGTGGCGGCGGCGATCTCGATCGCTGAAGCGGAACCGTCGACACCAGCGAGCGCCTCAGCAACGCGGTCGAGGGTGATGGAGGAACCATCGCTCGGCGTCGAAGCGGGGGCGCGGCTGTCCGTGAGGAGCCGATCGATATCACCCTGGCTGAGCTCGGTCATCGTGAGCACCTGTTCGCGCGCCAACGACTGGTTCACTGCATCAAGGCGCTCATGCATCGCACTCATCGTGAACGGTTTCACCAGGTAGTGGCGCACCCCCAGCTGGCGGGCACGGCGCACAGTCTCAACCTCTGATGCCGCGGTGACCGCCACAACTTCGCCGGCATACCCGCGAGCACGAGCGGCACGCAACACCGCAATGCCCGTGGTGTCGGGCAAGTAGATGTCCAGCAGCACGAGGTCGGGCTTAAACGTAAAGATCGCTTCGAGGGCGGCACGACCGGTGCCGGCCTCGGCCATGACGGCGAAGTCCGGGTGTCGTTCGACAAAGCCGCGCGTGACGCGCGCGACATCCTTATCGTCCTCGACGATGAGAACGCGTTGCTTGCTCATGAGTGGGGCTCCACACGAGTTGGGGCGGGAAGAGTAACGGTGAAGCGTGCGCCGCCCATGGGGGAGTCATCAATGATGACGGAACCACAGAGGCGGTCGACAACGCGGCGTACGAGGGTGAGGCCGTAGCCGCGGGGCAGTCCGCTGGCGGGCCGTTTGGAGGACTGTGCGAGGTCAAAGACGCGTGGACGGAGCTCTGGCGCAATACCGGGGCCGTCATCCTCAACGATGAAGACGGTTCCGTCGGGCGTCTCCTCAAGCTTCACCACGACGGTGCCGCCGGACCCGGCCGCCTCGATCGCGTTGTCAATGAGATTGCCGATGATCGTGACGCGATCTTCGCTGCCGACATCACCCGTCTCTTTCGGGGAGACGGCATCGACGTCGTCATCGTCGCCGTCGGCTTGTTTGCTCTCGGTGAGGCGTTGTATGTCGCGTCGCGGTTGCGCAACGGTGAGATTCCGCTGATTCCGATCACGAAGGGCTGGCGTACCTGGATGCGCCGCTCCGACTGGAAGCGCTCGTGGAAGCCGTGGCTGCGCGGTACAGCCATCGGATTCCCGATCGGAACCATCCCTGCCGGTGGTGCAGATGTCGCAACATTCCTGTCGTATGCCACGGAGCGTTCGCTTGCGAAGCCCAAGTACAAGAAGCAGTTTGGTAAGGGCGCCATCGAAGGTGTTGCTGGCCCAGAAGCCGCCAACAATGCGGCGGCAGCCGGTGTGCTGGTTCCGCTTCTCACTCTCGGCATCCCGACGACGGCGACCGCCGCCATGATGCTGTACGCGTTCACGTCGTACAACATCGCCCCGGGCCCGCGTCTGTTTGAGACGCAGCCGGTGCTGGTGTGGACGCTTATCGCGAGCCTTTACATCGGTAACGTGATGCTGCTCGTGCTGAACCTGCCGCTCGTCGGTCTCTGGGTCAAGCTGCTGCAGATTCCGCGTCCGTACCTGTACGCCGGCATCCTCGTGTTCGCCGCACTCGGTGCCTACGCCGCGAACTTCACGGTGTTCGACATCGGCATCTTGGCGGTCCTGGGTGTGCTCGGCTTCTTCATGCGACGTCAGGGCTTCCCGGTGGCGCCGCTTGTCATCGGCGCGATCCTCGGGCCGATGGCTGAAGAGCAGCTGCGCAAGGCGATGCAGATTGGCCTCGGCAACCCGGCCTACCTCGTGCACTCGACGTTCTCCATCGTTGTGTACGTCATCCTGTTCGTCATCGTTGTGCTTGCGCTGTGGCTCAAGCGTCGCCGCGCCCGCTTTGAAACGGCGGTCGCTCAGGGCGTGGATGCGGCGGCATCGACGTCAACGATTCGCACGTTAGACCTCGACATCGAAGCAACGGAGGCGCACCCCGAACCCGAGCGGGGCATCCTCTCGACACGGAACGTTCGCACCGTGAGCGACGGAGAGCCTGAAAAGCCCCCGCGTAGCTGAGATGACGCGGGAGAGGGAGGTGAGGAAGGAAGTCTTCACCTCCCTCGTTTTCGTTTGCCTGCCCGCACCGCAGACAATGGTGAGATGCACGCAATTGCTGTCCCCAATGGTTCCGACCCCCGACTCGACGGGTTTCGAACCCTCACCGACAGGCAAGCGCGACACAGCCACGAAGCGGCCACCGGCACCTACATTGCCGAATCGTTTGTCGTACTGGAGCGTGCGCTAGCCGCCGGGCACCGCGCGCTTGCCGTGCTGTCGCAAGACAAGTGGGTGGCGCGGTTGGAACCAGTGCTGGCGGCTGAGACTCCGGTTTACGTGGTGCCGGCGGAGGTTGCCGAAGCCGTCACCGGGTTTGCTGTGCACCGCGGCGTGATGGCTGTGATGCAACGGCCCACGCCGCTCACGCTGGCGGAGGCGCTCGCAGGCGCCCGCACCGTCGTCGTAGCTGATGACATTACTGACCATACAAATATGGGTAGCCTCTTTCGGGCGGCTGCGGCCCTCGACGCCGACGCGGTGCTGTTGTCGCGGGTGTGCGCTGATCCGCTGTATCGGCGCAGCGTGCGGGTGAGCATGGGAACCGTTTTTCAGGTTCCGTGGGCGCGTGCGGTGTCGTGGCCGTTGCTTCGTGCGGCTCTCGTCGACGCGGGGTTCGAGATCGTGGCGCTCGCCCTCACCGATGACGCGGTGTCACTGCGTGACTTTACGCCGGGGGAGCGGGTCGCGCTTGTCGTCGGCACGGAAGGCGATGGGCTCAGCGACGTTGCACTTGCGCACGCCGATCACACCGTCATGATTCCGATGCGCGACGGCGTCGATTCACTCAACGTCGCCGCCGCGGCATCGGTCGCGCTGTGGGCGGTGCAGGGGCGCTAGGCCTGTTCGTCGTCTGCGGCTGGCGGCACGATGGGCGTCGCCTCGGGACGCTTGGGCATCATGTTGTCGCCGGAGGACTGGTGACGCACGCGACGCAGTACCCAAGGAACTAAGTGGCCGCGTGCCCACAGCAGATCGTCGGCGCGCGCTTCGCGCCACGTCCGTACCGGGTGCGGTTCTGGTTCCATCGGCTTCAGGTCGTTGGGTACGTTGAGCGCGCGCAGCACCATCCGAGCGACTTCGTGGTGGCCGAGCGCGTTCATGTGCAGGCGGTCCGCCGCGAAGAAGCGGGTGTCTTGAATTGTCTTCAGCGCCCACTGGTCAGCGACGATGCAGTCGTACTTGTCGGCAACGGCGCGAATGTTCTCGTTGTAGATCGCGACCTTGCCCCGGAACGGGCGGAACACCGGCGTGAAGTTGACATCAATGCCGGTAAAGATGACGACGGTGGCGCCGTTTGCCGTGAGGCGCGCGACGATGGTCTCGAGCTGCTGCGTGATCTCATCCGGATCGGTGCCGGGGCGGATAACATCGTTGCCGCCGGCGGAGATCGTCACGAGATCAGGCTTGAGCGCAACTGCGGCGTCAAGCTGTTCGTTCATGATCTGTGCGATGAGCTTGCCGCGCACCGCGAGGTTTGCGTAGGCGAAGTCTTCTGACGTCGCACCGAGCACTTCAGCAACCCGGTCTGCCCAGCCACGAACACCGTGCGGTGACGCCTCGTCGTCGTCGCCCACACCCTCGGAGAACGAGTCGCCCATGGCAACGTAGCGACGCCACGGGTGGTGGTCTGCGTTCTCGACAAACGTGTTCAGGGTGTCGTCGTTGTTTGACGAATCGGTCATCACGCGCTCCTTGTGGGTTGTTGTTCAGCAGTCCACCCTAACCGGCACGCCGAATACACACCGAGTTTTGAGCGAGTGTCTGAAGGGGCGACTATCGTTGACCAGGTGCTGTCTCCGTCCTATCCTCAACGCGCCCCTTGGGGTACCGCAGGCAAACTGCGAGCGTGGCAGCAGGAGGCACTTGAGGTCTACTTCGCGCAAAACAAGCGCGACTTTCTCGTCGCAGCAACTCCGGGCGCAGGTAAGACGACTTTCGCACTGACTCTCGCGCAAGAACTGTTGCGCACGCGTGTCGTGAACCGCATTGTCGTTGTCGCCCCGACCGAGCACCTCAAGACTCAGTGGGCAGACGCAGCCGCACGCCTGCATATTCGACTCGACCCGAGGTTCCGCAACTCGCATGTGGCGCCGTCGCGTCAATATCACGGCGTCGTTGTGACGTATGCGCAGGTCGCCGCGCGCTCGTCCGTGCACAAGCACGTGACGGAGGGCGCGCGCACGCTCGTCATTCTTGACGAGGTGCACCACGGCGGTGACGCGCTCAGCTGGGGTGACGCGATTCGCGACGCCTTTGGTTCCGCCGTCAAGCGTCTGCTGCTGTCGGGCACGCCGTTCCGCTCTGACACGGCGCCGATTCCGTTCGTGGAGTACGCGCCAGATGCTTCCGGTGGGCGTGTTTCGCGCACCGATTACAACTACGGCTATGGCCGTGCGCTCGCCGACGGCGTCGTGCGCCCCGTGCTTTTTCACGTGTACTCCGGAACCATGCGCTGGCAAACCAGCATGGGTGATGAGCTGGAGGCGCACCTCAGTCAAGACAACACAAAAGACGTCACGTCGCAGGCATGGCGTACTGCGCTGGACCCTGAGGGTGAGTGGATTCACGCCGTCTTGAAGTCTGCGAATGATCGTTTGACCGAGGTGCGTCAGCACATTCCTGATGCTGGCGGGCTCGTGATTGCTACCGACCAGACAGTGGCGCGTGCGTACGCGAAGATTCTGAAGGGCCTGACCGGGCAGTCGCCGACCGTGGTGTTGAGTGACGAAAAAGAAGCGTCGAGCCGCATCGAGAAGTTCTCTGACGACACCAGCCGGTGGATGGTCGCCGTTCGTATGGTGTCGGAAGGCGTCGATGTGCCGCGCCTCGCGGTCGGTGTGTACGCAACGAGTTCGTCGACGCCGCTGTTCTTTGCCCAGGCCATTGGTCGCTTCGTTCGTGCCCGCCGTCGCGGTGAGGCCGCGAGTGTGTTTCTGCCGCATGTTCCGCCGCTGCTGAAGCTCGCGAACGAAATGGAGCGCGAGCGTGACCACGCGCTCGACCACAAGCAGAAAGACGACGACGGGCTCGACGATTCGCTTCTTGAATCGGCAAATCGCGAAGACAAGGCGTCAGACGCGCTCACCGAGGACTTCAAGTACACGGCGCTCGGTTCGACCGCGCACTTCGACAGCATCGTTTTCGAAGGCAAGCAGTTTGGTGAGCTCGCTGAACCCGGGTCAGACGAAGAACTCGAGTTCATTGGTTTGCCCGGCCTGTTGGAGCCCGAGCACGTGCATGAGCTCTTGATGCAGCGCCAGAGCCGTCAAGCGCGCCACCGCGAGGCTCGTGAGGCCCGCGAGAAGGCCGCTGGCTCGCCCGAAACAACGTTGCCCGCGCCGTTGCACCGCACGCTTCGCGAACAGCGCCAGCTACTCAACAGCCTCGTTGGCCTGTACGCACGCCAGACAGGGGAGCCGCACGGCCTCGTACATGCCGAACTCCGACGCATTTGCGGTGGGCCGGCCGTTGGCACCGCCACCGTAGCTCAGCTTCAGTCACGCATCGAGCACCTGCGTCGCCGCGTGCACTCGTAGGCCTCGTTCTTTTCGGGAGGCCGAACGATTCGGGGCGCCGAATTTACCGAAATGGCGGGGTTCGTTGTGTGGTCGTGGGTAGCGTTGCAGCATCCCCCACAGAACTTGGAGCACAATGAGCGCGCCCGCAAATGCTACTGCCGCCGATCGCAAGCGATGGGCGAAGTATCTCGTCGACGAGCGCGCCGAGGCCAAGGTTTATCGCCGCCTCGCGAAGCGGAAGACAGGGGAGGAGCGCGAGATTCTGCTCGCCCTTGCCGACGCCGAGGGGCGTCATGAATCCCACTGGCTCGCGTTGTTGGGCGGTGAGCCCGCAAAGCTCCCGCGCCCGGGTCTGCGTACGCGTCTCTTGGGTGCGATGGCGAGTGGGTTCGGCTCGATCTTCGTGCTCGCCCTCGCGCAGGCGGCGGAGGCGCGTTCGCCGTACGAAGACGAGGCTGACGCCACCGCTCAGATGGCTGCCGATGAGCGCGTGCACCACGAGGTCGTGCGCGGTCTTGCCGCTCGTGGCCGCCGCCGACTGTCAGGCACCTTCCGTGCCGCGGTGTTCGGTGCGAACGATGGTCTGGTGAGCAACCTGGCACTCGTTATGGGCATCGGGGCGACCGGCGTCGCACCGGGCTTTGTGCTGTTCTCGGGTGTCGCTGGGCTCTTGGCAGGCGCGTTGTCGATGGGCGCTGGTGAGTTTGTCTCGGTGCGCAGTCAGCGCGAGCTGCTCGCTGCCACGCAGCCGAGTGATTTTGCCGACGATGCACTGACACACGTTGACATCGACGCGAACGAAGTCGCGCTAATCTACCGTTCGCGTGGGATGGATCACGACGAGGCCCTCAACCGCGCGCGTAAGGTCGTGCAGGCCGCGCAGAACGGCATCGCGCCGCAGCGTGAAGCGATTGAAGACGACGACGAAATCGTTGGCAATGCGTGGGGCGCAGCGATCTCGAGCTTCCTGTTCTTCGCCTCGGGCGCGATCATCCCCGTGTTGCCCTGGATCTTCGGTCTCAGCGGTGTCGCTGCCCTCGTGCTCGCGCTCGTGCTCGTCGGTATCGCGCTCATGATCACGGGCGCCATGGTGGGCATCTTGAGTGGCACGTCGCCCCTCATGCGTGCCCTCCGCCAGCTCGCGATCGGTTTCGCCGCCGCCGCCGTCACCTACGCCCTCGGCCTGCTCTTCGGCGTCTCCACCGCATAACCACTCGCGCCAGGCGTCGAGCGCCTCGGAACCAGCACCATGGTTCCGAGGCGCTCTGCGATTTATTATCGGTTCCCCGTGCGGGCGACTGGTCCCTCGGATGTCGAACACCGAGGGAAGTTCATGATGCGCACGATTACGTGGGAGCCATTCACCCTTTTGACCGAAACACTTTTTGTCCTATAGGCCGCTCGTGGCCGCTCATGCGCGAGAAACGAAAATGACCCCCGAATCTTTCGATCCGGGGGTCATTTTCGTTTTGTGCGCGAAGGGGGACTTGAACCCCCACGCCCTAACGGGCACTAGCACCTCAAGCTAGCGCGTCTACCTATTCCGCCACCCGCGCATTTGGGTGTTTGTTTGGCTCTCACCAACGAATAGTTAGCCTAGCACGGCTGTGGGGGCGTCACGAACCAGGCCGCACGTCGGGCGTGGCGTAACGTGGAGGCATGACCGCTGAGCTCTCCAACGTCGTAAGCATCGCCCGTGATCTGATTCGCTTCGACACCACAAACTACGGGGGAGGACGCGCCAATTCTGAGCGCGAAGCCGCCGAATACGTGGCCGCCATCCTCACTAACATCGGCCTCGAGCCCGAACTCTACGAAGCCGTCCCGGGCCGCACCAACGTGCACGCCCGAATCAAGGGAACCGACCCGAGCCTGCCGGCCCTCATCTTGCACGGCCACCTCGACGTGGTTCCGGCGATCGCTGAAGACTGGACGCACGATCCGTTCTCTGGCCACATCGACGCCGACGGGCTCTTGTGGGGTCGTGGCGCCGTTGACATGAAGGGCATGGACGCGATGATCCTCGCCGCAGTGAGCGAGGTGCTAGGCGCCGGAGAGAAGCCGCGCCGCGACATCATCATCACGTTCTTCGCTGACGAAGAGAACGGCGGTGTTGAAGGGTCAACGCCGGTCGTCGCACAGCGCCCCGACTGGTTCGAAGGGGCCACCGAAGCGATCAGCGAGGTTGGCGGCTATTCGATCACGGTCGCTGGCCAGCGCGCGTACCTGCTGCAGGTGGGGGAGAAGGCCTTGCTGTGGCTACGTCTGTCAGCCAAGGGCCGTGCCGGTCATGGTTCCGGCTTCCACCCCGACAATGCCGTCACGCGCCTCGCTGAGGCCGTTGCAGCCCTCGGCCGCACGGCCTGGCCAGTAAGCCTCACGCCCACGACGGAGGCGCTGCTTGCCGAATTCCAGCGGCTGAGCGGAACCACGGAGACAGACCCCGACACGCTTGCGGCGCTCTCGGGTAACGCGCAAGGCTTCATCCGGTCGTCGCTGCGCACCACGACGAACCCCACGGGGCTTGAGGCTGGCTACAAGCACAACGTGATCCCCGACAAAGCGCACGCGCTCATTGACGTGCGCGTGTTGCCGGGCACCGAGGCGCAGGCGCTGGCTGACATTCAGCGCATCGTCGGTGAAGACATCGAGATCGAAGTCGTTGTCGGCGAAGTTGGGCTTGAGGTGCCATTCGCCGGTGACCTGGTCGACACAATGGTCGCGTGCATTGGCGAACATGACCCGGGTGTTCCGGTGATTCCGTACCTGCTGGGCGGCGGAACCGATAACAAGGCGCTCTCAGCGCTCGGCATCGCGGGTTACGGCTTCGCGCCGATGCGGCTGCCCGAAGGCCTCGACTTCACCGGAATGTTCCACGGCGTCGACGAACGTGTGCCGACCGACGCGCTCGAATTTGGTCAGCGCGTACTCGCTGACCTCATCCGCCGCTACTGACCTCGCCGCGCCGCGCGCCTGATAAACACTCAGCGCGCGGCCGGTAGAGTCCTACCTTGGCGTGCCCACCGGCTCGCAAGACGCACAGGAGCACGTCATGGAATTCCTTGAAGCAATCATCCTGGGCATCGTGCAAGGTCTCACCGAGTTCTTGCCGATCTCCTCGAGCGCTCACATCCGCATCGTCGGCGAAATGTTCCCGAACGCAGCCGATCCCGGCGCGACGTTCACGGCCATCACGCAGATCGGTACCGAGCTCGCCGTGCTCGTGTACTTCCGCAAGAAGATCGCCGCGATCATCAAGGCGTGGTTCTTGTCTCTCAGCGGCAAGATTCCGCGCAACGACCCCGACGCTCGCATGGGTTGGCTCGTCATCCTCGGCTCGCTCCCAATTGCGGCGCTCGGCTTCTTCGGCCAGGAGTACATCCGCGGCGCATTCCGCAATCTGTGGATCGTCGCGATCGTCTTGATCGTGTTCGGTATTTTGCTCGGTCTGGCCGACCACTACGGCAAACGCACGCGTGAACTGAAAGACATCACGTACCCGCACGGCATCGCGATGGGCTTTGCGCAGGCCCTCGCGCTGGTTCCCGGCGTTTCACGCTCGGGTGCCACCACGACGGCGGCACGCGCGCTGGGCTACAACCGCACCGCGGCCGCTGAGTACGCTTTCCTGCTGGCCGTTCCTGCCGTCTTCGGCAGCGGACTCTACGAGCTGGTCTCTAGCCTTGACGAGCCCATGGTTCCGTATGGCATGGCTGAAACCGCCGTCGCGACCGTCGTCGCCTTCATCGTCGGCCTCCTCGTGATCGCGTACCTCATGAAGTACCTCAAGAAGGGCAGCTTCTTGCCGTTCGTGATCTACCGCGTGATTCTCGGCGTCGTCATCATGGTGTTGCTGGCAACGGGCGTGCTGAGCGCGTTCTAACCCCAGACAAACGACAATGGCCGCGATTATTATCGCGGCCATTGTCGTTGAAGCGGGGGTTATGCGGGGTCGCCCGGGCCCGACGCCGGCCCCTTACGCGGGCCCTCGTTGTCGCGACGCAAGAACTGCTCGAACTCGTGGGCGATCGCGTCGCCCTTCGCGGCAGGAGTGTCCCACGCATCGCGGGCCTGTTCGAGCGACCGAATGTATTCGACCATCTCGGCGTCATCGTTCATCGCGGCATCGATCGAGGCCTCCCACTTGCGGGCTTCGCTGTCGAGCTCATCGTGCGATGTCGTAATGCCGGTGAGATCAGCGACCTTATCGAGCAACGCGATCGTCGCCTTCGGCGCCTTTGCCTGCATCGACAGGTAGTGCGGTACGCTCGCCCACTGGCTCATCGTCGGAATGCCGGCTGTCTCCAGCGCATCAGCCATCACCGACAGCATGCCGACGGGGCCCTCGTAGCGGCCGCGCTCAATCGTCGAGTTCGCGCGAATGTACTCGTTTTCGCTCCACGAGTGCACGAGAATCGGGCGGGTGTGGGGCACATCGCCCATCATCGAGCCCAGCAGAATCACTCCGGTAATGCCCTCATCACGTGCCGTCGCCACGAACTCCGACGCAAACCGCTTCCACCGGCGCGCTGGCTCTTGACCACGCAGCAGCCAGATACCGGAACCATGGCGGGGGCTCCAGAGCGTGGCACCGGGCCACGTGAGCCGGCGAACACCATCATCATCGCGGTGGACGCTCGGGCGTGTGTATTGAAAGTCAAAGTACGATTCGGGGTCAACGGTGTGCGCCAACACGTAGTCACCGTCGGCCTTCATGGCATCGACGGCTGATGTTGCGGCTTCTGCCGCGTCGTTCCAGCCTTCAAAAGCGATGACGAGAACGCGGTCTCCAAGTAGCTGCACGGTACCTCCTCTGTTCAGCGTAGCGTCAGCATTGATACCGCGCGCGGGGCGTTTCAGATGACTACGATCTGGCCCTTGGCACGATGCGCGACGTAACACGCAGACGCGCGTCGACGCAGGCGTTTGGTCAGCATCGCTCGGGCTAGCATGGTGAAGTGAAAACGGCTTCAATGCGCGCAGTGCTCTGGGACATGGACGGCACCCTTGTCGACACGGAACCATATTGGATGCGGAGCGAGGAGGAGCTGGTTGCTGAACACGGCGGTCACTGGACCGACGAACAGGCCATGAAACTTGTCGGGCTCGGCCTCGATACGTCGGCACGCATTCTGCAGGATGCCGGTGTGCGCATGGATGAAGACGCGATCATCAACCACCTCACCGACCAGGTGACGTACAAGCTTGCTACCGAGGGGGTTCCGTTCCGCCCCGGTGCGCGTGAGCTCCTCGCCGACCTGAAAGCGGCGGGCATCAAGACGGCGCTTGTGACGATGTCGCTTCGTCGCATGGCTTCGGAGGTTGTCAGTCTCATCGACTTCGACGCCTTCGACGTTATCTACGCGGGCGACGATGTCACCCGCCCGAAGCCCTTCCCCGACCCGTATTTGATGGCGTGCGAAGCGTTGGGCGTTCGGCCCGACGAGTGCGTCGCCCTTGAAGACTCCCCGAACGGTGTGGCCTCGGCCATCGCCGCCAAGATCCCCACGATCGGCATTCCCCACATCGTCTCTCTGGACGACGCGGGTGTGACGGAGACCCGCGACACCCTCGCTGGCGTCACGACCGCCGACCTCATCGCTTTTCACGAAAGGCACACTTCATGAGCTCTGCTCGTCCCAGCGGCCCCTTCCGCGTTGGCGACCGCGTGCAGCTGACCGGCCCGAAGGGCAAGCTGCACACCACGACGCTCCGCGATGGAGGCGAACTGCATACGCACCACGGCGTTTTGCGTCACGAGCAGCTCATCGGCTCGCCCGATGGTTCCGTGCACACGAACAGCGGTGGCCACGACTACCTGGCCCTGCGCCCGCTTCTGCGTGACTTCGTCATGTCGATGCCGCGCGGTGCGGCCATCGTGTATCCGAAGGATGCCGCGATGATCGTCACGCAGGCAGACATCTTCCCCGGAGCCGTCGTTGTCGAAGCTGGCGTTGGTTCCGGCGCCCTGTCGCTTTCGCTGTTGCGCGCGATTGGCCCGGAGGGGCGCCTGCACTCGTTCGAGCGCCGAGAAGAGTTCGCTGACGTCGCCAAGGGCAACGTCGAGACGTTCTTCGGCGAACTGCCGGAGACATGGTCTGTGCACCTCGGTGACCTCGCTGAAGAGCTTGAGAACGTGGTGGAACCCGGAACCGTCGATCGCGTCGTGCTCGACATGCTGGCTCCGTGGGAGTGCATGGAAACGGTCGCCGAAGCGCTGACCCCCGGCGGCGTCGTGATTTGCTACATCGCAACGGCTACGCAGCTCTCACGTGTCGCCGAGCACATCCGCAACCTCGGCATGTTTACCGACCCCGAAGCGAGCGAAACGATGGTTCGTGGCTGGCACGTTGAGGGCCTTGCCGTGCGCCCTGACCACCGCATGGTCGCGCACACGGGCTTCCTGCTGACCGCACGTCGCCTGGCCCCCGGTGCCGTACCGCCCGAGGTGAAGCGCCGCGCGTCGAAGACGAGCTTCAGCGACGCCGATGTCGAGGCCTGGACTCCCGGTGCCGTTGGTGACCGCCAGATCACCGACAAGAACCTGCGCAAGCGCGTACGCGACGCGGAGAAGCATGCTGCTGCCGCGCGCATCGCCGCCGCATCAACCCAATTTTCAGAAGAGGAGAACTAAGCTGTGCGAGTGCGTAAACCTGTTGTTGCTCTGACCGCTGTTTCTGCTCTTGCGCTGGCCCTTGTCGGCTGCACGGCGGTAACACCGAATACGACGCGTGTTGACGCGAGTAGCTGCGGCTCCGCGTTCGATGCTGACACCCCGACCCTGGACACGGTTTCCGTGACCGGCGAGGCTGGCGAGTCGCCGTCCCTCTCGATGCCGAATCCGCTCCAGATTCCCCGCAACGAGCGCACAATCGTGACGGAGGGCGAAGGCGCACCGATTACCGACACATCGCAGCTCGCACACACCACGGTGTGGGTGGCGCCGAGCACGAGCGGCAAGATCGCCGCCACGATGGGGTCCGACGAAGGCCAGATGGGCCCTGTCGACCAGTGGGCACAGTACTTGCCCGGGCTCGCGGAAGAACTTCTCTGCGTTCCGGGAGGTTCACGCGTTCTGATTACTCTCCCCGCCGACGATCTGCTGCCGCAATTGGCCACAGAACTCCAGCTCGGTGAAAACCAGGGTGTCGTGCTTCTCGTTGATGTCGGCCAGGTCGTTCCGCTCGCTGCCGACGGTGCCGATGTGTTCAACGCCGACCGCGGCCTTCCCGCCGTTATTCGCGACACGACCGGGCGTCCTGGCCTCGTTATTCCGTCGGGCGATGCACCGACCGAGGTACGCACGCAGACGCTTCTCAAGGGCGATGGCGAAGCCATCACGGCAGATTCGACGGTGTTCTTCCGCACTCTCGGCGTCGCGTGGCGCGGACACGAGCCGTTCGTCAACACGTGGGCTCAGGGGCACATGCCCGCGACGCCCATCAACCAGGCATTCCCCGAAGCAGTCGTCAAGGCGCTCGAGGGCGCAACGGTTGGCTCGCAGGTCATGGTCGTCCTCCCGGCTGGCGAACTGCCCGGTGAGGCATTGCAGGGCACGAACATCCCGGCAGACGACGCACTCGTCTTCGTGATCGACGTTCTCGCCATCGCCGAGTAACCCGGTCTGTCGCTCATCCTAGAGGCGTCGATCCGCCTCTAGGATGAGCGTGTGGCAGCGAACATTCCTCCCGAAGAGCGACAAACCAATCTGGTCGTGGCGCTCATGGCAACCGACCGTGGGTTGACGAAGGCGCAGATTCTGGATTCTGTGTCTGGGTATCGTCAACGCGCCGAAAGCGGAACCACTGCCGACGCTCTCGAGAAGATGTTCGAGCGCGACAAAGACGACCTCCGCGGGCTCGGCATCCCGGTCGAAACGATCGGAGATCACGCCGATCCCAACGATCTGCGTGAGGCCCGATACCGCATTCCAAAGTCGGAATATACGCTTCCCGACGACCTCACGTTTACCCAGGAAGAGCTCGCGTTGCTCACGCTGGCCGCAACCGTATGGCGCGAGGGCTCGATGTCCGATGACTCCAACGCGGGTATTCGCAAGATCCGTTCGCTCGGCATCGACGTCGATGAACCCATGATTGGTTTCGCACCAGAGCTTGGGCTCACAACGAACGCTTTCGTTCCTTTAAAGAACGCGATTGAGGCAAACCGCACCGTCACGTTCACGTACATCAAACCGGGGGAGAAGCGCGCGTTGCTGCGCCGTGTGCAGCCCCTCGCCCTCGTTGAGCAAGAGAACCGGTGGCACCTGTTCGCCTTCGACATCGACCGCGACGCCGAGCGCACGTTTCTGTTGAGCCGCATCGGTGACGATGTGAGGGCAACCCGCCTGTCCTTTGACCCCGCAATCAAAGTAAACTCAGGGGATCGCGCCCTCGCCGGGCTCGCCGAAGTCGCAGCCCGCAACGTTGCGCATATCGAAGTGCACCCTGGTTCCGAAGCCGCGCTGCGTCTTGCGCGCCGCGCCACCGCAGCGCCGCAGGGTATTGACGTTTCGTTCCTCGATCTGCACATTTTCGCCGATGAGTTGGCCTCGTATGGTCCGGAAGTTCGCGTGATATCACCGGTCGAGCTCCGCGATCAGGTCATTGCCCGCCTGCGCGCGACGCTGGCGCACCACGAGGAGGCCCGTCATGCCTGATCGTCCGAAGCCGCTCCTGGCACCGGATCGCGTGCGCATCTACCTGACACTTGTGCCATACCTCGCAGAGCGGGGACAGGTGAGCGTGGCTGACGCCGCCGCAGATTTCGACGTCTCCGTCGACGAAATGCGCGCGATGGCCGAAAAGCTGACCGTCATGGGTCTCCCGGGCGACAGCGGTTTTTACCAGCTTGATCCCGACCTGTTCAATATCAACTGGGATCTCCTCGATGAACACGATGTCATCGAGCTCACCAACATGGTGGCGCTCGAACGCGCACCCAAGCTCTCCTCGCGCGAGGCTGCTGCGCTGCTGTCGGGGCTGCAACTGACGCGTGCCATCGCCGGCGTCAGCCCCGAGCTCGTTGATGGCCTGATTGCCAAGCTCACCGCGGGCTCCTCTGCAGAGCCGGTCAATGTGATCGTCGCGCCACCGCGTGCCGACGCGGTCCGCATAATTGTCGCCGACGCACTGCGCCAGCGCCGAGCAGTTTCCTTCACCTATCGCGCCCCCGACGCTGAGCCGACGACGCGCACGGTTGACCCGGTTCGCGTACACATCACGAGTGGTGAGTGGTATCTGCAGGGCTGGTGCCACTTGCGCCACGCCATGCGCACATTCCACCTGGACCGTGTCTCCGACGTCGCGGTGACTGACATTGAGATCACCCACGCGGGTGACGATGCGCCACCCGCGTTTAGCGACACCCACGATGGTGCCGAAGCCGTCATTCGGTATCCGTCCCAGCTGGCCTCACTCGTGGGCGACTACTTGCGTGGCGCCGAACTCACGACAGAGCACGAATTCTCCATCGCACGGTTCACGGTGGGCGACCCGTTGACGTTGAAACGCCTGGCGGCGTTGAGAAGCGGAACCATTGAAGTGCTGGGTCCGGAGTCCGCACGCGCGGCAACAATCGACTGGGCTCAACGTGCCCTCGCGCAGTACGACGCTGAAGCGAACTGACGCGAACACAGCGTCAGCCAGACAAAACGTATAGGTGACACCAAGGTATTACCAGCACCCGCCGGGTAGACTGATCAAACCCGCACCCCCGAACCATTGGAGCGCTCATGGGCAACGCATTTCAGCCAGCACACCTTTTGATCCTTCTGCTGATCATCCTGTTGCTGTTCGGTGCTGCGAAGCTTCCCGCGCTCGCCAAGAGCCTGGGCCAGTCGGCGCGTGCGTTCAAAGGTGAAATGAAGGCGATGAAGGAAGACGATGCGGCAGCCGCAGCAGCGTCGACCGCGACGTCAGAGGCCGCCCCTCAGCCCGGTGTTGCGCCCGCGCAGCCGCAGACGCCTGACACCAACTCGCCTGACGGCTCGCGCCCCTAAAGAGCGTGACCACAGAAACTCCCGAGTCGGCTCTGGAGGGCGACCCGAAACGCGACAAGCGCATGTCGCTGGCGCAACACCTGGTGGAGTTGCGCCGCCGCTTCATGATTGCGGCCATCGCGTTCATCGTGTGCATGGTCGCGGCGTTTTTCATCGCCGACTGGGTTATCGACCAGCTCGATAACCCGATTGACATTATTGCTGCCGAAGGTCATGGCGAAGCGGCGCTGACGTTCACGCGCATCACGATGGCGTTCGACATGAAGCTGCGCATTGCGGCATCGATCGGTCTCATCCTTTCGGGGCCCATCTGGATCTGGCAGTTGTGGGCGTATATCATGCCCGCGATGACCAAAAAAGAAAAGATGTACACGATCAGCTTCGTGGGCGTTGCGGTTCCGCTGTTCTTCGGCGGCGTGGCCACGGGCTGGTTCGTGCTGCCGCACATCATCGAAGTGATGGCGTCGTTCGTGCCCGATGGCGCGTCGTACAACCAGTTCTTCGACGCGAGTTACTACTGGGACTTCGTCTTCAAGCTCCTGCTGACGGTCGGTGTCGCTTTTGTGCTGCCGTTGTTCCTGGTCATTCTGAACCTCGCGGGTGTCATGACGGGGCGGGCGATTTTGAAGGGCTGGCGTGTTGCTGTGCTGGTCGCTTCGGTCTTTGCTGCCATCACGACTCCTGGTTCCGACATCGTCTCAATGTTGTTGCTGGCGGCTATTCTCGTCGTGCTTTACCTGGCGGCCGCAGTTGTCGCGCTCCTCTTTGACCGCCGCCGTCGCAAGCGTGAGGGCGACCTGTTCACTCCGACGGCGACCGCATGAGTGCTGCTGAGCAGTACGCCGCCGCCCAGGAGCGCGCCAAGCACCCACTGACGCAGGAGTTTGCCGCCCGGCTGTCGTTCGACATGGACGAGTTCCAGATCGAAGCGTGCCACGCGCTCGAAGACGGTCACGGTGTGCTTGTTGCCGCACCCACCGGAGCGGGTAAGACAATCGTGGGTGAATTCGCGATCTATCTTGCAATGCGCACCGGAACCGACAAGGCGTTTTACACAACGCCGATGAAGGCGCTGTCGAACCAGAAGTTCCGCGAACTGGTCGACGTGTACGGTGCCGGTGAAGTGGGCCTGCTGACCGGTGACACCAACATCAATCCGCACGCGCGCGTCGTCGTGATGACGACCGAAGTGCTGCGCAACATGCTGTACGCCGACGCGGAGGCGCTACGCGGTCTCCGGTTCGTGGTGATGGACGAAGTGCACTACCTCGCCGACCGCTTCCGCGGCGCGGTGTGGGAAGAAGTGATCATCCACCTTCCCGAAGAGGTGCGCGTTGTTGCGCTCTCCGCGACAGTATCGAACGCAGAAGAGTTTGGTGACTGGTTGGCTGCAGTGCGCGGCGGAACCGAAGTGATCGTCTCTGAGATTCGTCCGGTTCCGCTGCAACAGCACGTGCTGGCGCGCGGTGACCTGTTGCCGCTGTTTGATGAGCGCTCCGGTGTCGCGACGCAACAGGTGAACCGTGAGCTTGCACGCCTGCGTACCTTCAAGGGCGTGGCGTGGGAGAACAATTCGCGCACCGCCAACGCGCGCGGCCGCGGCAAACCTAAGCCGAAGTATCAAAAGCCGTCCATGGCGGGGCGGGGCAATCGACTGAACCGCGCTGAAGCGATTGAAACGTTGCGACGCGACAACCTGTTGCCAGCGATCTTCTTCATTTTTTCTCGCGTCGGTTGTGACCAGGCCGTTCAGCAGGTCGCCCGCGATGGCATCTCGCTGACCACGGCAGACGAGCGCCGCGAAATTCGTCGCTACGTCGAAGAACGTATCTACATGCTCCCTGATGAGGATCTCGCGGTACTCGGCTATTGGACGTGGCGCGAAAACCTCGAGCGCGGTATTGCCGCACACCACGCGGGCATGCTGCCGGCGTTCAAAGAGATCGTGGAAGAACTATTCCAGCGCAAGCTCGTCAAGGTCGTGTTCGCGACCGAAACCCTGGCCCTCGGCATCAATATGCCGGCCCGCACGGTCGTGCTTGAGAAGCTCGAGAAGTTCAACGGCGAAGCACGCGTGCCGATCACGTCAGGGGAGTACACCCAGCTGACTGGTCGCGCCGGACGCCGCGGTATTGACGTTGAGGGTCACTCCGTCGTGGTGTGGAACGAGGGCATGGACGTTGAGGCGGTCGCCGCTCTCGCCTCGCGCCGCATGTACCCAATGAACTCGTCCTTCCGCCCGACCTACAACATGGCCGTCAACCTCATTGACCAGTTCGGCCGTTCCCGCGCCCGCGAGATTCTGGAGTCGTCGTTCGCGCAGTTCCAGGCTGACCGCGCCGTCGTCGGCCTCGCCGTGAAGGTACGTGACGCCGACGAGTCGTTGAACGGCTACCGCGAAGCCATGACGTGCGACCGCGGCGACTTCTTCGACTATTCGCGATTGCGCCGCGAGCTTACGGATCTCGAAAAGCAGAGCCGCGGTGAGCTGTACGGCAGCGAAGGTCGTGCCGAGAAGCGACGCAAAGAGATCAACGACGTGCGTGCACGCATGCAGAAACACGCGTGCCACTCGTGTCCGGATCGCGAAAAGCACGCACGGTGGGCAGAGCGGTACTGGAAGCTCGAACGTCAAGTGAGCCAGTGGCGCGCGCAGATCGACCGCCGCACCGGCACCGTAGCGCGCATCTTTGACCGCGTCGTCGACGTGCTTGACGAACTTGGCTATGTCGATGTCGCACCCAATGGTTCCGCCACCCTCACTCCCGCTGGCCGCACGATGCGTCGTATCTATGGCGATCGCGACCTGCTCGTCGCAGAGTCCCTCCGCACCGGGATCTGGAAGAATCTCGACGCACCGTCGCTTGCGGCTCTCGCGTGCGCTCTCGTTTATGAGCCGCGCCGCGACGAGGCCGGCACCGGCATGCGCGATCTCCCGAAGGGGGCGTTCCGCATCGCACTCGATGCAACCGCGATGCTGTGGGCACAGCTCGACGACGTCGAGCACGACTTCGATCTGCCCGGCACCGAGCCAATCGCTCCCGGACTCTCCGCCGCAATGCATGCGTGGGCACGAGGGGCGAACCTCGACCGTGTACTGACGCAAGCAGACATGGCGGCCGGCGACTTCGTACGCTGGACAAAGCAGACGATCGACCTCCTTGACCAGCTGAGCATGGTGGCTGATGGTAACATCGGAACCACGGCTCGTCGAGCGCTTGACCTCGTGCGGCGCGGCATCGTCGTCTACTCGGGAGTGTGACGTGGCAGCACCCCTAGCGCCGCAGAAGGCGCTCATTCCGATGTGGCTCGCCGCCTTTCTCGCGTTCATCGGCGGCATCGTTCTCGACCTCGCGTTTCCGTCGGTCGGTATTTGGCCGCTCGCTTTCGTCGGCATCGCGGTCGCGCTTGTCACGCTCATCGGGCGTAGCGTCGGCGGCGGGTTGCTCGTCGGCCTGATCTTCGGTCTCTCGTTTTACCTCACGCATATCCTGTGGGCCACGCGCTACCTCGGGTACATTCCGTGGCTGGCGCTTGCCTGCATTGAGGGTGTCTTCTGGGGTTTCGGCTCCATTCTGATCGTGCTGGCGTACCGGTGGATGCCGCGGCTGTCGACGCGCCCCGTGGTGGCGCACACCGCGACTGCCGTGCTCGTGGGCGGCATCTGGACAGCCCGCGATCTGTTCATGGGCTCCTGGCCGTACAGCGGCTTCCCGTGGGGGCGCATGGGCATCAGCCAGTCCGAGAGCCCCCTGGCGCACCTGACGTCGTGGGTGGGGGTGTCGGGCCTCAGCTTCTTGATGGTGACCTTCACCGCTCTCGCCATCGAATGGTTCCGCTTCTGGTGGACGACGCGCAGAGTTCACGGAACCACGGAGCGCGAAGGTGCGTGGCGGCGCGGTGGATGGGGCGTGCTGGGTACTCCCGTCGCGGCGCTGCTCGTGCTCTTCCTACTGCTCCCGGCTTTCCCGACGACACCGAACGGAACCATGACCGTCGGCTCGGTGCAGGGCAACGGCCCCGCCGGGTACTTCGACGATCGCTCTGAGCACAGCGTCTTGCAGGCGCAGTTGGATGCCACCGAGCCGCTCCGCGGCGAAGACCTCGACGTGCTGTTGTGGCCCGAAGGCGGCGTCGACTGGGATCCGCAGGCGGAGCCGACTGTCGGTCGCATCCTGGACCGCCTGGCGATTGATGTCGACGCACCCGTGCTGATGAATGCGGTGACCCAGCGTGACGGCCTGTTCTACAACACCTCGATGCTGTGGGAGGCGGGGGAGGGCGCCGCCGCGCACTACGATAAGCGCAACCCCGTACCGTTCGGTGAGTACGTGCCTGACCGCTGGTTCTACGAAATGATCGTGCCTGATCTCATCGGGCGGATCCAGCGTGAATACACCGCCGGAACCAACAGCCCGGTTGTCGACGTTGACAGCATTGCGGTGGGTCTCGCGATCTGCTTCGACGTTATTTACGACGCGGTGATCTGGGAGGGCGCGGCCGACGGTGCCGAGGTCTACATGTTCCAGACCAACAATGCTGACTTCCGCGGCACGGATGAGAACCTGCAGCAGTTGGCGTTCGCGCGGATGCGTGCGATTGAGACGGGCCGTTCGGTCGTCAACATTTCAACGGTCGGCACGAGTCAGGTGATTGCACCCGACGGCAGCACGATCGACCAGCTCCCGGAGGCTGAACCCGGCTACATGATCACCGAGGTGGAACTGCGAACCGGACTCACCCCGGCAGTGATTCTTGGTTCCGGCATTCAGTTTGTGCTGTTGTGGGGGAGCCTGGCTACCCTGATCACCGTCGGTATTGTGGTGCGCGAGCGCAGCCGTCGACAGCAAGGCGACGTCTAATCGGGCGAGAGCGGAACCACCGGGTACGCGAAAAGGGTGCCACCCCGTGAGGTGACACCCTTTGTCGTGAGGAGTTATGCGCCGATTCGTGTCGGAGCTTCTCCGCGGCGCTCACGCAGGTATGCGAGGCGCTCAGCCAAAATCTCTTCGAGTTCTTCAATCGTGCGACGTTCCAGCAGCATGTCCCAGTGAGTACGTGCAACCTTGTCTTCACTGTGGTCGACGGTGACGGTTTCGCCATCGACGATGAGCAACGCTTCAGCACCGCACGTGCGGCACTCCCACGTTGCAGGCGGCTCTGCATCAGCCGCGAAGGTGAGCGTCGTTTCGCGCTCACATTGGGTACACGCGTACGTGTGGTTCGTTCGGTCCATGAGCACGACGCCCTCTTCGCTTTGTAGGCTCTGAGCGCCGAGTCGGATACCACGCAGGCTGCGTTCTGCCATGGGTGAGTCCTCTCGTCAGTCCCTAGTTCTAACGTCTCCGCCTGTGCAGATCATCCAAAATGCGAGACAATATCGGGGTTTCTCAGGCAACGCACAGGGCATAGGCGTTGAACAGATGATGTCAGAGGGTTAATGCAACATCAATACGGTCTGTGACAAGACCGTCAACGCCAAAGTCGAGCAAGCGACGCATGTCTGCGGAGTCGTTGACAGTCCATACGTGAACGACCGTGTGATTGCGGTGCGCGGCAGCCAAAAGCCGACGGGTTAAGACCTTGACCGCGCCGTGAGACTCGGGAATTTGCAGGGCGTCGAATCCATGAAAGAGCCGCTTTTGCCACGGGCGGATACCGAGTGCGACAGCCACGACGATCTTCGCCATGGTGAACTGACCGGGGGAGTAGGCGGGGCGCACGCCGAGTTCGGCAAACCGGGCCGCCGCACGCGCTCGTGCGCGATCGCTGAAGCTCGTCACGAGCACACGATCAGCGTAGGCAGCAATGATGTCGGCCGCCGGGAGAGCTGCCGCGTCGGCCTTGATGTCGATGTTGAAGCGCGTCTGAGGAAAAGACTCGAGCGCCTGGCGCAACGTGATCAAACCACCGCGGTCTGCCATCAACGCTTCCAACTCGCGCGCAGTTACATCGGCGACAAGGCGTGCGTCACCCGTGACGCGCAGCAGCGAGGAGTCATGAAAGAGCACGACTTCACCGTCAGAAGTGAGATGGCAATCCGACTCGACGAATTGCGCGCCGGCGGCGTGAGCGGCAGCAACCGCAGCAAAAGAGTTCTCGACAACGCCAGCCGTGGCCCCGTCAGAATCGACGAGGCCACGGTGAGCAAGCAACTGCGGAGCAGCGCCTGAGAGGTACGGATGAACGATCAGACACCCGGATTCTGCGGCGGCAGCGGCGGAACGGGCGGCAACGTCGGGGTGACCCCGAGCTCGTCTTCGTAGACTTCCGCCGGAACAGCACCGGAGCGCACATCGTTTGCCTGCGCCTCAGCGATCAGGTCGCTGACGGACGGCTCGCCGTCCAGCACGCTCGTGGCGACCTCATCGGCAGCCGTCTTTGCCGGTGCCGGTGCAACCACTGGTTCCGACGCCGTAACGACGGGCTGCAGCGGACCCGACGCGGGCTGTTGGCGGTGGGCGGCGGCCGGACCAGCATCGCTCGTCGGCATGCCGCCACCGGGGAATGGCGACGAGCCGCCACCCTTGGGCGTGAAGGCGCCACCGATACCCTTGAGGGCTTCGGTGAGCTCGCTCGGGATGATCCACAGCTTGTTGGATTGACCCTCGGAGATCTTCGGCAGCATCTGCAGGTACTGGTATGCGAGCAGCTTGTCGTCGGGCTGGCCGACGTGGATGGCACCAAACACGGTGGTGATGGCTTCAGCCTCACCCTGTGCACGAAGCACAGCGGCCTGCTTGTCACCTTCAGCGCGGAGAATCTCCGCCTGACGAGCACCTTCAGCCTCAAGAATCGCAGACTGCTTGGTACCTTCAGCGGTCAGAATTGCGGCACGGCGGTCACGCTCGGCACGCATCTGCTTCTCCATCGAGTCTTGGATCGACAGGGGCGGGTCAATGGCCTTCAACTCAACACGGGAGACGCGGATACCCCACTTGCCGGTTGCCTCGTCAAGAACGAGGCGCAGCTGACCGTTGATCTCGTCGCGGCTGGTGAGAGCTTCTTCGAGGTTGAGGCCACCGACGACGTTACGAAGCGTCGTCGTGGTGAGCTGCTCGACGGCGCCGAGGTAGTTGGCGATTTCGTACGTGGCAGCGCGGGCGTCAGTCACCTGGAAGTAGACGACGGTGTCAATGGAGACGACCAGGTTATCCTCGGTGATCACCGGCTGCGGCGGGAACGAAACGACCTGTTCACGCATATCGATGAGGGGGCGGAGGCGATCGATGAACGGAACCAGTACGTTCAGACCCGGCATGAGGGTCTTGTGGTACTTGCCCAGACGTTCAACGACGCCGGAGGCCGCTTGCGGGATGATGCGAATAGATCGCGCCAGAATCGTGATCGCGATGATCACGAACGTGATGGCGATGATCCACCCGATGATCGTGGGAACAATATCGCTGTCCATGTCGCGGGTGTTTCCTTTCTCTGAAGCTAGAGCCGTCACTGCGAGAGACGGCGAAGAGCGTGTGCGCTACTGCGAAGCGGGTGCGTTGATCGGAACCACAACGGCGATGGCGCCGTTGATGGAAGAAACGACAACGGGAGTTTGCGGAGAGAGCACTTGGTACCCGGTGCGGGCCGTCCACGTGTCACCGTTCTGCAGCTTGACCTGGCCCGACGTCGTAGTGACGGATTCGATCACCATGCCGTGCATGCCAATAAGAGCGTCGACGTTGCTCTTGGCTGGGTCGGCGTTCTTCGACAACCGCGCGAGCAGTGGCGGCTTTAAGAACAGGATGAGAAGCACGCCGATGACGGCCGCGACGACAACCTGAAGCCAAAATTCAGCCCCGGTGAGCGACACCACAAGGCCCGCCGCGCTACCCAGCGCCAACATGAGACAGGTGAACTCGAGCGTGAACATCTCAATCACGATGAACAGCGCGATCAACACGAGCCAAACAACCCATGCCCAGTCGGTCAAGAATTCGATGATTTCCATTGAAACCTCCCCTTGGCAGTGAACTTACCACGAGCCATAGACACACTTCTTGTCGACGCTCAACGTCGGGGAGACGCACAGCGTTGATAGTCTCAGAAAGCGCATTTCGGCGTTCGCAATCAAAGGAGTCTCTGTGACAACGCTGCTTCCCCCCGGATCTTTGGACGGAAAGGTGGCCCTCGTCACCGGTTCTTCTCGTGGCATCGGCGCCGATACGGTGCGTTACTTTGCCGAAGCCGGTGCTGACGTCGTCATCAACTTCCGCAACAAGGCTCCGAGAGCAGAAAAGCTCGCCACCGAACTTCGCGGCCTCGGCGTGCAGGCCATCACCGTTGGCGCTGACCTCACCGACCCTGAATCGGTCGCGGGCATGATCGAGGCGGTGCGCGAGGCGTACGGCAAGCTCGACATCCTCGTGCTCAACGCTTCGGGTGGCATGGAGTCGGGCATGGCCGAAGACTATGCACTCAAGCTCAACCGTGACGCCCAGCTCAACATGCTGAACGCGGCGCGCACGATCATGGCGGAGGGCTCGCGCGTCGTCTTCGTGACGAGCCACCAGGCACACTACATTCGCACGACGCCGACGATGCCCGAGTACGAGCCCGTTGCACTTTCGAAGCGTGCTGGTGAAGACGCACTGCGCGACCTCATCCCGGGTCTGGCCGAGCAGGGCATCGAGTTCGTCGTCGTTTCCGGCGACATGATCGAAGGCACCATCACCGCAACGCTGTTGGAGCGCGCCAACCCCGGCGCCATCTCCGAGCGTCGCGAATCGGCAGGAAAGCTCTACAACGTGTCGGAGTTCGCCGCAGAGGTTGCTCAGGCCGCGGTTGACCCGATCCCGGCTGACAACACGCGTCTCGTCGGCGACGTTTCCGCATTCGAAGGCAACTAAGCGCAATGAAGCCCCAGGATATTTCTCACCTCATCTCTGTTTCGCGTCCGTCCATCGCACCCGATGGTTCCTTCGCCGTATTCGCCACGTCACGCCCCGATGCCGCCGCTAACCGCAGCGTCGGCCAGCTGTGGCGCACCGACTTCACCGGCGCACCGCGACGCATCACCCGTGGTGTGGCAGACGCTGCGCCCATGCTGTCGCCCGACGGCACCCGCATCGCGTTCCTGCGCGGTGTGGAAAAGAAGGGCGCCCAGCTGCACGTCGTGGACGCGGCTGGTGGCGAACCAGTTCAGGTCACCGACGTTCACGGCGGCGTCAGCGGCTTTGAATGGGCACCCGACGGTCAGTCGTTCGTCTTCGCGGCTCGCGTCGCCGAAGAAGGACGCTACGGAACCATTGACGGGCTTGGCGAGGCTGCTGAGGCGCCCCGTAAGGTGACGGGATTCCGTTGGCACGCCAACGGCCTCGGCTACACCATTGACCGCCCCAGCCACCTCTTCGTGGTTCCGGCACCCGACGTCACCGCTGAGCCGTTCTACGCGCCCGCGCCCGCGGTGCTGGCAGAAGGCGCAGAGAAGCCGAAGCAGCAGGTCGTGCCCGCCGAGGCACGCCAGCTCACGCACGGTGACGGTAAGACGTACGCGGGTATCGCGTTCACGGCCGACGGCACCGAGGTCATCACGACGGTCGGCGATGTTCAGCCGACGACGATCGATCTCACCAGCACGGTCGTGGCCGTCGCTGTCGCCGATGGCGCCGAGCGCGTCGTTGTGGCTCCCGAGGCGAATCTGTCGGTTGGCGATATCGCCGTCGCGAGTGACGGAACCATCGCACTGCTGGCGTATTCGGTCGGGGAATCACGCACAGACTTCGTAGCCCCCGGTATGGGGCTGTGGATTCTGGATGGCGACGCACCCAGTGCGCTTACGGATGCGGAAACGATCGACCTCGGCGAGGTTGGCAGCCACATCGTGCCGGTCGGCGAGGACTTCCTCGTACTCAACCGCACGCGCGGCCGCTTGCACGCTCTGCGTGTCGCCCGCGGTGGCGAGATCTCGACCGTCATCGACGGCGACGTTGAGATCGGCGGCATCGACGCGGCAGAAACCCCCGCCGGTCTCCGTGTTGTCGCGACTGTCGCGCAGGCGGATTCGTTCGGCGAACTGCTCGTGTCGGATGCCGAAGGCACCCGCACCGTAACCAACTTCGGTGAGGGCCTGCAGGGTAGCGGTATCGCAACGCCGACGGAGCTGACCATCACGGGCCGCGACGGTTACCCCGTTCACGGCTGGTTGGCGACGCCCACAGGCGACGGCCCGCACCCGGTCATCCTCATGATTCACGGCGGCCCGTACGCAAGCTACGGCGTGCACGTTTTCGATGAGGTACAGACGCTGGTTGACGCTGGCTACGCCGTCGCATTCTGCAACCCCCGTGGTTCCGCTGGCTACGGTACGGCCCACGGTCGTTCGATCCGCCAGGCCATGGGCACCGTCGATTTCCATGACGTCATTGACTTCCTCGAGGGTGCTGTCGCGAGCGACGCGCGCCTTGATGGCGAGCGTGTTGGCGTCATGGGCGGTTCGTACGGTGGCTACCTCACAGCATGGGTGACGACGCAAGATCACCGCTTCGCCGGTGCGATCGTGGAGCGCGGCTTCTTGGAGCCGGAGTCGTTCGTCGGAACCAGTGATATCGGTTCGTTCTTCGGCATCGAGTATGTAGGTGGGTCTGCTGAGCAGATTGCTGCGCAGAGCCCCTACGCGCACGTTGACAATGTGAAGACGCCGACGCTCGTGATTCACTCTGAACTCGACTTCCGTTGCCCGCTCGAGCAGGCCACCCGGTACTACTCGAAGCTCAAGCACAACGGTGTTGACGCCGAAATGCTGATCTTCCCGGGTGAGAACCATGAACTGACGCGTTCGGGTCAGCCGCGTCACCGTCTGGAGCGCTTCGCAGCGGTGCTCGAGTGGTGGGATCGCGTGCTTCCAGTCGCGAAGTAACTCACCTCGAATTCGGGAGGCGTCGGCTCACGCTGATGCCTCCCGTTTCTTGTTACAGCAGACGCGATGTCGGTGCAACTTATAGGCTGAACAGCCCGCAACGCATCTGGAGCCCGCATGTCGCACCCCGCAGATAACCATGACTACATTCGCGTGCAGGGCGCCCGCGAAAATAACCTCAAGAACGTCTCTGTCGACATTCCGAAACGGCGGCTGACCGTGTTTACGGGCGTTTCTGGTTCCGGCAAGTCGTCGCTCGTCTTCGGAACCATTGCCGCCGAGTCGCAGCGAATGATCAACGAAACCTACAGTTCGTTCGTGCAGGGCTTTATGCCGTCGTTGTCGCCCCCCGACGTCAACGTTCTGGAGGGGCTGACGACGGCGATCATCGTTGATCAGGAGCGCATGGGAGCAAACTCCCGCTCGACCGTTGGCACCGCGACAGATGCCAACGCGATGCTGCGCATTCTCTTTTCACGCATGGGCTTTCCGAGTGCCGGCAGCCCGCAGGCGTACTCGTTCAATGTGCCTTCCGTTTCTGGCGCAGGAGCCGTCACGATCAGCAAGGGTGGCGAAACGACGACGGAAAAGCGGAGCTTTTCGCAGGTCGGCGGCATGTGCCCGAAGTGTGAGGGCATGGGGTCGGTGACCGACCTTGATCTCACGCAGTTGTACGACGAATCGAAGTCGTTGCTTGAGGGCGCCATTACGATTCCTGGCTACACGGCTGACGGCTGGGCCACACGCATTTACGCAGCGTCAGGCTTTGTCGACCCGAACAAGCCGATCAAGGAATACACGGAGCAAGAGCTCCAAGACTTCCTCTACAAAGAACCCACCAAGGTCAAGATTGAGAGCATCAACATGACCTACCTGGGCCTGGTCAACAACGTGCAGCGCTCGATGCTCTCGAAAGACCGTGAGGCGATGCAGCCCCACATTCGCGCGTTTGTTGAGCGTGCGGTGACGTACACGGCGTGCCCCGAGTGTGACGGTACGCGCCTTGCTTCTCACGCACGTGAGTCGAAGATCGCCGGCGTAAGCATTGCCGATGCCTGCCGCATGCAGATTTCGGACCTGGCCGAGTGGCTGCGGTCGATTGATGAGCCATCCATTACGCCCTTGGTGAAGGCGCTCCAGGAGTCGCTCGACTCGTTCGTCGAGATCGGCCTCGGATATTTGTCGCTGGAGAGACCGAGCGGAACCTTGTCTGGGGGAGAAGCGCAGCGCACGAAGATGATTCGTCACCTGGGCTCGTCGCTCACCGACGTGACGTACGTGTTTGATGAGCCCACGATCGGCTTGCACCCGCACGACATTCAGAACATGAACGGTCTGCTCGAGCGCTTGCGCGACAAGGGCAACACCGTGCTCGTCGTTGAGCACAAGCCCGAAGCGATCGCGATTGCTGACCACGTCGTTGATCTGGGCCCACGGGCCGGTGCGAATGGCGGCGAGATTTGCTACGAGGGTTCGCTCGACGGGCTACGCGCTTCTGACACACTCACCGGGCGCCACCTCGACGACCGCGCTCAGCTCAAGGAGACGGTGCGCAAGCCCACCAGCCAGTTCGAAGTGCGCGGTGCCAACACGCACAACCTGCGCAATGTCGACGTCGACATTCCGCTCGGCGTGCTGACCGTGGTTACCGGTGTTGCTGGGTCTGGCAAGAGCTCCCTCATTCACGGCGCACTGCCCGCGCACGGCGACGTCATCGTGGTCGATCAGGGCGCGATCCGTGATTCCCGTCGCAGCAATCCCGCGACCTACACTGGGCTGCTTGAGCCGATTCGCAAGGCGTTTGCCAAGGCGAACGGGGTAAAGCCGGCGCTCTTCAGCGCAAACTCTGAGGGTGCCTGCCCGACCTGCAACGGTTCCGGAGTTATCTACTCTGACCTGGGGGTTGTCGCTGGCGTTTCTGCCATCTGCGAGACGTGTGAGGGCAAGCGCTTCGCTGCTGGAGTCCTCGAGCTGACGTATGCCGGCAAGAACATCAGCGATGTGTTGTCGATGTCGGTCAGTGAAGCCCGTGAGTTCTTTTCCGCAGGGGAGGGGAAGCTTGCTGCGGCGGCTTCGATCCTGGTGCGATTGGACGATGTCGGGCTCGGCTACCTCACGATTGGGCAGCCGCTCACAACGCTTTCTGGTGGCGAGCGTCAGCGACTGAAGCTGGCGACGCACATGGCAGACAAAGGTGGCGTTTACGTCTTGAAGCCAACGACCGGTCTGCACCTTGCTGATGTTCAGCAGCTGTTGGGGCTGATGGACCGGTTGGTCGACGCCGGAAAATCGGTCATCGTCATCGAACATCACCAGGCGGTCATGGCTCACGCGGACTGGATCATCGACATGGGCCCTGGTGCGGGCCACGACGGCGGAACCGTGGTGTTCGAAGGCACACCACGCGAACTCGTCGAGGCGCGTGCGACAGTTACGGGGGAGCACCTCGCCCGCTACGTAGGGGCATAAGCACTGGCGGTGCCCGCCCGTTGAGCGAGCAGCGCAGCAGCGAGACGAAACGTGCCCCCGCCGCTTCAGACGGCGGGGGCACGTTGTCTTACGGTCTCGGTAAGGTCAGTCCTTGCCGATTGTGAAGGCGCGGACGACCTGCACGATACCGATGACGAACAGCGAAATACCGAACCATATCCACAGCACGACGCCGGCAACCAGCGGCGACAGCAGCAGGGCAATACCAGCGAGGATGCTGATGATGGCGAAGAAGACCGCCCAGCCCTTGCTCGGAGCGAGCTTGAGCGTGGTGAATGCCGCGATACCTTCAAAGATCCACGAGACACCGATGAAGATGACGACGATCGACGCGAAGATGACCGTGCTTGAGGCCGGGTTCATGAACGCGATGATGCCGGCCGCGATGAATACGAGACCAGCGAGCGCGTGACCGATGCGGCCGCCCGCTCCCATGCCCTTTGCCGTGAGTGCGATAATGATGTAGAAAACGCCGCCAATGAGTGCGTATGCGGCGAGGATCATCGTGAAGGTGACGGCCGACTTGGTCGGCCAAAGGAAGATCAGGGCGCCGATGATGATTGCGAGCGCACCGCCGAGTCCGAGGAGCCACTTCAGGCTCTTCAGCACGGGTGAGTCCGCCGCGGGGGCGCCGACCGTGGTGTTGTCGACCGATTCAGACATTTTTGCCTCCTGAGCCAGGGTTATTGACCTTAAAGTATCGCTTTAAGGTCTGATGTGCGTGTTGTACGCGCCTATCTGCACCATAATTCATCAATTGTTGGGCATATCAACGCCGGGTAGGGGAGTTGTGGCAGTGTTGAGAAATGGACCTAGTCGACGCATTTCCTCCACTCGGACTACGGATTGAAGCGGGGCCGCTCGTCTTGCGGGGTGTCACTGACGAGTTAATTCCTGCGCTCTCAGAGCTCGCCATGAGCGGCATTCACGATCCGGCATTCATGCCGTTTTGCTTTCCGTGGACGGATGCTCCGGCGGAAAAGCTCCGAACAGACCTTGCTCAATATCACTGGGGCAATCGCGCACGATGGTCAGAGGCGGCGTGGAACCTTGAGTTGGCAGTCGAGTACGACGGCGCGCTGGTCGGAACCCAAGGATTCGGGACGCGTGATTATGTCAGCACGCTTACCGGCGAGACCGGCTCATGGTTGGCGCTTAAGCATCAGGGGCGCGGCATAGGAACACAGATGCGTCAGGCGATCTGTGCATTCTTGTTTGACTACGCCGACGCTGCAGAGGTTACGTCGGCGGCATTTACCGACAACCCGAACTCGTTGGCCGTTAGCCGCAAAGTCGGATATCGACCCGATGGTGACATTCGCGTGAAGCGCCGTGACGCCCTGGCGATCAGTCGCCGACTGGTGCTGATGCCTGAAGCATTCGTGCGTGGTGAACCGATCACTGTCACCGGCGCCGCAGCGTTCCGTACGTTTATCGGGCTCGATTCGTAGCGGAACTTCCCCATCGGCAGCGCTGTCGTAGATTCTCCGATAATGCACATTATGTCAGGTTGGTTTTTATGATGCCTCCCTCTCAGGGTCGACATGCTGACATCAAGCACACTTCGCGACCGCCCGCTCATGCCGTGGCAGAATCAACGCACAACCACGCGCCATTCAGCAAAGGAGCAGCACAGCGACGAAGAACTGCGCGGGCTGTGCATCCGCGCGGGCGGCGAACAACTCGTCAGCGTCCCCAACGATGCCGAACGCGACGCCGAGCGCCCGACGCCCTGGTAGCAAACGCGTCCCTACGATTCGTAGCCGAGGATGTCTCCGGGCTGACAATCGAACACGCGGCAAATGGCTTCAAGCGTGCTGAATCGCACCGCTTTCGCGCGCCCACTTTTCAGCACGAATACGTTCGCCGGCGTAATGCCGATAGCCTGTGCCAGCTGCGCAACGGTCATGTTGTGCTGCGCCAGTTGGTCATCGAGGTTAACGATGATCGGCATTAGATCACCTCGGCGAGGTCGGCGTCCATCTGCATCGCCCGGATCAGGAGTTCACGCATCACCAGCATCAGGAGCGCGAGCCCGACTCCGGCTACGACGATACCGATGAGCATCAGAATGACTCCGGGCGGACCAAATCCTGCTCCTGTCATGACGGCGAAACCAACGGCTCCCGTGAGCGCTACTCCCCCGAATGCGGCGATGATGACGTTTACGGGCCCAAGTGACCCGCGCGCAAAGATTGCATCGCGATCTACCAACGTGAGCAACCGCCACATACACACCACGGCGACCTGTAGGAATAGTACGAGCACGACTCCGACGATCATGCCTGGCCAACGCAGTCCCGCAACCTCTGGGAAGGTATGAATCGTGCTCTCAATGATGTCCGGAATCCAGAAAACCTGAGCGAGCACACCGACAGTAAAAAGGATGACCAGCATCACCCTCACGCCGAATATTGCGAACTGGCCCATGTCGCCCCTATCGTTCAACGATGTATTGATAAACGATAGGTGGGTGCGGCATGAGCGTCAACCCCGATAGCAATGCTGCAAAAAAGCGGGACAATGGAACCATGAGCACACAGCCCCGTTCCGCCGTCTTTCAAGCAGCTGGAGAATCTGAAGAGCTCACGCTGATCGCTCTGAAGAAGGCCGCTAATTTCCTTCGCGAGCACCCCGCCACCGTCATCGAAATCGTGGTCTCTGGTTCCGCTGTTCACGGACTCATTGACGGCCACGCGACCGCTGTCGCCGCCGCAATTCTCCTCGGAGACCACCCATCAACCACGGTCGTGGCATGCCGTAACGCGCTACACACGCATGACATCGATGAGTCTGCGCTTGCTGACACGTTCTCCGTGGTTCCGGCAGCCGTTGCCCGCATTGTCGAGCGACAGTGGGACGGCTGGGCGCTCGTCGTCGTTTGACCGGCGTGACTCCCCCGTCGAGCCTCGAGCGCTCGAGCGCACTCATCGGGATAATGGACGCATGCCGAGAATTTCTGCGTCAACCATGGCGGAGCATCGTCACGCCCAGCATTCGGCATTGCTGGCTGCAGCCGAGCAGATTCTCATCGAGCACGGTGTTGAGGCAGTTACCGCTGGCAAAGTGACTGCGGCGGCAGGGCTTGGTCGTTCAACGTTCTACGAATACTTTCCGTCGCGTGACGACATTCTTGTCGCGCTCGCCCGCGTGGCATTCGAGCAGTGGAACGCCGAACTGCGCACCGCGACGGATGCCGCGCCCGCTGGCCCCGAACGACTGCGCGTCTACATTGCGAAGACGCTCGAAATGACGAGCGACGGGCGTCACCATCTGGCGACCGCGCTGCGCGACGTCGATCTCTCCCCCAAGGGTCGCGAAGACATCGCCGCGCTCCATGACGCGCTGGCGAAACCAATCACTGAACTCATCGCGAGCCTTCCATTCGAGACCACGCACCTCTCCCCCATGTTTGTGCGCAGCGCGATTGGTTCCGGCATGACGCTCGTCAATCACGGCGTCCCGATCGCCGATGTCGCACAGCAACTGACGGCCTTTATTCTGAACGGACTGCGAAACTAGTCCTTTCCGACAGGGTGTCGCTAAAATGGAACCATGGAGATCCTCAAGAACGTCATCCTTGCGTTCCACATCATTGGTATCGCAAGCCTTCTGGGCGGCATGCTCGTCCAGATGAAGAGCATGAAGACGGGTGAAACCAAGATCGTTCCCGCCATCATGCACGGCGCGTGGACGATGCTGATCACCGGTCTCGCCCTCGTCGGCATGGCCTACGCGACTGGCGCCGGCGAGTTCGTCAACAACGCCAAGATCGGCGCGAAGACGGTGGTTCTCATCGCCATCTTCGTGATCGCTTTCATGAACAAGAAGAAGCCGTCGCTCGCCGGCTGGGTACTGCCCTCACTGATGGTGCTGACCCTGATCAACATCTTCATGGCAACGGTCTGGAAGGCCTACAGCTAAGGCACTGCCATGCTCCGTGAGGCCCGCGACGATTTCGTCGCGGGCCTCACGCGTCTCGTAGTGTGGTTGATATGACCGACCTTGTACGCCCGCTGCTCGCCGCGCTCATCAATGACGATCTGCGCCTCGTTCTCGCGGAGGCGCTCGCAGAGGGGCTTGAGCCTCTATCCCCCGCGAAGCGCGCCCGTGCACGGCAGAAGCTCATCGACACCGGCGTGGTGACTGCTGACGGTGATGCCCTCACATTTGATCCGGGGCAAGCGCGCGAGGCGCTGCAGGCGATGGCGCGGCCGCGGCGCGAAGGGCTCGATCGGTTCCTCACCGATACCGGCCGCGTTGACCGGTATCCGTCGGATCACGAAACGCGGGTCGAGTTTCTGACGATGCTGGCGAAGCGTGCGTTGCAACCCGGAGAACGGATGACGGAACCAGTGCTCACGGTGCGCTTGGAAGGCCTGGCAGATGACGCGGTACTGTTGCGTCGCCATCTCATTGACTACGGCGTCGCCGAGCGCACGGCAGGTGGCGAGGAATACTGGCTCGCCGAGGCGTAGTTACGGCTGGACGGTGACCCAGTCGCCGAACTTCGGGAGGCGTCCGTCGCCGGAACTCGTCTTGGTTACGCGGCGCTTGACCCACGGAACCAAGTGCTCGCGAACGTAGACTCCGTTCCGCAGCGGGGCCGTTGCGGAATCACGAGGCAGTGACCACCAACCCTCAGGCACGTCTTGGCCGAGCGCTATGAGCACGCGGGCGGCGACACGGTGGTGGCCGCGTGTGTTCATGTGGAGGCGGTCCGGAGCCCAGTAGGTGGGTCCGGAAAGCTCGCGGTCGGGCCAGTTGAGTGCCCGAATGATGTCGGGACGATAGGCCAAGCGGCCAATCACGGCATCAGAAAGTTCATTGCCGCGCCGACGAATCAGACCCGGCATGGGCAATCCGGTCGCGGGAAAAGCGCCTGAAAGAATGATCAGCTGCACACCCTCCTCGTCACAGCGACGGATGACGCGTGTGTATGCGTCAGCGATGTGCTCAGGGTCAGTGCTGGGGCGCAACATGTCGTTGCCGCCACCATTAAACGACAGGTGTGTCGGCTTCAACGCCAGTGCCGGCTCAAGCTGCTGCTCGACGACGGGCCAGGCGAGCTTGCCCCGGATCGCGAGGTTGGCGTATTCGATCGGCTCGCCAAGCGAACGCGCCCATCCTTCGGCGGTCAGATCAGCCCAGCCCCGCGGTGTGCCATCTGGCAGTTCATCGCCCACGCCCTCCGTGAACGAATCTCCGATCGCGACGTAACGAACCTGTGCCATAACTCAGATTCTATGAGAGCACCGAGTCTAAAGGCTCGAACCCGCCCAGGCTGCGCAACTAAAACGTCATTTGTGAGGCGGAAACCACGCGTGCTGTGCGACCCAACGAAGCGATACGACTCACCACGCCGTCTCTGTCATACGCGTCGGCAAACACCTCTCGCTGCACATCGATGACGAGAAGAACCGAACCACTGCGATCTGCAATCGTGCTCATGCGAAAATCTTGCCACGTGATTCCGACAATCGGCTACCGATCATCGAGTGCGACACCAGACTTGTCCACGAGACCCCAGGCCGCCGCCGCCGCAATGGCGAACGCGATGGCGAAGATCACAAACAGCGTAGGAGCCCCGGCGTTCGCGAGGATTAGCGGAACCAGGATCGGCGCAATAATCGACGCGATGCGCCCGACACCAGCGGCCCAACCCGAACCTGTCGCACGCATCGACGTCGGGTACATTTCGGGGCTCACGGCGTACAGCGCACCCCACGCTCCCAGGTTGAAAAAGCTCAATGCCATACCGGTAGCAATGATCATGGTCTCGGTCTCTGCCGTGCCGAACAGCATGGCTGAGATAGCGGAACCAACAAGGAAGACGGAGAGTGTGGTGCGGCGGCCCCACACCTCAATGAGCCAGGCGGCGACCGCATAGCCTGGCAGCTGGGCGAGCGTGATGATGAGCGTGAAGCCGAAAGACCTGACGAGGTCGAAGCCCGCGCCCACGAGGATCGAGGGGATCCAGATGAAGGCACCGTAGTAGGAGAAGTTCACGCAGAACCACACCACCCACAGGCTCACCGTACGCGCGCGGAACTCACGGGAGAAAAGAGCCGCGAGGCGCTCACGCGGTGAGGTTGCCATCGCCGTCACGGCCACTGGCTCCGCGGCCTCAGCCGGCGGCTCGATACCGGCCGAACGCTCGAAGTCTTGAACAATCGCTTCGGCCTCGGCGGTACGACCCTTGCGCTCGAGCCAGCGCGGCGACTCCGGAAGTCCCCAGCGCACGACCAGCGCGTAGATCGCCGGAATCGCGCCAATAGCGAAGGCCCAGCGCCAGCCCTCGGGCACGTTCGGGATCACGAAGTAGCCGATGAGCGCCGAGGCCGTCCAGCCCACGGCCCAGAATGCCTCGAGCCAGACGATGAGGCGCCCACGGTTGCGTGCCGGAGCAAACTCACTGACGTAGGTCGAGGCGACAGGCAACTCGGCGCCGAGACCGAGACCCACGAAGAAGCGCAGCACTAGGAGCGCAGCCACTCCCCCAACCAGAGCACTCGCGCCAGTCGCGAGACCGTAGACGAGCAGCGTCAACGCGAAGATAGAACGTCGCCCGAAGCGGTCAGCCAGCAAGCCGCCGAGTGTCGCGCCCAGTGCCATGCCGATGAAGCCGACAGAGGCGATCCAGCCCTTTTCTGCGGGAGTGACGTTCCACACCGCGGGCAGTGCCGCGAGGATGAAGCTGATGAGGCCAACATCCATCGCATCGAGTGCCCATCCGAGGCCCGATCCGGTCAGGATCTTGCCGTGCTTTCGAGTGAACGGGAGGCGGTCAAGACGAGCGCTGCGGCTCAGCGGTGCTACCTGGGTGTCAGTCACGTTCTCAGCCTAAAGCATTAATACCCAAACCGAGAACAAAGATTACGAAGCGCTACTCCCCCAGCAGTTCCCGCACCCGCGGGATCACCTGCGTGCCATACAGCTGAATCGACGACATCAAGCTTTCGTGCGACGTGGTTCCGTTCGCAAACTTCAGGTCGAAGCGATCCATCTCGAGTGCGCGCGCGGTGGCAGCGATCTTTTGCGCCACGCGCTCTACCGAACCGGTGTACTGGGCGCCGTCCGGGCCGACATCCTGCTGGAATCGTGCCCGGCTGTAGGGCGGCCAGCCCCGCTCGGCGCCAATGCGGTCGCTGAGCTCTTTCGTGCCCTCATAGACCTCGTTCCACGCCTGCTCATCGGTCTCACCGATGTGGCCAGGCGAGTGAACCGCGACCGGTTGCGGACTGAAGCCAAACGTCTGCACCGACTTGTGAAAGAGATCAACGAACGGGCGGAACCGGTCGGCTGAGCCGCCGATAATGGCCAGCGCGAGGCCGTGCCCATGGCGAGCCGTGCGCACGACAGACTCCGGGCTGCCACCAACGCCGACCCACACCGGCATTTTTGATTCGGTCTTCGGGTACACCTCGACGTTATCGAGCGGCGCGCGGGTGCGGCCGCTCCACGAGATATTGGGGTTGTCGTTGAGGATCGTTGTCAGGAGTTCCAGCTTCTCCTCGAACAGGGCATCGTAGTCGTTGAGCGAGAAGCCAAACAGCGGGAACGACTCGATGAAGCTCCCGCGACCCACCACGATTTCGGCGCGACCGTTGGAGAGGGCATCGAGCGTCGCGAAGCGTTCGTAGACGCGCACCGGGTCATCGGAAGAGAGCACGTTGACGGCGGTACCGAGCTGAATGTTTTTGGTGGCCGTCGCGATGCCAGCGAGCACCATTTCGGGTGCTGACACGGCGAACTCTGAACGGTGGTGCTCACCGACACCAAAGAAATCGATACCGAGCTCATCGGCAAGCGTCGCCTGTTCGACGATGTTGCGGATCGTCTGCGCGTCAGACAGCATCTCGCCGTTCTTGTCGCGCGTGACGTCACCGAAGGTGTCGAGTCCGAACTGTAGTGCCACGGTGTCTCCTTAATTGCTGGCTCCGCTTGTGAAGCCTATGACTCGAAACGCGAGCCGGTAAGGATTCATTCCCGTGAATGGGAGCGGAACCAGAGAGGTGGCCGAGAGGCGAACCTCTCGACCACCTTTGCCTGGGGTTCTTAGCCCAGCAGGGCCTTCTTCAGGGTGTCGAGGCCGACACCACCGAGGTCAAGCGCACGCTTGTGGAACTCCTTGATCGAGTAGCTCGCACCCTGCTTGGCCGCGTACTCATCGCGCACATTTTCCCAAATGCGCTGGCCGACCTTGTAGCTCGGCGCCTGTCCTGGCCAGCCGAGGTAGCGGTTGACTTCGAACTGGACGAACTGGTCGCTCATGTTCACGTTCTTACGCATGAAGTTGAGCGCGTACTCCGCGTCCCAAATACCTTCGCCGTCGAGGCGCGGCTTGCCGAGGTGCACACCGATGTCGAGCACGACGCGAGCTGCGCGCATGCGCTGGCCGTCCAGCATGCCGAGGCGGTCAGCGGGGTCAGACAGGTAGCCCAGCTCTTCCATCAGACGCTCTGCGTACAGTGCCCAGCCTTCGGCGTGACCCGAGGTTCCGGCGAGCACACGACGCCACGAGTTCAGCTCGGCGCGGTTGTAGGTCGCCTGAGCGATCTGCAGGTGGTGACCCGGAACACCCTCGTGGTACACCGTGGTGAGTTCACGCCACGTGTCAAACGTGTCGACGCCCTCCGGCACAGACCACCACATGCGACCCGGACGCGAGAAGTCGTCTGTCGGGCCGGTGTAGTAAATGCCACCCTCCTTGGTGGGGGCAATCATGCACTCAAGCTTGCGGATCGGCTCGGCGATGTCGAAGTGCGTCGCAGCGAGGTCGGCGATGGCCTTGTCGCTCGTTGCCTGCATCCACTCCTGCAGCGCCTTGGTGCCGTGCAACTTGCGCGACTCGTCTTGCTCGAGGAACGCGACAGCCTCTTCTACCGAAGCGCCAGCCTTAATCTCGTTGGCGATCGCCGTCTGCTCGGTCACCATGCGGCGCAGCTCGTCGATACCCCACTCGTAGGTTTCGTCGAGGTCAATCGTCGCACCGAGGAAGCTGCGCGAGTGCAGTGCGTACAGGTCGCGGCCGACCGCGTCGACATCGTGCGTTGCGGGAGCCAACTCGTCAGCAAGGAACGACGCCAGCTTGCCGTACGCCGCACGAGCCGCGTCAGCGTTGGCGGCGAGGTCGCGGGCGAGCGATGCGGGAAGTTCGCCGTCGGCGGGCTTCGCCTCGGCGGCAAACTCAACGAAGTAACCCTTGTCTGCCGCGTAGCGCTCGACCTGCGTGATGACCTCGCGAACCTGACGCTGAGCCGGCACGGAACCCTGCGCGATGCCTTCGCGGAGCGTTTCGATGTAGCCGTCGATAGCGCCGCCGAGGTTGCTGAGGCGGGTCGAGATGGTGGCCCAGTCATCGTTGGTGGCCATGGGCATGAGATCCAGCACATTGCGGATCTCCTGCGCGGGCGATGCGATGACGTTGAGGTCACGTAGCGACCACTTGGCGTCGTTAAGTTCGAGGTCGAGTTCAAGCGTGGCCGCGAGGTCAGTCTTGGTGACCTCGTCAATGGTGTCGACGGGCGTCGCAGCGTTCAGCTTAGCCAGCGTGGAACGAGTCTCAGCAATGAGCGCTTCGTGTCCGGCCGGGCTGTAGTCGCCATAGCGGTCGTTGTACTCAGTACGACCGAGGTAGGTGGCGAGGGTAGGAAGCTGTTCAGCGAGCGTGTCGACCCACGCGTCGGCGATCTGGTCGATCTCCGTGGGAGTGCGTTGTTCAGTCATGATGCTGAGCCTATCGAGAAAGCGGAACCATGGGAGGGGCGGCACATAACGGCTAGTGGCCGGCGGCGTCCCAGTTGGGGCCGCGGCCGACCTGAACGTCGAGCGGCACCGAGAGGCTCGCCGCGTCACCCATACGGGTGCGCACGATCTTCTCCGTCGCCTCCCATTCACCCGGCGCGACCTCGACCACGAGTTCGTCGTGGATCTGCAACAGAACGCGCGAACGCAGGTCTGCTGCACGGAGGTCTTGGTGAATGTGGAACAGCGCGATCTTCATGATGTCGGCGGCGCTGCCCTGAATCGGCGAGTTGAGTGCCGCACGCTCGGCGTTTTCACGGAGCACACGGTTCGGGCTCGACAGGTCAGGGAACGGACGACGACGACCGAAGATCGTCTCGGTGTAGCCGTCGATCTTGGCCTGCTGTACCGACGCACGCAGGTAGTCGCGCACGGCACCGAAACGGTTGAAGTACTCCACCATCAGTTGCTTGGCTTCAGACTGCTCAATGCGCAACTGCTTCGACAGACCGAATGCCGAGAGTCCGTAGACGAGGCCATACGACATCGCCTTGACCTTCGTGCGCATCGCAGGGGTGACTTCGCTCGGGTCAACCCCGAACACGCGCGAGCCCACAAAGCGGTGCAGGTCTTCGCCTGAGTTAAACGCTTCGATCAGGCCCGGGTCTTCCGACAAGTGCGCCATGATGCGCATTTCAATCTGCGAGTAGTCGGCGGTAAGAAGCGTCTCGTAGCCCTCGCCGACTTCGAACGCCTGGCGAATGCGACGTGACTCCTGCGTACGAACCGGGATGTTCTGCAGGTTGGGGTCGGTGCTCGACAGGCGGCCGGTCTGGCTACCGGTCTGCACGTACGTCGTGTGCACACGGTGATCGGGCTTAATCGCGCTGTCGAGCGATTCGATGATCTGGCGCAGCTTCGTCGCCTCACGGTGCTGGCCCAGCAACTCAAGGAACGGGTGCGGGCTCTTCTCCTGAAGATCGGCGAGAGCCGCAGCGTCAGTCGAGTAGCCAGTCTTGGTCTTACGGGTCTTCGGCAGTTCGAGCTCGTCGAACAGCACCTCCTGGAGCTGCTTCGGCGAGCCCAGGTTGACCTCGCGGTCGATGGTTCCGTACGCCTCCTGCGCGATGCCATCGGCACGCTCAGCAAGTTCGGCAGAAAAGCCGCTCAATAGTTCGTGAGAGACAGCGACGCCGGCGAGCTCCATGTCGGCGAGTGCCGACAGCGTGGGCAGCTCGATGTCGACGAGCACGCTGAGAATGTTCTCCGGCATGTCGGCACGCACGACGTCGGCGACGCGCAGCGTGAACCAGCTCAGCTGGCCGGGCGTTGCGCCCTCGGTTTCGGGAACAAGCTGCGTCGGGTCGGCCTCGGGGAGCTTCTCCCCCAGGTACCGATCGACGAGGTCGGCGAGCGTCTTGTCGGGGTAGCTCGGGCGGATGAGCCAGCCGGCGAGGTTCGTGTCGAAGGTGAGCGCGCCCAGGTCGGCGCCCACGCGGCGAAGCGCCTTCAGCTGCGGCTTCGCGTCGTGAAGCACCTTGTCGGCGTCGGATTCGAGCCAGCCCTGGACAGCCGCGTCGTCGGTCCAGTCGAATTCAATCGCTTCAGCGAGCGTGGCAACACCAACGCGCGACGGCGTACCGTCGAGCACCGTCACCGTGACACCGACAGGTGCCGACGAATTAGCTGCGAGCCACGCAGCCGCACCCGCAGCGTCAACCTGACGGGCTTCAGGAACAGGTAGTGATGGTTCCGGAGCAGACTCCTCAGCCACCGCACCGGTCGCTTCGAAGACGCGCGGCAACAGCGTGCGGAACTCAAGGCGCGCAAACATATCGCGCACGGCCTGCGCATCGATCGGCTGCACCGCGAGGTCAGCCGGCTTCACGTCAAGCTCAACGTCGGTGAGGAGACGGTTGAGCTTGCGGTTGCGGCGTACATCATCCATGTGCTCGCGCAGGTTGTTGCCCACGACGCCCTTGATTTCGTCAGCGCTCTCGAGAATGGCGTCGAGCGTACCGAACTGCGTCAGCCACTTGACCGCGGTCTTCTCGCCCACCTTGGGAACGCCGGGCAGGTTATCGCTCGTCTCACCGACGAGGGCCGCGATGTCGGGGTACTGGTGCGGCGGCACGCCGTAGCGCTCCATCACCGTTTCAGGGTCGTAGCGCTTGAGCTGCGACACACCCTGAACCGACGGGTACAGCAGCGTGACCTTGTCGTTCACCATCTGGATCGAGTCGCGGTCGCCGGAGACGACGAGCACGTTGTAGCCCTCGTCAGCACCCTGCGTCGCGAGGGTCGCGAGAATGTCGTCGGCCTCGAAATCTTCTTTCGTCAGCACCGTGATGTTCATCGCGCCCAGGGTCTCCTGCAACAGCGGAATCTGCCCAGAAAACTCCGGCGGAGTCTCGTTGCGGGTGCCCTTGTACTCCGCGTATTCGCGGGTACGGAACGACTGACGCGAAACGTCAAAGGCAACGGCGATGTGCGTTGGCTTCTCGTTCTTGATCAGGTTGACGAGCATCGACAAGAAGCCGTAAATCGCGTTGGTGTGTTGGTTGTCTTTGGTCGTGAAATTTTCGACCGGAAGCGCGTAAAACGCGCGGAAAGCCAAGGAATGGCCGTCGACAACAAGAAGGGTAGGCTTTTCGGAGTCCGTCACCCCTCCAGCCTAACGAGGGATACCGACGAGCGCAGGAGGAACATCAATGCCCACGAATAACGACCACCTCGCCGAGCTGTACGACAACCCCCTGGAATGGGTGCAGTCGCGCGGTATGGGAGCGCTCGCTGAGCGCATGGAGATCGTCATGACCGCGTTCGACAAGGATCACGCGGTCGCGACTATGCCGGCCCTGGGAAACACGCAGCCCGTCGGCCTTATCCACGGTGGCGCGTACGTCGTTCTCGGCGAATCGCTCGGCTCGATGCATGCGAACCTGCTCGCCGGCCCCGGAAAGCTCGCCGTTGGCGTCGACATTAACGCGACCCACACGCGCTCGGTGCGCGCCGGCTTCGTCACCGGCACCTGCACGCCAATCCACGTCGGCCGCAGCCTCGCCGTGCACGAGATCATCATCACCGACGAAGAAGGCCGCCGCTGCTCCACGATTCGCATCACCAACGCGATCATCGACCAGCGCTAACTGTTTTTGCGAGCGGAACCACTGGTTCCGTTAACGACGAATGGCCACCCTTGCGGGGTGGCCATTCGTGTAAGTCTTGTTTGCTAGTCCTTCTTCGGGGACAGCTGGTCGATGATTGCCTTCGCAACGTCCTGCATGGTCAGGCGTCGGTCCATCGATGCCTTCTGAATCCAGCGGAATGCCTCGGGCTCGCTCAGGCCCATCTTCTCGTTGAGAAGGCCCTTCGCGCGGTCGACAAGCTTGCGGGTTTCGAAGCGCTCGACCATGTCGGCGACCTCGGCTTCGAGCGTGATGATCTGCTCGTAGCGGGCGAGGGCGATTTCGATCGCCGGGAGCAGGTCGTTCGGCGTAAACGGCTTCACGACATAGGCAAGGGCACCGGCTTCGCTGGCACGCTCAACGAGCTCCTTCTGGCTGAAAGCGGTGAGGAGCACGACGGGCGCGATGTGGTTCTTGCTGAGCTTCTCAGCGGCCGTGATGCCGTCCATTTGGGGCATCTTCACGTCCATGATCACCAGATCAGGGCGCAACTCGGTCGCGAGCTGAACGGCGGTTTCACCGTCACCAGCCTCACCGACAACGTCAAAACCGTTGTCTCGGAGAATCTCGACGATGTCGAGGCGAATGAGCGACTCGTCTTCGGCGACGACCACGCGGCGGGGGGCGGGCGCTGAGGTAGCTTCGGTTTGTTCCTGATCGGTCACCGCTCAATCCTATGGCACAGGCACCGTTCAATTGGCGTTTCCCACACAGACAACGTTGATTTAAGACGATCACCCATCGCGCAGCTTCGCGATGAGGTCTCGTTTGCGGAGTTTCGAGTAGCCGGTGAGCCCCAACTCTTTCGCCCGCTTCCGCAGTTCTGGGACTGTCCACTCATCGTATGGTTCTGCTTCTCCCCCGCGCTTACCCACCGCCGAGCGCCCATCGCGCGCGCTCGCGTTCGCAATGCGGGCGGCCTTCTGTTTTGAGGCGCCGTCGCGGCGGAGCGCTTCGTAAACCTCTTCATCTTTAATCTGCGGGTTCGGCATTGCACACCTCAATCAACTGGTTCGCGTTGCGTCTCAATGAACTGGCGGTCATCGTCACTCAGTGTTTCGTCACCCGTAGCGGCGTAGCCCGTGAGCGTACGAATCTCCTCGAGTGCTGAGGCCGGCACCGCCTCATTGGGCGACTCCCAAATGGCGTGCTTCGCTTCGATACTCAGTTGCGGCCACCACGTGTGAATGTCAGGCAACATGGTTCTCCCTTCGATGCCTCTAACCTCTCAACCGTGTTCCGCCTTGGGCACCCCCTTGACAGCAGTCTTGCTCTCTGATGGCGCGCCCGAGAAGCACACCGAAGGGTTCTCTGTCAACCGGTTAGACCAAGCACCGCTCGGCCCGCCAGAGTACAGACACTCCCCCGTTTTGACAGAAAAGGTGCCCGCTCATGACGCGATCATTTGGTATCGAAGAAGAATTCATGATCGCGGATGCTGAGTCACTCACGCCGGTCAATGTGGCACATGGCGCCATCGAAGACCTTCGGTCGCGCGATCTCCCGGGCACTGTCACTGCCGAGTTTCTCGATTGCCAAATTGAGTTCGCCACCGGCATCTGCACCGATGCCACACAGGCGCTCGAAGAGCTCACCGCGTTTCGGACCACGGCGCAAGCCTGGGCCGAACATCGGGGTCTTGTCGTGGTTCCGTCGGGAACGCCATTCGAGGCGGGTCGATCCCGCATCGAACCCACGTCAGCGCGCTACCACCAGATCGCGACAGACGTAGGCCGCCTCGCCGGCGAACACCTTCTCAACGGCATGCACGTTCACGTGGGCGTTGACGATCCCGATGACCGGGTGCGAGCCCTCGGAGTCGTCCGATCGTGGCTCCCTGCACTGCTGGCCATCTCAGCCAACTCGCCATTCTGGAACGGCATCGACACCAGCTTTCACAGCTGGCGGTCAATCCAAACGCGGCGTTGGACCACCAACGGAATCCCACCGATCTACGAAGACAAAGAAGATCACGACCGGCTGCGCGAACGGCTCATCGGCCTCGGTGCCACGCAGCTCTACAACACCGCCAGCTGGAGCGTGCGCGTGTCAGAGAATCTCCCCACAGTCGAGCTCCGCATTAGTGACGCGCAACTCACCGCGGCACGCGCCGTTTCGATCGCCATGGTGATGAGGGCGTTGGTCGATAGCGAGCTCCGCCACAGTACGCGCGAAGCCCCCGAACGGCACCACATTCTTGACGCCGAACTGTGGCACGCTGCACGCCACGGGTTGAACGATGGACTGTACTACCCCGGCAGTCGGTCGCATTCCCCCAGCGTCGCGGCCTTGTCGCACCTCACGGCGTTGGTGCGCGACAGCGACCAACAGGCCCCGCCATTCGTCATGAACGAGATTGACCAGATCACTGCTGGTCGAGACGGGGCGACGATGCAAAGGGAAGCGTTCGCTCAAGGGCTCCCACAACTCAGCGAGCTCTACCGCGACTGCATGCGTATGACCACTGACTAGTCAGCGGCGTCGGGCGATTCGAAGTGTTCAGCCACCAACATGATGCCACCCGTCGAATGCGCCGAGCGCGCGAGTTCTTCCAGCCACGTGGGGCTCAGCTCCGCCGGTTCAGGCGAATCAAAAATGAAGCGGAGCGGAATCGCCGGGTGCAACCAGATCGTGCTGCGCCCGCCGTCATCTTCTTGCGGGTGAATCCATGACAGCGTGAAGCTTTCACCGCGACGGAGTTTCGTCGTGATGACGACCTTCAAGTGGGCGAGTGCGCGATCTTCGATCTCGATGGGGCTATCTGGGTGCCCATACAACAGAACGCCCATTACGCTTCCTTCTTTTCTGCTGGTTCCGGAACCATGTGCAAGCCGTGCGCGGAGTGCGCTGTTTCTGACAGCGCGTCGAGCCATGCCGCATTGAGCTGCGGTCGTCGGCTGCCGTAGAACTTGAAGACGAGCGATGCCGAGCTGTGAATCCATACGCTCGTGCGCCCGTCCCCCACACTCGCATCGTCGCGCCAGCTGAAGAAGAACGGCTCGTTACGACGCAACTTCGAACCGATAACAACCTGCAAGTGGGCGAGCGCGCGATCCTCGACATCGATCTTGACGTTCGTGTCGTAGATGAATTTTCCCAAGGTTCTCCTTCACGAAGCCCGTGTTGTCCCGCGCACAAACCGCGCACCGGTGAGTACACCCAATCAAGCATTCGGCGGCATAGCAACCCTTAGCCCCGCGGTATCAAGTTCGCAACCCCCTGCCGGTCGACAGCATGGAGGCGTAATCTCGGCGCCAAGCGAAGGAAAGGTAGATCATGGCCGACCCGAACCTCGATCCCGAAACAGCAGCGCCAGCTGCCGACGGCGGCAACGGAACGGACAAACCTCGAATGTGGCGAGAGGTATCACTCGATTCCGGAGAGATCTCCGTCGTGCCCCCGAATCCGGCGGGCGTCGAAGAACCGCCCACCGTCGGCGAGTAACCGCTCTGCGAGCGTCGCGGGTGCGGCCTGTTGAAACAGAAGAGACGCACATTCGTGCGCCTCTTCATTTGGTGCCGGTGGTGGGACTCGAACCCACACGCCCTTTCGGACAAAGCATTTTGAGTGCTCCGCGTCTGCCATTCCGCCACACCGGCAAGTGGGTGAAACAAGTCGAGACTATCGCAGTTGCGAGGGCCAGCGCGACGCGATGGCACGCCGGGCGCGTCGCGCCGCAGACACGCCACGGGCCGGTGACACCCGAAGGTGCCACCGGCCCGTGAACGGAACTACTTGACCTCTTGGTAGATGGGGGCTGCGCCGTTGATGGCGTCTCCCACCTTGTGAACGCGAAGGTCGTTCGTCGATCCGACGATTCCGGGAGGGGAACCAGAGATCACAACGACCTTGTCGCCTACCTCAGCGAGGTTGTTCTTGAGCAGGTAGTTATCGACCTGCACATACATGAGGTCGGTGTGCTTGACCGTGTCAACCAGCGTGGCGCGGATGCCCCACGTCAGAGCCAGGCGGCGCTTGATTCCCTCGAGCGGCGTGAACGCCAGCATCGGAATCTTCGAGCGCAGACGCGACATGCGACGTGCCGAGTCACCCGACTGCGTGAAGACGCACAGGTACTTTGCCCCGACGAAGTCAGCGACCTCCGCAGCGGCGAGGGTAATCGCGCCACCCTGCGTACGCGGCTTGGCGGTCAGCGGGTGAATGCGTTCCAGGCCGTGGTCTTCGGTCGACTCGATGATGCGTGCCATCGTCTCGACAACGACAGTCGGGTATTCGCCGACGCTCGTTTCACCAGACAGCATGACGGCGTCAGCGCCGTCGAGCACCGCGTTTGCCACGTCGCTGGTCTCAGCGCGCGTGGGAACGGGGCTCGAAATCATCGACTCGAGCATCTGAGTCGCAACGATGACGGGCTTCGCCATGCGGCGAGCCAGGGCAACGGCTTCCTTCTGCACGATCGGCACGGCTTCGAGCGGCAGCTCAACGCCGAGGTCACCACGAGCGACCATGATGCCGTCGAAGGCGTCAACGATCTCTTCGAGCGCTTCGACAGCCTGCGGCTTTTCGATCTTTGCGATCGTGGGCAAGAACTTGCCCTCTTCACGCATGATCTCATGCACGCGCTCGATGTCACGAGCGTCACGAACGAAGCTCAGCGCGATGAGATCTGCTCCGATGCGCAGACCCCAACGGAGGTCGTCCTCATCCTTCTCGCTCAGCGCCGGCACGTTCACGGCAACGCCCGGGAGGTTGATGCCCTTGTTGTTAGACACCGCTCCGGCGACGATCACCTTGGTGATCACGTCAACGCCGTCGGTCGAAACGACCTCGACGCGAACCTTGCCATCGTCAATCAGAAGGAAGTCGCCCGGCTTGACGTCGTGGGGCAGGCCCTTGAACGTCGTACCGACGCGATCCTTGGTTCCGAGGATGTCCTCGGTCGTAATTGTGAAGAGGTCGCCCTCTGCAAGTTCGTGGGGTCCGTCGGCAAACTTGCCGAGTCGAATCTTCGGTCCTTGCAAGTCCACCAGCACGGCAACGGCTTTACCGATGTCGTCTGCCGCACGACGCACGTTGGCAAAGTTTGCCTCGTGCACCGAATAGTCGCCGTGGCTGAGGTTCAGTCGTGCGACGTCGACGCCCGCTTCAAGAAGCGCTCGTACGGTTTCATATGTGGATGTTGCAGGACCCAGGGTTGCGACGATTTTTGCGCGTCTCATCCGTATGTGCTCCGGTTGTTAGGGTTCTGTGGCCATTAGGTAGGCCGTCTCCAGCCTACTGATGCGGTAGTCCAATAGCGACATCACTCGCCCGGACCGGCGCAGGCAGTGACGTCGTACCCATCAGATACGCGTCAGCGTGCGCCGCTGCCGCACGCCCCTCAGCGATTGCCCACACGATGAGCGACTGGCCGCGGCCAGCGTCACCGGCAACGAAAACACCGGGAAGGGACGTGTGGAAGTCGTCTTCACGCGCCACCGTGCCGCGGTTCGTGAAGGGTGCCTTGATCTGGGGTTCCAGCGTGTCGCGCTCGGCTCCGGTGAAGCCCATCGCGATCAAGATTAGGTCGGCAGGGATCTCACGCTCGGTGCCCGATTTCGGCACGCGTTTGCCGTCGACGAACTCGGTTTCGGCGACACGCAGTGCGCGCACCTCCCCCGCATCATTCGCCAAGAATTCGACGGTCGACGCGAGATAGACACGTTCTCCACCCTCTTCGTGCGCAGATTGCACTTCGAAAATGGTCGGCATCATGGGCCACGGCTGGTGTTCTGGCCGCTCTTCGCCGGGCTGACGACCGATCGCGAGGTTTGTTACGCTCAGCGCGCCCTGACGGTGTGCGGTGCCGATGCAGTCGGCACCCGTGTCGCCACCACCGATCACCACGACGTGCTTGCCCGCTGCGGTGATCTGGTTGGCAACCGTGTCGCCCGCGACGACCTTGTTCGACTCGACGAGGTACTCCATCGCGAAGTGCACGCCGGGCAGATCGCGCCCGGGAATAGCCAGGTCACGGGGAACAGTGCAACCCGTGGCCACGATCACGGCGTCGTAGCGATCGCGCAGTTGCGCCCATGTGATGTCCTTACCGATCTCAACGCCGCCGCGGAAACGCGTTCCCTCATCCTGCATCTGACGGATGCGGTCTTCAATGTGAGACTTCTCCATCTTGAAGTCGGGGATGCCGTAGCGCAGCAAACCGCCGATACGGTCGTCACGCTCAAACACCGCGACGGTGTGCCCGGCACGGGTCAGCTGCTGGGCTGCGGCGAGGCCCGCGGGGCCGGAACCAACAACAGCGACCGTCTTGCCGGTGATGCGCCCGGGTGGTTGCGCCTGCACCCACCCATTGGCAAAGGCCTCATCAATGGTTGAAACCTCGATTTGCTTGATCGTCACGGCGGGCTGGTTGATACCGAGCACGCACGAGCTTTCACACGGCGCCGGGCAGAGACGCCCCGTGAACTCCGGGAAGTTGTTCGTCGCATGCAGGCGCTCAATGGCCTGCCGGCCTTCGCCGCGCCACGTGAGGTCGTTCCACTCCGGAATCAGGTTGCCGAGTGGGCAGCCCTGGTGGCAAAACGGTACGCCACAGTCCATGCAGCGCCCTGCCTGTCGGCGAAGCACGGCCTTGTCGCCGGGTTCGTACACCTCTTTCCAGTCCATGATGCGAACCGGCACCGGTCGACGCTTGGGGAGCTCGCGCTCCGTTACCTTCAGGAAGCCCCTCGGATCAGCCACCTGTCACCTCCAAAATGCGATTCCAGACGACCGTGCCGTCGGGGTCGAGTCCCTCGGCTGCGGCGTCTTGACGAGTTTTGAGAACGGCCGCGTAGTCACGCGGCACAACACGAACGAAGTTCGGGGCTTCGTCGTGGAAGTTCGCCAGGAGCGATGCGGCACGCGACGAGCCGGTCGTTGTCTGGTGGCGGGTCAGCAGGTCGCGCAAGATCTCACGGTCGGCGGCACCGAGCGTCTGAATCTCGAGCTCCCCCGAGCGCAGCGCGTCGCGGTTCACCAATTCGCGGCGCAAGCGGTACACATACGCGGTTCCGCCCGACATGCCCGCACCAAAGTTGCGGCCAGTCTTACCGAGAATCACCGCGAGACCGCCGGTCATGTACTCCAGCGCGTGGTCGCCCACACCCTCAACGACCGCGGTCGCGCCGGAGTTGCGCACCAGGAAGCGCTCGCCGACGACGCCTCGCAAGAACATGGTTCCCTGTGTTGCACCGTAGCCAATCACGTTGCCGGCAATCACGTTGCGGGCGGCGTCGAACGTCGCGTCACGCGGCGGCAACACCGCGATTTGGCCGCCGGAAAGCCCCTTGCCGACGTAGTCGTTCGAGTCGCCCTCGAGACGCAGCGTAATGCCGGCCGGCAGGAAGGCGCCGAAGGATTGGCCAGCGGAACCAGTGAGGTTGACGACGATGGAGTCGTGCGGGAGGCCGTGCTCACCATGCTTCTTCGTCACGTAGTGACCGAGAAGGGTGCCGACAGCGCGCTCGGTGTTGCGGATCGGCAGGTCGATCGTGACCTGTCCCCCGTGCTCGATCACCGGACGCGCGTGCTCCAGGAGAGCCACGTCGAAGTGTTTTTCCAGCTCGTGATCCTGGTCACGGAGGTGCTTGCGCGGCGCGTCTTCCGGTAACTCGGGGCCCACCAAGATCGGCGTGAGGTCAAGGCCCCGCGCCTTCCAGTGTGCTATCGCACCGTCGGTGTCGAGCAGCTCGGCGTGGCCGACGGCCTCATCGAGCGTGCGGAAACCAAGCTCAGCCAGATACTCACGCACCTCTTCAGCGATGAACTCCATGAAGTTGATGACGAACTCCGGCTTGCCGCTGAAGCGCGAACGCAGCACCGGGTTTTGCGTCGCAACGCCAACCGGACACGTGTCGAGGTGACACACGCGCATCATGATGCAGCCGCTGACCACGAGCGGCGCGGTCGCAAAACCGAACTCCTCAGCGCCCAGCAGAGCACCGATGACAACGTCGCGGCCGGTCTTGAGCTGACCATCCACCTGCACCACAACGCGGTCGCGCATGTTGTTGAGCATGAGCGTCTGTTGCGTTTCGGCCAGACCCAGCTCCCACGGCGAACCCGCGTGCTTGAGCGAGTTGACGGGGCTCGCACCCGTGCCACCATCGTGACCGGAGACCAACACGACGTCGCTCAGCGCCTTCGCCACACCGGCGGCAACCGCGCCGATACCCGACTGACTCACCAGCTTCGTATGAATACGGGCCGACGGGTTGGCGCGCTTCAGGTCGAAAATGAGCTGCTTGAGGTCTTCGATCGAGTAAATATCGTGGTGCGGCGGCGGTGAAATGAGACCGACACCGGGCGTGCCACCACGAGTGCGGGCAACCCATGGGTACACCTTTTCCGGCGGCAACTGACCACCCTCACCGGGCTTGGCTCCCTGCGCAAGTTTGATCTGGATGTCTTCGGCCTCGGTGAGGTACAGGCTCGTGACACCAAAGCGTCCCGATGCCACCTGCTTGATGGCGCTCCGGCGCTCTGGGTCGAGCAGACGGTCAACGTCTTCGCCACCCTCACCGGTGTTGCTCTTGCCACCGAGACGGTTCATGGCAATCGCGAGAGTCTCGTGCGCCTCTTGCGAAATCGAGCCATAGCTCATGGCACCGGTCGAGAAGCGCTTCACGATCTCGGAGACCGGCTCCACCTCATCAAGCGGCACGCGCGGCCGCACACCGCTACGCAGCGAAATCATGCCGCGGAGCGTCTTCAACTCTGCCGCCTGATCGTCGACCATCTTCGTGTACTCACGGAAGATGTCGTAGCGACGCGTGCGCGTGGAGTGCTGTAGGCGGAACACCGTCTCCGGGTTGAAGAGGTGCGGCGGGCCTTCGCGGCGCCACTGGTATTCGCCACCCGTCCACAGGCGTTCGTGGGCACGAACAGCAGTGTCTTCGGGGTAAGCGAAGTCGTGGCGCGCTTGGTTTTCGTTCGCGATGTCTTCAATGCCGATGCCACCGAGCTTGGACTCGGTACCGGTGAAGTAAATGTCGATGACGTCTTGCGACAGGCCGATCGCCTCGAACACCTGGGCGCCGGCGTACGAGCGCACGGTCGAGATACCCATCTTGCTCATGACCTTGAGCACGCCCTTGCCGAGCGCGTAGATGAGATTCTTGACGGCCTTTTGCTCGGTCACGTCGGTGATGCGACCGGTACGGACCAGCCACTCCACGGTCTCCATCGCGAGATACGGGTTCACTGCCGAGGCGCCGTATCCGATGAGCGTGGCAACGTGGTGCACTTCGCGCACGTCACCGGCCTCAATCACGAGCCCCACTTTCATGCGGGTCTCGTTGCGAATCAGGTGGTGGTGGACGGCTGCCGTCATCAGCAGCGACGGAATCGGAACCAGGTCTTTGTTACTGTCACGGTCGCTGAGAATCAAGAACTCGGCTCCGGCTTCGATCGCCGCATCCGCTTCAGCGCACATCTCCTCGATGCGCTTCTGCATGGTTCCGGGGCCCGCATCAAAGTGGTAGAGACCCTTGAGCGTCACGCTCTTGCGTTTCGGTAGCGCCTTGTGGATGTGCTGGATCTTCGCGAGCTCATCGTTGTCGATGACCGGGAAGTCGAGCGTCACGCTCTGCGCGTGCTCAGGGCCCCACGTCAGCAGATTGCGCTCCGGCCCAATACCCATGCGCAGCGAAGTGACGACCTCTTCGCGGATCGAGTCGAGTGGAGGGTTGGTGACCTGCGCGAACTGCTGCACGAAGTAGTCGAACAGGAGGCGCGGGCGGTCGCTGAGCACGGCAATCGGGGTGTCCGATCCCATCGCACCCAGTGGTTCTGCCCCGTGCTGTCCCATCGGTGCGAGCAGTGTGCGCACCTCTTCTTCGGTGTAGCCGAAGGTGCGCTGGCGGCGCGTGATCGAGGCGGCGGGGTGCACGATGTGCTCGCGTTCGGGCAGATCGTCAAGGCGAACGGCGCCTTCCAGCCATTCTTCCCACGGGTGCAGGTTGGCGAGGTCTTCTTTGATTTCGTCGTCTTTGACAATGCGGCGCTGCGCCGTGTCGACGAGGAACATGCGGCCCGGCTGCAGGCGGCCACGGCGCTTGATGCGGTCGGGCTCAAACTCCAGCACGCCTGTCTCCGAGCCGATGACGATCAGCCCGTCCTTCGTTTCGGTCCAGCGCCCGGGGCGTAGACCGTTGCGGTCGAGGGTTGCGCCAACAACCGTGCCGTCGGTGAAGATGAGCGCTGCCGGGCCATCCCACGGCTCCATCTGCATCGAGTGGAACTCGTAGAAGGCGCGCAGCTTCGGGTCAATGTCGGACTGCTTTTCGTAGGCCTCCGGAACCATCATCATGATGGCGTGCGGCAAGCTCCGGCCGGTGAGGGTGAGCAGCTCGAGCACCTCGTCGAACGACGCTGAGTCACTCACACCGGGGGTGCAGATCGGCAGGAGTGGTGCCATATCACCCAGCAGTTCAGACTCGAGCTGCGACTGGCGGGCACGCATCCAGTTGCGGTTGCCGCTGACAGTGTTGATTTCGCCGTTGTGGGCGAGCATGCGCAGCGGCTGTGCGAGCGGCCATGACGGGAACGTATTTGTCGAATAGCGCGAGTGCACGACGGCGAGCTCGCTTGCGAAGCGCTCATCCTGCAGGTCGGGGTAGAACGGCTCCAGCTGCAACGTCGTGACCATACCCTTGTAGCCGAGCGTGCGCGACGAGAGGGAAACAAAATACGCGCCCTGCTCGGTTCGAGCACGGGCGCGTAGACGGTAGGCCAAACGGTCAAGTTCAACGCCGCTCATAGCCGGAGCGCCACCGACTGCCGGCCGAGAAAGGAAGAGCTGTTCGCACTGCGGGCGTGCGTTGTAGGCGAGCTTGCCGAGGTTCGCGGGCGCGGTCGGCACGAGGCGCCATCCCAGAACGGTCAGGCCCTCAGACGCAGCGATCGCTTCGACGCCACGCTTCTGTGCCTCGCGCTCCTGCTCGTCGAGCGGCAGAAAAGCCATGCCTGCGGCGTACTCGCCGACCACAGGCAGCTCGAACTCGAGAACGTCGCGGAAGAAAGCGTCGGGCATCTGCGTGAGAATGCCAGCGCCATCGCCGGTACCGGCGTCAGAGCCAATGGCTCCACGGTGCTCGAGGTTGCGTAGCGCCTCCAGCGCCAACGCAACAATGTCGTGTCCGGCTTCACCACGCAACGTGGCAACCATGGCCAACCCGCAGGCGTCTTTCTCGAACGCGGGGTTGTACATGCCTTGCTTCGCAGGAAAATTACCCACGAGGCTCGGCTGACGGGTCGAAGACATAGAAGTCGTCCTCACAAAAGTGGCGGTCAATGACTCGGACGACGTTGGCCCAAGTGCGGAAGCCTGCATAAACATCAGGCAAATTCGGGCGAGCTTGTGGCGACCGGAGCTGATGAAAGTCAGTGGGAGGTTCTCTCACATCGACCCATCGGGAGATTGTTTTGAAATCCTAGCATTTTGATTTTCGCGCTCATGACCATCCCCAAAACCTGCGAAACCATGCGCTTTCGTGCAGCCCGCTCGATGGTTCCGTGCGCAGAAACCTGAGGGCCGCTTCTCCCCGTCTTTCCGCCACTCGTCAGTTCCTGAGCGGAACCACGAGTGCGGCTGCAGAAAAAGCAGAAAGTCGTGAAGAAATATTTCTTCACGACTTTCTGAACGGCGTGTTGCGCTACGCCTTGGTGGTCTCAGGGGCCTGAACCGCACCTTCCGGAGCGGAAGTGTCGACGTACTCGACATCGGCTGCCTTGCCCTCCGGCTCACGACCGGGCACGTACGGCGACGGCTCCAGGCCATAGTGGCGGCGTTGGATGAACAGCACGATCAGGCCGACGACGATACCGATGATGGCCGACCAAACGTTCGTGCGCAGGCCGAGGATGATTTCGCTCGGGTCGATACGGATCGACTCCCAAACGACGCGGCCAGCCGAATACCAAATGAGGTAGGTCGCGAAGAGGCGGCCCCACTGCATGCTGGCCTTACGACCCAGCCACAGCAGCACGACGACACCCATCACGTTCCAGATCACTTCGTAGAGGAACGTGGGGTGGTACAGCGTGCCGGGTGCGGCGCCGATCGGCAGTGCGGGGTTGCCAGGAGCGATCTCCAGACCCCACGGCAGGTCGGTGGGGAGGCCAAAGAGCTCCTGGTTGAACCAGTTGCCAAAGCGGCCCATGGCCTGTGCGAGCAGCATGCCCGGAGCCAGCGCGTCAGCGAACGTTGTAAAGCGAATGCCCGTCCAGCGGCAACCAAGCCACGCACCGATAGCGCCACCGATCAGGGAGCCGTAGATGGCGATGCCACCCTCCCAAATCTTGACCCACGCCCAGGGGTCAGTTACTTCGGGGCCGAAGTAGTCGTCAAAGTGCGTGAACACGTGGAAGAGACGCGCACCAACGAGGGCAAGCGGCACCGCGATCAGAATGATGTCGATGACCACCCACGGCTCAGCACCGCGCTTGGTGAGTCGGTGGTTCGTCATGAACGTCGCGACGATAATGCCGGCGATGATGCACAACGCGTAGAAGTAGATCGTGAACGGACCCACCGTGAAGCTGTTGATATCAGGGCTCGGGATACTCGTGGCAACGCTGTTTGCGAAGGACTGCATGTGAGAAGTCTACTTCCGTGTCTTTTGGGGCGCTCTAGGCGCGAGGACGAGGTTTACCGGCGGCCAGTGCGCGGGTCGTGGCAGCGAGACCCTCAACACCGTTGTCGCGCAGCGAACGCACCAACGCGGTTCCGACGATCGCGCCGTCGGCATATTCGAGCACGCCCGCGATCTGCTCAGGGGTGGAGATTCCGATGCCGACGCACGCGCGGAGCGGCCCGTACTGACGCAGACGACCGACGAGGGTGCGGGCGGCCGCGTCGAGCTGGGCGCGCTCCCCCGTGATACCCATCGTCGAGACCGTGTACACGAAGCCCGTCGAGTTATCGACGATCATCTTGAGGCGCTCTTCGGTAGATGTCGGTGCGGCCAGGAAGATGCGATCGAGCCCGGTGCGCTTGCTCGCGGCAATCCACTCTGTAGCAGCTTCTGGCGTGATGTCGGGCGTGATCAGCCCGGCACCACCGGCGGCCAACAGGTCGTCGGCGTAGCGGTCAACGCCATACTGGATGACCGGGTTCCAGTACGTCATGACGACGACCGGAATGTCGATGCGCTCCGTGATGGCCTTGATCGTCGGAAAAAGGTCGGCGAGGCGGAAGCCTTGCGCGAGCACCTGCTGCGTTGCCTGTTGGATTACTTCGCCATCCATCACCGGGTCGGAGTACGGTGGGCCGAGCTCGATGATGTCGGCGCCGTTCTCGGCGAGAGCAACGGCGGCCTCAATCGAGGTTTCACGGTCGGGGAATCCGGCGGGGAGGTACCCGATCAGAACACCGCGGCCCTCAGCCTCGGCTGCGGCGATCGCCGCTTCGACGCGGCTCATGCCTGCTCCTTGTCGTACAGATCGAAGTACCGCGCAGCGGTATCCATGTCTTTGTCGCCGCGGCCGGAGAGGCATACGGCGATCGTGGCATCTGGGCCGAGCTCCTTCCCGAGGCGAATGGCGCCAGCGAGTGCGTGCGCCGATTCGATTGCGGGAATGATGCCTTCGGTACGGCTCAGCAAACGCAATGCCTGCATTGCTTCATCGTCCGTCGCCGGAATGTACTCGGCACGACCGATTGAAGCGAGCCATGCGTGCGCGGGGCCGACCCCCGGGTAGTCGAGACCCGCAGAAATCGAGTGCGATTCGATCGTCTGGCCGTCTTCGTCTTGCAGAACGTATGTCTTCGAGCCGTGAAGCACGCCGGGGCGGCCACGCTCGATTGACGCGGCGTGACGTACCGTGTCGACACCGTCGCCGGCAGCTTCGACGCCGTACAGCGCTACGCCTTCGTCGTCGAGGAATGCATCAAACATACCAATGGCGTTCGAGCCACCACCGACCGCAGCAACAACCGCGTTCGGCAGCTGGCCGGTCAGGTCGAGAATCTGCGCGCGTGCTTCTTCACTGATGATGGCTTGGAAGCCCTGAACCATCGCCGGGAACGGGTGCGGGCCAGCCGCAGTACCGAAGATGTAGTTGGTTGTCTCTACCGTCGCGACCCAGTCACGGTAGGCGTCGTTGATCGCATCTTTCAGCGTGCGCGAACCGGTCTTGACGGCAATGACTTCAGCGCCGAGCAACCGCATGCGGGCGACGTTGAGAGCCTGGCGCTCGGTGTCTACCTCACCCATGTAGATCGTGCACTCGAGACCAAAGAGCGCGGCAGCGGTCGCCGTGGCGACACCGTGCTGACCGGCGCCGGTCTCGGCGATCACTCGTGTCTTGCCGAGGCGCTTCGTGAGAAGTGCCTGGCCGAGAACGTTGTTGATCTTGTGTGAACCAGTGTGGTTGAGGTCTTCACGCTTCAGAATGATGCGTGCGCCACCCGCGTGTTCGGCAAACCGCGGAACCTCGGTGATGACCGAGGGCCGGCCCGCGTAGGAGCGCAGCAACTCACGGTACTCCGCGATGAACGCAGGGTCAGCCATAGCCTCTTCCCATACGACAGTGAGTTCATCTATCGCCGCAATGAGCGATTCGGGCATGTAACGCCCGCCGAAGTCGCCGAAGAAGGGTCCGTGTTCGTCACGAAGACTCATGCTTATACCGCCAGGAATTGTTTCAGGGTGGCTACCGGATCGCCGGTAACCAAAGCCTCACCAATCAGCACCACGTCGGCACCGGCCGCACGATAGTGCGCAACATCGGCCGGGGTGAGAACGGCAGACTCTGCGATCTTGATGGCGTCAGCTGGGAAGGCGTCTACCAGCGTGCCGAAGAGGTCGCGGTCGAGCTCGAATGTCGTGAGGTTACGAGCGTTCACGCCGATCAGCTTCGCGCCGATCGCCTTCGCGCGCTCGAGTTCTTCGGCCGAGTGCGTTTCGACGAGGGGCGTCATACCCAGCGACACAATCAGACGGTACAGCCGCTCCAATGTCGCTTGGTCAAGTGCCGCAACAATCAGCAACACGAGGTCGGCGCCCGCCGCGCGAGCCTCGAGCACCTGATACTCGGTGGCGATGAAGTCTTTACGCAACACCGGCAGCCCAACGCGAGCACGCACCGCCTCAAGGTCAGCGAGGCTGCCCTTGAACTTGTGGCGCTCGGTGAGCACGCTGATCGCGGAGGCGCCACCCTGCTCATAGAGAGCAGCCTGGTGTGCGGGATCAGGAATATCGGCAAGGTCGCCGCGCGACGGAGAAGCGCGCTTCACCTCGGCGATAATCTTGACAACATCAGCCGGGGCCAATGCAGCCAACGCGTCAATCGCCGCGGGGCGCGTCAAAGCTTCGCGCTCAACCACGGCGATCGGACGGAGCGCTTCGCGCTCCTCTGCGTCAGCGACTGCGCCGGCCGTCAGGTCGGCGAGTGCCATCAGTGAGCCTTCGGAGCGTACTTCGGGCCCTTAACACCCCAACCGAGCTTGGCCATCAGCCAGCCCACGAGCAGGCCGACTACCAGCAGGCCAGCCGAGATGTAGACGCCCGTCGGGTTGTGCGTTACGAAGAAAAAGGTTCCGACGCCAAAGGCGACGAGCATGATCGTCACAGCGGTCCACGCGGCAGGCGAGTGTCCGTGGCCGGGGTCGTCGATCGGGTTGCTCATAGTTCTCCTCCGAGAAAGTCGTTAAGGGATGTTCAGTCTATCGGGATTGTGTACGCGCGCTGGTCAGACGCTCTGTGTGGGGTCTTCCCCACGGCTCAAATCGTCCCAGGAATCGATTTTGTCGAGCGGGCCGGTGTGCGCGGTGCCCGCAGTCGACGTGCGGTACTTCTTGCCGGACGCCGCCCAGGACTTTGCCGTGACCAGTGTGAGAAGCCCACCCGCGGTAATTAGCAACCAGGCAACAACGGTCACCGTCACCCACGGCGTCAGTGTCAGTTCCGTCACCATCGCGATAATCGCCGAGTCCCCGGCGATACCGGTGGCTTCCGTCACAGCGGCCGCAACATCGAGGGCAGAAGCACCGGTGATCAGGCGAACGTTCATCACGAGCATGGCCGCACCAATGATGACGGCGAGGGCTCCGAGGACGTACCGAAAGGCGACTCCGGCGATGGCGAGCGTAATGGCAGCGGCAATGGCGGCGAGGCTCAGCGGCGCCATCAGCGCGATGGCGCCGGCACCGGCCACGTGGATCGGTTCGGCTGCGCCATCATTGATCGTGGCGTCAAGCCACGTTTGTGTCGAGGCGATCAGCCCAAAAAGCCCGCCGGCCAGAATGCCCAAAACGCTGAGAAGTCGTGCGCGCTTCGTCATTCCGCATCATCCAAACGCAGGTCGCGGTCGTCGAAGCACGTACGGGTTCCGGTGTGGCAGGCGGCACCGGTCTGCTCAACCTGGAGCAACAGGGTGTCGCCGTCGCAGTCATACGACGCTGAAACCAGTGTCTGGGTGTGGCCCGACGTGTCGCCCTTGCGCCAGTATTCGCCGCGTGAGCGCGACCAGTAGGTGACGCGACCCTCGGTGAGGGTGCGGCGGAGCGCTTCTTCATCCATCCACGCCAACATCAACACTTCTTTGGTGTCAGCCTGTTGGACGATGGCCGGAACCAGGCCGTCGTTGTTGTAGACGACCTGCGAAAAGAGGGGCTGGGTCATCGCACCAACACTCCAGATTCACGCAGCGCCGTCTTGACGTCACCGATCGTGAATTGCCCCGAGTGGAAAACGCTCGCGGCGAGCACCGCGTCAGCACCGGCCTCCACAGCGGGAGCAAAGTGTTCCACGGCTCCGGCACCACCGGAGGCAATGACCGGAACATAGGCAATCTCGCGCATCAAGCGTATGAGTTCCAGATCAAACCCAGCCTTGGTTCCGTCGGCGTCGATCGAGTTGACAAGCAACTCCCCTGCGCCGCGTTCCATCGCCTCGCGAGACCAGTCCAGGGCATCGATCATCGTCTCTTTACGGCCACCGTGCGTCGTGACGACGAATCCGCTGTGGGTGACGCTCGAACGCTTCACATCGAGCGAAAGGACGAGCACTTGGGAGCCGAAGCGGTCGGCAATCTCCGAAATGAGCTCGGGCCGCGCAATCGCGGCGGAGTTCACGCCCACCTTGTCGGCACCGACGGCTTGCAGCCGGGCAACGTCGTCAACGCTGCGCACGCCGCCGCCGACGGTGAGCGGAATGAATACTTGTTCGGCGGTGCGGCGCACGACGTCGTACATTGTCGAGCGGTCATCAACCGTCGCGGTGACATCGAGGAAGGTCAGTTCATCGGCGCCCTCGTCGAAATAGCGCGCGGCCAGTTCGACCGGGTCGCCCATTTCTTTCAGGTTCTGAAAGTTGACGCCCTTGACGACCTTGCCGTCAGCAACATCGAGGCAGGGAATGACGCGGGTGGCGACGGTCATTAGAGTCTCGCCGCGTCGATTGCCGTGACCAGAATGGCCCGGGCGCCAATGGCGTACAGGTCATCCATCACCTTGTTAACCGACTTACGCGGGCTCATCACGCGCACAGCAACCCAAGCCGGGTCACGCAGTGGCGAAATGGTCGGCGATTCAATGCCGGGAGCGAGCGCAACGGCCTGATCGACAAGGTGTGAGGGCAGGTCGTAGTCGATCAGAACGTAGCGGCGCGCAACCATGACGCCACGCAGGCGGCGCAGGAGCGTTTCGGTGCCCTCAACGTCTTGCGGACCCGCGATTAGTACGGCCTCGGACTCGAGCAGCACAGGACCGAAGATCTCCAGCCCCGCTTGGCGCAGCGTGGTTCCGGTGGACACCACGTCGGCGACAGCGTCAGCAACGCCCAGGTCGACCGCAGACTCTACGGCGCCGTCGAGCGGAACCAGGTCAACGGCGACGCCGTGCTCGTCAAGGAATCGGTCGACAAGACCCGGGTAGGCGGTAGCGACGCGGAACCCTTCGAGGTCTTTCAGGTCAGTGAACCGACCGGGGCGGCTCGCGAACCGGAACGTCGAATCGCCGAAACCGAGGGCTTCGATCTCACGCGCCGGCATCCGCACGTCAAGCAGCAGGTCGCGGCCGGTGATACCGACATCGAGAGCGCCCGAAGCAACGTACGTCGCGATGTCGCGTGGGCGGAGGTAGAAAAACTCGACATCGTTAGGCGTGTCGATGACGTGCAGGTCTTTGGGGTCACGACGACCGGTGTAACCGGCCTCGGCGAGCATGGCCGAAGCCGTGTCAGAAAGGGAGCCCTTGTTGGGCACAGCAATACGAAGCATGGGGGCTTTCGGGTGAAGTTTTTACAGGTGGCGGTAAACATCGGCGAGGGTAATACCCTTCGCCAGCATCAGAACCTGGGCGTGGTAGAGCAACTGGGAAACTTCCAGCGCGAGGTCGTCGTTTGACTCGTACTCGGCAGCCATCCAGGCTTCAGCAGCTTCCTCCACGACTTTCTTGCCGATGGTATGCACGCCGGCTTCCAGGAGTTCGACCGTGCGAGAACCAGATTCTCCCGAGGTCGCCTTGTCGCTGAGCTCTGCAAACAAATCGTCGAAGGTCTTCACCCTCTTAGGGTACTAGTGGTTCCCGTGCCGGTGATACGCCGTTGCACACAAACCACGAAGTGTGACGATCGCATCATCAGGATCGGCCGCACCAAACACCGCTGAACCCGCCACAAACGTGTCAGCGCCGTTCTCGGCGGCGATGGCAATCGTGTCGACATTGATGCCACCATCAACCTGCAACCACACCTCGGAACCCACCGATCGCGCGTGAGCAGCCAATGCCGACAGCTTCGGCATGGTCTCCGGCATGAACGACTGCCCGCCAAAGCCGGGCTCCACCGTCATGACGAGAATCTGGTCGAACTCATCGAGGATGTCGTACAGAAACTCCGCCGGTGTTCCGGGCCGCAGCGCGATGCCCGCACGCGCGCCAATGTCGCGCACGCGCCGCGCCGTCGCGATCGGGTCGACCGTCGCCTCCGTGTGAAAGGTGACGGAAGCAACGCCCAGCTCTGCGTAAGCCGGTGCCCATTTGTCGCAGTCGTTGATCATCAGATGCACATCCAGCGGCACCGGGCTCGTATCTTGAACGCGCTGGGTCATTTGCGGACCGAACGTGAGGTTCGGCACGAAGTTGTTGTCCATGATGTCGACATGCACAAAGTCGGCGTTGCCGATGCGCTGCAGGTCACGCTCCATGTTGACAAAGTCGGCCGACAGAATGCTGGGGTTAATGCGCACGTCGCTCACGCCTCCCATTATGGCCGGGCTCACGCCTTCTTCTGGAGTAAAGCTAGAAACATACCGTCGGTGCCATGACGGTGCGGCCACAGTTGGGCGCGCCCGGAACCATCGGCTGGCGCAGGCAGGTCAAGTTCTGTGAGCGAGACGGCCTGCACCGCAGCCCGCGCATCGAGCTCATCAAACTCGTCACCCACCGCGCGGCGGAGGTGCGTGAGCACGCCGTTTGTCTCAGCAAGGTGCGGTGAGCACGTGACGTACCCAATGGTGCCGCCCGGTTTCAGCGCCATGAGCGCCGCATCGAGCAGTTCAAACTGCAGATCGGCGAGATCAGCCACGTCGCCAGGTTGTTTGCGCCATCGGGACTCCGGGCGTCGACGCAACGCGCCGAGGCCCGTGCACGGCGCATCCACCAGAATGCGGTCATACGTGTTCGGGCGCATCGCGGCGAAGTCGCGACCGTCTTCTTCGTGCACCGTGACGTCGAGCGGAATACCCGTCAGCGCCTGACGCACAAGGCCCGCTCGCTTGGGCGTGACCTCATTGGCCTCGAGCGTTGCACCGGCAGCCAGTGCCTCCGCCGCGAGAATGGCGGTCTTGCCGCCGGGGCCCGCGCACAGGTCAAGCCATTTCTCCCCCGGCTTGGCGTCGCCGTGGCGTGCGAGCGCCAGTGCCACGAGCTGCGACCCTTCGTCTTGCACGCGCACGCGTCCTTCAGATTCCCGCACCATCGTCGCCGGGTCGCCGCCGGGGCTGACAAAGCCCACGGGCGAACCCGTCGTGCGCGTTGCGTCTTCGGGAATCTCAGCAAGGCCAGGGAGGGCCGTCATCACGACGGAGGGCGAGGCGTTGTCAGCGGCGAGCAGTGCGTCGAGTTCGTCTTCACGCCCTTCGGCGGCCAGCGCGCGACGGAACGCACGAATCACCCATACCGGGTGCGATGCGGTGACCGACACTCGTTCATCATCGGAGCGTGCGGCATCTTCCAGCCGGGTCATCCAGGTGTCGAAGTCGGCCTCAACAACGCGGCGCATCACGGCGTTCGCGAACCCGGTGGCACGTTGGCCGACCATGTCACGCACGAGCTGCACTGTTTCGTTGACGGCAGCGTGGTCGGCTACACGGGTCGCGAGCACTTGGTGCACGCCCAGGCGCAACGCGTCGCGCACGGCCGGCTCAACACTGTCAATGCCACGTTTCGAGGCCATCTCGATGATCGCGTCGTACGTGCCCAGGCGGCGCAGCGTGCCGTACGTTAACTCAGTGGCGAAACCGGCGTCTTGCGGGCTGAGGGCCTGGCGACGGATCGCCACGGGCAACGCCAGGTTGGCGTACGCATCCGATGTTGACACGGAGTGAATGACTTCGTAGGCGACGCGGCGTGCGGGAGCGGCGTAGGTGGTCATGATCCTGCCTTCAACGATTCGATGCGGAGCCCGCGCCACCAGTCTGCGGCCGCCATCGCGGCTTTACCGGTGGGTTGCACGGTCACGAGAGTAAGTGGAGCGGTAGCGGTGCCCACGATGACAGCTTTGCCATCAAGACGGATTTCACCGGGAGCCGGCCGTTCCACACTGCCGGAGCGGGCCGCTCGCAGCACTTTGAGCGGCGCACCGTGAATGGTCGTGAAGGCGCCGGGCTCGGGCGTCACGCCGCGCACGTACGCGTACACAGCACCGGACTCCTGGTTCCATTCAATGCGCCCATCTTCGCGGTCGAGCTTCGCCGCAACTGAGGGCTCACCGCTCTGCGCGACGGCGACGGCGGTGCCAGCTTCGATATCGCGAACAACGTCAGCAACGATGGGTGCCCCGAGTTCGGCAAGTTCGTCGAGGAACTCGCCTGCGGTGGCATCAGCGGGCACCGGAACCTCGTGGCTGGCAAAAATATCGCCAGCATCAAGAGCGGCAACGAGTTGGAAGACGGCGATGCCGGTGACGGCGTCGTTAGCCATCATCGAACGCTGTACAGGCGCGGCACCGCGCCACAGCGGGAGCAGCGAGAAGTGCAGATTGATCCAGCCGTGCGTCGGAGCACTCAGCAGCGGCTCACGAACGAGCCCGCCATACGCCACGATGACACCGAGATCCACCGCATAGGCGGTGATCTCAGAGGTCGCGTCAGCATCGAGTCTTGCGGCCTTGATGACGGGAATGCCCAGCGCCGCAGCGGCATCGGCGATCGGAGACGGCGTCATAACCCGCTTGCGCCCGAGCGGAGCGTCCGGGCGTGTGATGACCACAGCCACGTCGTGCCCCGCGGCGACCAACGCGCGAAGCGTGGGTACAGCAACGGCGGGCGTGCCAGCAAATGCAATACGCATGGGAGTCCTTAAAGTTGCGGATCGGCAACGTCGGTGCGCAGCTTAAGCGTCGCACGCGGGGGTCGATTCGGGCGGGTGCGAGTGCTGCGCCGGCCGGCGACAGCCGCAGCGATAACACTCGCACGAAGGGAAGTCACGACGGCATGGCCTAGCGCATAGTCGTAGCGAACGAGAGTGCGAGCCAGCTCGTCGCCGTTGCCGTCGAGCGGTAGCGGGCCAAGCACGGCGTCACGCGCCAATTGGGGTACGTCGTCACGAAGCTTCGCGAGTGCAGTGCTGAGCGATTCGTGGTCGCCCTCGAGCATCGCGACACGAGACGTGGGAGGCATCCGCAGCGGCGCACGCTCGGCAAGCTCGGACTGGGCAAATGCCGCGTGCGTCCACGTCGCAAACGTGCGCGCGATGTCTCCGGTCACACCAACGAGGTGCACGGGAGCGCCGGGTGCGGCGAGAGCGGCGGCGTTCGACCACCACCGCAAGCAAGATTCGGCGACACGCAGGTCGTCGCTCATGAGCATGCGGTCGCCGTCGAGCAAGAGGACGGCGTGGTACCCGCCAGCGGCGATGGGTTCAGCACCGCGTGTCGCCACAACCAGGGCCGGCTTCTCCCCCACTTCCATGACCGTGTGCTCTCCGTCTGACACGACAACACGGGCACCGGGAAAGGCGCGCCCCAGGTCATCAGCCGTGCGCTCACTGCCCGACGATGCGAGGCGCACATTAACCGACTGACAATCGGGGCACTTCCAGCTGTGCGCGGTGCGTCCGCACCAACGGCACTGCGGCGCCGCGCCGCGAGCCTTCGCATGGAGCGGGCCGGAACAGTGCGCACACTTGGAGGGCGTACGGCACTTCGCGCACACCAACACCGGTGCATAACCCGGGCGAGACACCTGCACCAAGACCGGGCCCGTCGCCAGTGCTTCGCGCACCGCACGATAGGCGCTCGATGGGATGCGCGTGCCCGGAGCTTCGCTGTCGGTAGAAGCGGTCAGGACCGTGCTCGGCGCATACCGGCGAGCGGCCGTAATCTCGGTCACGTATCCGAGGGCGATCAGGCGCTCGACATCGGACGTGCGGGTGTGGCCAGCGAAGACCAATGCACAGCCCGACAGTTCTTGGCGCACGAGCGCGGCATCTCGCGAGTGGACGTACGGCGCAAGCGGCTCTTCAAGCAGGCTGTCACCGTCATCCCACATCACGATGAGGCTCGCGTCGACGGGCGAATAGATCGCAGAACGATTGCCCACAACGATGACGGGTGCCGCGGCGAGTGTTCGCAAGAAGCTGCGGTAGCGGTCGGGGCCAGACTGACGCGCGTCCACGCGCGCCACAGCGTCGTCGGCGACGAAGTCGCTGAGCGCCGTCATAACCGCATCTTGATCACGATAGTCAGGAACAACGACGATCGTGCTCTCGCCGCTCGCAAGGCGCTGCGTCGCCAGTGCCGCCACGAGCATCGCCCAGGCGCCCACCGTGCCGCCGTCATTCGTTGTGACGGGATGCGCAATCGCGGTGAGGGCCACACGCTCGCGCGCGATGACCGCGGCCGCTAGACCAGGAAAGTCGTCAACCAACGTGTCTGCGTACGAAACCGCGTCGCCCGCAACCACCGCAGCAACAGGTTCCGTCGCTGTCAGCCACTGCTTCTCAACGCGCACCTGACGCTTGGGGACGGCGAGACGCAGAATGTCGTTCGCCGCGCCTCCGGCACGATCGGCGACCTTTCGCGCGAGCGTGTAGAGGAACGGCGGAACAACGCACGCGGTTGAGACGACGCTATCGATTTCGCTGAGCGGGCGATCAACGCTCGCCTCGGCGACGACTTCGATCGCGATGGCATCGACAATTCGTCCCACGGTACGCAGTGGCACCCTGAGGCGAACGCCCGGCTGCACCGAGCTTTCGAGTGCGTCCGGAACGGTGTAGTCGAACAGCCTGTCAAGCTGTGGCAGGGGCGAATCGATCAGTACGCGAACGATTCGCTGCGGCATGTCAGAGCCCGGCAGCAGCGCGCAACTCGTCGACGCGGGTGGTCTTTTCCCACGTGAAGTCAGGAAGCTCGCGGCCGAAGTGACCGTACGCTGCCGTTGCCGCGTAAATCGGGCGCAACAGGTCGAGCTCTTCAATGATCGCGCTCGGGCGCAGGTCAAAGACGCTGCTGATAGCCGAAGCGATCGCGTCGTCATCGATCTTTCCGGTGCCGAACGACTCAACGTACAGACCAACCGGGTGTGCCTTGCCAATCGCGTAGGCAACCTGAACCTCAAGGCGGTCAGCGAGGCCAGCGGCGACAGCGTTCTTCGCTACCCAGCGCATCGCGTACGCCGCCGAGCGGTCAACCTTCGACGGGTCTTTGCCGCTAAAGGCACCGCCACCGTGACGAGCGGCGCCACCGTACGTGTCGATGATGATTTTGCGACCGGTGAGGCCGGCGTCGCCCTTCGGGCCACCGATTTCGAACGGACCTGCGGGGTTGAAGTACAGCTTGTAATCGGGGGCGTCCAGGCCAGACTCAGCGAGTACCGGCTCGATGACGTGCGTGCGCACCGCCTCGCGCAGGGCCTCCTGCGTCACGTTGGGGTTGTGCTGCGTTGACACGACGACAGCCTCGATCGATTTCGGCGTGAAACCGTCATAGCCGAGCGTCACCTGGGTCTTGCCGTCGGGGCGAAGCTCCGGGATAGTTCCGTCGTGGCGAACCGCCGCCAGGCGCTCGGCCAAGCGGTGTGCCAGCCACGCCGATGCCGGCATCAGTTGTGGGGTCTCGTTCGTGGCGAAACCAAACATGATGCCCTGGTCGCCCGCGCCCTGCAGGTCGTGACGATCAGCAGAACCTTCGCGCGCCTCAAGTGCCTGCGAAACACCCGCATGGATGTCGCCTGACTGCTCGCCAACTGAAACCGTGACACCGCACGAGTCGCCGTCAAAGCCGGTCTCGCTCGAGGTGTAGCCAATGGTGTTCACCACACGACGAGCAATGCCCGAAATGTCGGCGTAGGCGTCGGTACGCAGCTCACCGGCAACATGAATGAGACCCGTGGTGACGAGCGTCTCGATCGCCGCGTGCGTGTTGCGGTCTTTGCTCAGCAGGTCATCGAGGATGCTGTCCGAGATCTGGTCGCAGATCTTATCGGGGTGTCCTTCGGTGACAGACTCAGAGGTGAACAGGCGCAGGCTAGTCATTTATAGGCTCCAGTCGTAGGTGTCACACACAAATATGCCCGCCGCCACGGACATTCCATGACGGCGGGTCATAAATCGAGATTTACTCGGCAGCGCGCAGGCGCAGCTTGTCCTCGTTGATCTCGTGAAGAGCGATCGTCAGCGGCTTGTCTTCAACAGACGAGTCCACGAGCGGGCCCACGTTGTCGAAGAGGTTGCCCTCCTGCAGGTCCGAGTAGTAGTCGTTGATCTGGCGTGCGCGCTTGGACGCGTAGATAACCAGTTCGTACTTGGACTCAACCTTGCTGAGCAGGTTGTCAATGGGCGGGTCGATGATGCCCAGGTTGGTGCCGGCCATGGCAGACCTCCTGTGTCGGAGTGGAAAAGACGTGGCGTGGCGGAATCCGCGCATACGCAAGAGTTCAGTCTACGCCCTTTTGGTGGTAACTGTTTGCGGCCCGCGGCTTTTGCCGCGGGCCGCGTCACAATTACTCGGTGGTAGCGAGAGCAACGACCTCATCAGCGGCACGAGCGACCTCGTCGTTCACGACGCGGTGGTCGAACTCGTTCTGAGCCGCGAGCTCCACCTTCGCGGTGCGGAGGCGACGCGTGCGCTCTTCTTCCCCCTCGGTTCCGCGGCCCACCAGACGGTCGACCAATTCGTCCCACGACGGCGGAAGCAAGAACACGAGCGACGCGCTCGGCTCAGCCTTGCGCACCTGACGAGCGCCCTGCAGGTCAATCTCGAGCAGCACTGTCTTGCCCGCAGCAATCGCGTCAAAGATCGGCGTGCGCGGGGTGCCATAGCGGTACGAATTGTGCACCGTGGCGTATTCGAGCAATTCGCCGGCAGCGACCATGCGGTCGAACTCGGCGTCATCGACGAAGAAGTAGTGCTCCCCCTCGACCTCACCCGGGCGCGGCGCACGGGTCGTCGCCGATACCGACAGGTGAATTTCGGGGTGCGTTTCACGAATGTGTGCGGCGACGGTGCCCTTGCCAACGGCCGTCGGGCCGGCAAGCACGAGCAGGCGGCTGCGGTGCGGGCGAGCGCTGGGCTCGGGCAGGCGAGCATCCAGCCACTCGGCAATGTCGCGGCGCTGACGAGCACCGAGACCACCGAGACGCTTTACCGGGGAGATCGCCAGGTCAGCCAGAATACGATCACGTTTTCCCTCGCCAATGGCGGGGATCGCCGTCAAAAACTCCGTCACACGCAACGTTCCGGCAGCCGAACTCGGGTCGGCATAGGCACGTCGGGTTACTTGCTGCGGCGTCACAATGCGATGTGCGATGTCACGCTTCAGTGAAGCGCGGGCGCGGCGGGCGGCGACAGCCTTCTGGGAAGCGGCGATTCGATCGACCTCGGGGGGACGCTGAGCGTCAGCCACGGGTAACCTCCAGTTCGTGTTTGCGCGAGCGAATAGCGTTCTCGAGACCGGCGGGTCCGGCTCGGAGAATGCCTCGGCTTTCGCTCGCAATGACGGACGGTGCGTTTGCACCGAACAACTCCCCTAGTTCAGCCAACGCTGCACCCTGGGCGCCGAAGCCCGGGGCGAGAATTGGCGCGTGCGGCGTGAGCAGCTCGGGTAGGTCAAGCGCAGCCTGATCTACCGTTGCCCCGATCACGAATCCCATGGATCCCCATCCGTGACCGTCCGCGGTGGCGGCGTTAAACGACGACACCGATGAGATGACAGACGCGGCAACGGTTTCACCGCCGGCGTCGGTCGCGACCTTCGCGCGCTGCAGCTCCCCGGCTTCCGGGTTGCTGGTAGCGGCGAGCACGAAGAGTCCCTTCCCGTGCTCATGTGCGAAGGCCATTGTTTCGCGCAGCGATGTCGGCCCGAGGTACGGGCTCACCGTCAGCGCATCAGATTCCAGCGGTGACCCCGATGCCAGCCACGCTTGCGCGTAGCCGGCCATCGTGGTTCCGATGTCTCCTCGTTTTGCGTCGGCAATGACCAGGATCCCGGCGTCACGAGCGGCGCGAATGGTGTCTTCGAGGGCTGCGAATCCGGCGGATCCGAAGCGCTCGAAGAACGACACCTGCGGCTTAACGAAACCCACGGCGCCCGCGGATGCGTCAACGACCCGAAGGCCAAACTCACGCACACCCGCAGCCGAAACCGGCAGGTTCCACTCGTTCAAAAGGGATTCATGGGGGTCGATCCCGACACACAGCGCACCGTGCGTCAGAATCGCCTCACGAGTCTTCGTGCCAAACGCAATTGTCATGAAAGCGATGCCATCCGATCTTCGTGGTACTCCTGCAGGCTGCGAACCTGGAACGGCGAGCCCATGGCGTCCATTGCTGAAACAGCTGCACCGAGCACAGCCATCGTCGTGAACAGAGCCTTGTCAGCGGCAACGGCGGCGGCACGAATTTCGTAGCCATCCGCACGAGCTGCAACGCCACTCGGCGTGTTCACCACGATGTCAATGTCGCCGGCGTTGATCAGGTCGACAATGTTCGTCGCGCCCGACTCCACGGTCTCGCTGAACTTCTGCACGACGTCAACGGCGATGCCGTTGCGGGCGAGAACCTCTGCGGTGCCTTCCGTCGCGACGAGCTTATAGCCGAGTTGCTGGAGGCGGTGTGCGGGCAGGATCACGGCGCGCTTGTCGGAGTCTGCCACCGAGATGAAGACGGTGCCTTCGCGCGGGATTCCGCCGTAAGCGCCAGCCTGGCTCTTCGCAAACGCGGTCGGGAAGTCGCGGTCGATACCCATGACTTCACCGGTCGAGCGCATCTCCGGGCCGAGCACGGAATCCACCGTCTGGCCGTCCTTCGTGCGGAAGCGCTTGAACGGCAGCACGGCTTCCTTGACGGCAACCGGAGCATCCAGCGGCACGCGCGAACCGTCGTTCTGCGGAAGCAACCCTTCAGCCTTGAGCTCAGCGATCGTCGAGCCGGTCATGATGCGGCTGGCGGCCTTCGCCAGCGGGATTCCGAGAGCCTTGGAGACGAACGGAACCGTGCGGCTGGCACGCGGGTTGGCTTCAATCACGTAGAGAACGTCTGCCGAGATGGCGAACTGCACGTTCAGCAGGCCTCGCACGCCGACACCCTCAGCGATACCAAGCGTTGCCGTGCGAACGCGGTCGATGTCGCTGCGACCGAGTGACATCGGGGGCAGGGTGCAGGACGAGTCACCGGAGTGGATACCGGCTTCTTCGAGGTGCTCCATGACGCCACCGATGTACAGCTCGTGGCCGTCGTACAGGGCATCGACGTCAAGCTCGATCGCGTCGTCAAGGAAGCGGTCTACCAGCAGCGGGCGGCCCGCACCGATGATGGCCTGGCCATCCATGCGAACGAAGTAGTCGCGCAGTGACGCGGTGTCGTAGACGATTTCCATGCCGCGGCCACCGAGCACGAAGCTCGGGCGCACGAGCACCGGGTAACCGATTTCTTCAGCAATCGTCACAGCACCGTCAACATCGGTTGCCGTCCCGTGGCGCGGTGCGACGAGGTTGGCGTTGTCCAGGATCTTGCTGAACTGCGCACGCTCTTCAGCCGCGTCAATAGCTTCCGGGCTGGTTCCGAGAATCGTATAGCCAGCGTCCTGGATGCCCTGTGCGAGACCCAGCGGCGTCTGGCCACCGAGCTGGCAGACAACACCGAGAATCTCACCGGACTGCGATTCTGCGTGCAGAATCTCCAGCACGTCTTCGAGCGTCAGCGGCTCGAAGTACAGGCGGTCAGACGTGTCGTAGTCCGTCGAGACCGTCTCCGGGTTGCAGTTGACCATGATGGTCTCGTAGCCGGCGTCGGAGAGAGCGAACGATGCGTGCACGCACGAGTAGTCAAACTCGATGCCCTGACCGATGCGGTTCGGGCCGGAACCAATGATGACGACCTTCTGGCGCTCGCTCGGCGCGACCTCGGTCTCGGTGTCGTACGACGAGTAGTGGTACGGCGTGAGTGCTGGGAACTCGCCAGCGCACGTGTCAACCGTCTTATAGACGGGGCGCACGCCGAGGCCGTGACGAACGCCACGAATCTCTGCCTCCGTGCTTGCGCGCAGCTCAGCGATCTGAGCGTCGCTGAAGCCGTGGTCCTTCGCTACGCGGAAGACACGCTCGGTCAGCTCAGCCTCAGCGGCGATACCGGCGGCAACCTCGTTGATGAGGGCGATCTGGTCGAGGAACCACGGGTCGATGGCCGTGGCGTCGAATGCCTGCTCGATCGTGGCACCCTTGCGCATGGCCTGCTGCAGAGTGACGATGCGGCCGTCGGTCGGCGTCTTCGCGATGGCGAGGAGTTCGTCGACGGAGCGCTCTTCTGCACCCCAGTGGAATGAGGAGCCGCGCTTTTCGAGCGAACGGAGCGACTTCTGCAGTGCGGTCGTGAAGTTGCGGCCGATGGCCATCGCCTCACCAACAGACTTCATCGTGGTCGACAGCGTCGCGTCGGCGGCCGGGAACTTCTCGAACGCGAAGCGCGGCGCCTTCACGACGACGTAATCGAGGGTCGGCTCGAAGCTGGCCGGGGTGACCTCGGTGATGTCGTTGGGGATCTCATCGAGGCGGTAACCGATTGCGAGCTTGGCAGCGATCTTCGCGATCGGGAAGCCGGTGGCCTTCGATGCGAGCGCCGACGAGCGCGAGACACGCGGGTTCATCTCGATGACGATGACACGGCCGTTAGCCGGGTCAATAGCGAACTGAATGTTGCAGCCACCGGTGTCGACACCCACGGCGCGGATGATCTCGATACCGATGTTGCGGAGGTTCTGGTACTCGCGGTCGGTGAGCGTGAGGGCCGGTGCGACCGTGATCGAGTCACCCGTGTGGACGCCAACCGGGTCGACGTTCTCGATCGAGCAGACAACCACCGTGTTGTCGGTGGTGTCGCGCATCAGCTCGAGCTCGTATTCCTTCCAGCCGAGGATCGACTCTTCGAGGAGCACTTCGTTCGTGGGCGAGTCGTGCAGGCCCGCACCACCGATGAGGCGCAGGTCATCTTCGTTGTACGCAAAGCCCGAGCCGAGGCCACCCATGGTGAACGAGGGGCGCACGACGAGCGGGTAGCCCAGCTCTTCCGCGCCAGCGAGCAGTTCGTCCATCGTGTGGCAAATGACCGACTTCGCAACGTCGGCACCGCATTCGAGAACCAGGTCCTTGAAGATCTGGCGGTCTTCGCCCTTCTTGATGGCGTCAACCTTGGCGCCGATGAGCTCAACGCCGTACTTCTCCAGGATGCCCAGCTCGTCCAGCTGCATCGCCGCGTTGAGCGCTGTCTGCCCGCCGAGGGTCGGGAGGATGGCATCGGGCTTTTCCTTCGCGATGATCGTTTCGATGACCTCGGGGGTGATCGGCTCGATGTAGGTCGCGTCAGCGAAGTCGGGGTCGGTCATGATGGTGGCCGGGTTCGAGTTCACCAGGATGACGCGCACGCCCTCCTCGCGAAGCACACGGCACGCCTGGGTACCGGAGTAGTCAAACTCAGCAGCCTGACCGATGACGATCGGGCCGGAGCCGATCACCAGAACACTGTTGATATCGTCGCGCTTCGGCATTACTTCGAGTCCTTCTTGTCGTTGTGCGCGATGACCATGTCGCGGAAGCGGTCAAACAGGTAGTTGGCGTCGTGCGGGCCAGCGGCCGCTTCGGGGTGGTACTGCACCGAGAAGGCGGGAATGTCGAGCGCGCGCAGCCCCTCGACGACCTGGTCGTTGAGGCCAATGTGGCTGACCTCGACCTTGCCGTAGCCGTTGGGGCTGTCGAAGGCGCCGTCGATGGGTGCGTCCACTGCGAAGCCGTGGTTGTGTGCGGTGATTTCAACGCGACCGGTGGTTTTGTCGAGCACCGGCTGGTTGATGCCGCGGTGGCCGAAAGGCAGCTTGTAGGTGCCGAGGCCCAGAGCGCGGCCGAGTAGCTGGTTGCCGAAGCAGATACCGAAGAACGGGTAACCAGCGTCGAGCACGCTACGCAGCAGAGCAACGTGACCGTCTGACGCGGCGGGGTCGCCGGGGCCGTTCGAGTAGAAGACAGCGACCGGGTTGATCGCGGTGATCTCATCGATCGTCGACGTCTGCGGCATGACGTGCACGGTAAAGCCTCGCTGCGCGAGGTTGTTGACGGTTGCTTGCTTCACACCCAGGTCGATGACGGCCAGGTTTCCGATGCTTTCGCCGACGGCGGGAGTAATCTCCGTTGCCGGAACTGACACATCTGCCGAGAGGTTTTGCCCGGCCATGAGCGGTGCTTCGCGCACGATTCTCAACTGCTCGTCGTCAGAGATGTTTGCGGCGTCTCCGGAGAAGATTGCGCCGCGCATGCTGCCAGCGTCGCGGATGACGCGGGTGACTGCGCGGGTGTCGATGCCGCTGATGCCAACGATGCCGTCGCGCTCGAGAGCGTCGTCAAGCGACTCGTCGGCACGCCAGTTCGAGACAACGCGCGACGCGTCGCGCACGATGTAACCGGCAACCCAGATGCGTCGCGACTCTGGGTCTTCATCGTTCATACCGGTGTTGCCGATGTGCGGCGCAGTCTGCAGCACGATCTGGCCGGCGTAGCTCGGATCGGTGAGGGTCTCCTGGTAACCGGTCATACCGGTTGCGAAGACAACCTCACCAATGGTCGTACCGCGGGCACCGTAGGCGGCACCCGGGTAGCGGCTGCCATCCTCAAGGACGAGGACGGCGGGTTCAATCGAAAACAAAGACATTGCGTCAGATTCCTGTTGCAGTCGGAGTCGGAAGCACGCGCTCCAGCGCGGCCAAGAAAGCAGTGGGGTTGGATTCCTGCAGGCGCAGGTAGGAGTCGGCAATCGTCGTCTCATTGATTCGCCAGGAGACGAAGACCAGGCCGTCCTTTTCGACAACACGGTCAATCGTCCACGTGGCGCGGCCCGTGCCGAGCAGATTCGCCGCAGCGATTCCGATCGTGGGAGCGCCCGGCATAATCAGGTTGAGGCCTTCGGACGTGACCGTGGCGGTGACCTTTGAGCGGAAGGCGAGGTGCTTAACCGCGAGGCGGTTGAGCGGCTGCTCGTGCTCGGTCGTGGCGACGTAGAGCCCACTAAAGGAGCCGATAACGTCGCCACCGAGTTCGCCTGCCGGGGCTTGCAGACCGGCGTCGCGGCGGGATCGTCGTCGCCACCCCCACGCCATTCCGATGAGGATGAGCACGCCAACACCAATGGTGATGGCGATCGCGAGCTCGCGTGTCACTTGTTCACCCCAACGAGTTCACCGTCGGCCACCGTGAGGTAGCCGCGGTGGATCGTGAAGCGCACCTGGCCGGGCAGCTCGGTGTCGAGGTAGGGCGAGTTGACGCTGCGACCGCGGAGGTCACCGACCTGGAAGGTGCCGCGAACGGACGGGTCGTACAGCGTGATTTCTGCGGGCTGGCCGGCAGCGATCGGCGTGCCGTGGCCGGCCAGGCTACCGATGCGGGCGGGCGTTGCCGACATGACACGTGCCACGTCGTCCCAGCCGAGCATGCCGGTCTCGACCATCGAGGCGTGCACAACGCGCAACGCACTCTCCAGGCCCACCATGCCGTTCGCCGCAGCAGACCACTCGCACGTCTTGTTCTCCGACGGATGCGGCGCGTGATCCGTCGCAACGATGTCAATGGTTCCGTCGGCCAAGCCTTCGCGAACCGCCATGACGTCTTCGTGGCGACGAAGCGGCGGGTTGACCTTGTAGCGCGCGTCGTAGCCGCGAACGAGTTCGTCGGTCAGCAGCAGGTGGTGCGGCGTGACCTCGGCCGTGACGTTGATGCCGCGCTTCTTGGCCCAGCGGATGATGTCAACCGAACCTGCCGTCGACAGGTGGCACACGTGCAGGCGTGAACCGACGTGCTCGGCGAGCAAGACGTCGCGGGCGATGATCGACTCTTCAGCGACAGCGGGCCAGCCGGCGAGTCCGAGTTCTGCCGAGACGGCTCCCTCGTTCATCTGTGCGCCCTCAGTCAGGCGCGGATCTTGCGCGTGCTGTGCGATCACTCCGTTGAAGCTCTTGACGTACTCGAGTGCGCGACGCATGATCAGCGGGTCGAAGACGCAAAAGCCGTCGTCACTGAAGACGCGGACGTTTGCGCGCGAGGACGCCATCGCGCCCAGCTCAGCGAGGCGTTCACCCTTCTGGCCGACCGTGACGGCACCGATGGGCTGCACGGTGGCGTAGCCAGCAGCCTCGCCGAGGGCGAGCTCCTGCTCGACGACACCCGCGGTGTCAGCGACCGGTGACGTGTTCGGCATCGCGAAGACCGCGGTGAAGCCACCGGCTGCCGCCGCACGCGTACCGGTGAGAATTGTTTCTGATGCTTCGTAGCCGGGTTCGCGCAAGTGCGTGTGGAGGTCGACGAGGCCACGAAGTGCGACCAGGCCGTCAGCGTCAATGCGACGCGCATCCTTGTCAGTCAGGCCCGTACCAACCTCGACGATCGTGCCGTCTGCAATCAGAATGTCAGCGACCGCGCCGCCTTCGATCTGTGCTCCCGAGATGAGAATCCGTTCGCTCATCGGTCTTCCTCTCGTTGTTCGTTCGTACGCTCCCCTGCCAGCAGGAGATACAGCACGGCCATGCGCACGGCAACACCGTTCGCGACCTGTTCGAGCACCGTCGAGCGCTCAGAATCTGCAGCGGCGGAAGAAATTTCCAGACCGCGGTTCATGGGGCCGGGGTGCATAACCATCGTACCCTCTGGCAGAGCGTTCAAACGCTCAGGATCGAGACCCCAGAGGCGGGAATACTCCCGCTCAGTTGGGAAATACGCGGCATTCATGCGTTCCAGCTGGATTCGCAACATCATGAGCGCGTCGGGTGCGGCGGCAATTGCGGCGTCGAGCGAGTACTCGATCGTGACGGGCCAGTTGCGAACGTCTTGCGGAACCAGGGTGGGCGGAGCAACGAGCGTCACCTCTGCACCGAGGGTGCGCAGGAGCCACACATTCGACCGCGCAACGCGCGAGTGCAGAATATCGCCGACGATCGTGACTTTGGCCCCGGAGAGGTCTTTGCCGCGGCTCGCGGCGCCGTGCAGGCGCTTGCGGATCGTAAAGGCATCGAGCAGAGCCTGGGTGGGGTGTTCGTGCGTACCGTCACCAGCGTTGACGACACCAGCGGAGATCCAACCGCTGGTCGCCAGGGTGCGTGGCGCACCGGAAGCGCCATGGCGGATGACGACCGCGTCAGCTCCCATCGCCTGCAGCGTCTGCGCGGTGTCTTGCAGGCTTTCGCCCTTGGAAACGCTGGAACCCTTGGCTGCGAAGTTGATGACGTCGGCAGAAAGGCGCTTGGCTGCGGCTTCGAACGAAATGCGGGTGCGCGTCGAGTCTTCAAAGAAGAGGTTGACGACGGTCTTGCCGCGCAGCGTGGGAAGTTTCTTGATCTCGCGGGTTTGCGAGTCGACCATGTCTTCGGCCACGTCGAGGATGCGCAGCGCGTCATCCTTCGAGAGGAACTGAGTATCGAGCAGGTGCCTCATGATTCGATCGTCACCTCGTCAACGCCATCGGTTTCTACCAGTCGCACACGGACGCGCTCGTCGCGTGCGCTGGGAATGTTCTTGCCCACAAAGTCGGGGCGAATCGGCAGTTCGCGGTGGCCGCGGTCGATGAGTGCGGCGAGGCGCACGATCTGCGGACGACCCACATTGCCGAGGGCGTCGAGGGCCGCGCGAATGGAGCGGCCGGAAAAGAGCACATCGTCAACGAGGACCACGGTCTTGCCGTCGATTCCGCCGTCGGGAATGTGCGTGGGGCCGGGGCTCCGCACCGGCTGGCGGGCGAGGTCGTCACGGAACATCGTGACGTCGAGGGATCCGGTGGGAATCTCTTCGCCCGAGATGGTGGAAATCAGAGTACCGATGCGCTGGGCGAGGTTAACGCCGCGCGTGGGGATTCCTAACAGAACCAAGGAATCAGTGCCCTTATTGGACTCAATGATTTCGTGTGCGATACGGGTCAATGCCCGCGTGATATCGGCTTCCTGAAGCACTGTACGCGTGCTCATTCGGCTCCCTTCTCCGCCTCTCTGGACGGTGTTAAAGGTTGCTGATTGCCCCCAGTCTATCGCGGCTGGGCATGAAGAAAGGACCCACCCGGAGGTGAGTCCTTTCTGTCAGTGAGTTAGACGTTCGCTGGTGCGAGAGCGGCCTGCGAAATCTCGTCGCCGATCTTTGTCGCCCGAATCGGGTGCCCCTGTGTTGTCAGGCACTTACCGGTGTTGAGGTCCCACTTCCAGTCGTGCAGGGAGCACGTGAGCACACCGTCTTCGTCGATCTTTCCGGTCTTGGTCAGGTCGGCGCGCAGGTGCGGGCAGCGACGCTGAACGACCCAGTCGCCGACTTCGGCGTCTTCGGTCTGGTCGGTCTGCTCGGAGTACCAGTTCTCGGTGTACTCAATGCGGTCGCGCGAGAGACACTTCATGAACGTGTAGATGAACTCGTTGAACTTGCCCTGACGCGTGGTCTGGAACTGCATCGACAGGAAGATCGAGTTTGACCAGTCAATCTCGCCATCGCGGATGTTCGTTGAGACGAGGTCGGCGGGAATGCGGAACCAGAATTCGCAGTCCTCCCCCGCATATTCGCGGATCTTCGCCTTCGGGAAGTCCACCACCATATCGAGTTCGCCGATGGTGTAGCGGACCGGGCCCCCCACGCCGTTGCGCATGATGCGTGCGCGACGCATAAGTGGTTCCCACCACTCCTTCAACGCCGCCATCATCTCCGCAGGCTCAAGAACCTCGGCACGCGAGGCAATCTCGTCAGCGATCTCCTGCTGACGCGATGCCCGCTGCTCCTCCAGGTAAGCCCACTTGTCGGCGAAGATCCGGTCGATCTCCTCCTGGGAGAAGAAGGTCTGCTCCACCGTGATGTCAGAGCCCTGCAGCTCGATGACGGTGCCGGGGAAGAAGACGTGCCCGTTGTACTGCGGGGCTTCTTCCTTCATGCGGGTGATGAACTCAACCTGGTCGGTGAAGATACCGACTTTGCCGTTGCGCCCCAGACCGTTGTTGTCGATCAGGTCATCACGCAAGAACATCGGCGGACCAGCCATCGGGAAGACGTGCGGAGCGTCGACCTTCTCGATGTAGAACATCGCACGCTTGTGCTGCGCTTCGCGCTTCAGGTGCGCGAAGTTGTCTTTCGCCTCGCTGGGCAGGTCGTAAACCATCGGCCACCAAATAGCACCGGAGAACTGCGTGAAGTAAGCGTCGACCTTGCCGAACGACATCAGCGCGTCGAGGTCGAGCGGGTGCGAGTCGTTTTGGTTGAGAATCGACGCCGTACCGTCATCGACCGACAACGACGAGTCACCGATCGGGCCGTCAGACGGCGCGCGCAACGGCGTGATCATGAGACGCAGCGGGCCACGCTCAATGATTTCGCCAGCCTGCGTGTAGGTGATGTTGTTGAAGCCAAGCGCACGAATGTCTTGCTCGAGGTCGTCTGTCGGGTAGTCCGGCAGGAGAACTTCGATGTCTTTCGACACGTAGGTCTCGAGAAGCCACGGGTCGAAGTGATCGCGGTGGCGGTGGCTGATGTAGAGGAAGTCAGCCTCACGGCCGTACTTTTCCCAGTCAAGACCACGGTTGTCAGGGAATGGGAACCAAGACCCAAAGAACGCGGGCTTTACCCACGGGTCGGCGAGGATGTTGCCGCCGGCAGTTTCGATGAACATACCCGCGTGGCCGAGGCCGGTGATCCGCATTTTCTACCTCCTGTGTGGAACGTAATGAGTCTACGCGTGCCGCCCCGTCGAGAGCGGGAAGACAACCGTGACAAAACGCTGAGGCCCCGACCAGAGCCGGGGCCTCAGCGTTGAAGAGTTGTGCTTACGACGAGCGGGCGATGCGCGCGAGCACACCATGAACGAACGGGCCAGCCTCGTCAGACGAGTACTCCTTGGCCAGTTCGACGGCTTCGTCAATCGCAACGGCCGTGGGGATCTCCTCGTTGAAGAGAATCTCCCACACGCCGATACGCAACAGCGCACGGTCAACCACCGGCATGCGGTCGAGCTTCCAGTCACGACTGTGCGTCGTGATCTGTTCGTCGATCTCGCTCTGGTGATCGATGACGCCATCAACGATTTCGCGAGCGTAGAGCCACGAAGCCGCGCGAGCGGGTTCGGCAGCGGCGCGCGTTGCTTCAGCGGCCAGCGTTACGCCAATACCTTCGCCGCGTACGTCAGCCGAATACAGAATGTCGAGCGCGCGTTTGCGCGCCTTCGTGCGAGCGCTCAATTTACTTTTCGCGACCCAGGTATTCGCCGGTGCGCGTGTCAACCTTGATCTTGGTGCCGGTCTCCAGGAACAGCGGAACCTGAATCTCGTAACCGGTCTCCAACTTCGCGGGCTTCGTGCCAGCCGACGAGCGGTCGCCCTGCAGGCCAGGCTCGGTGTAAGTCACTTCGAGAATGACCGATGCCGGCAGGTCGAGGTACAGCGGGGTGCCGTTGTTGAGCGCGATGGTGACCATCTGGTTCTCGAGCATGAAGTTGGCGGCGTCGCCAACCGTGGCCGCCGGAACCGTGAGCTGGTCGTAGTCAGCGACGTCCATGAAGACGAAGCCGTCACCGTCGTTGTACAGGTACTGGAAGTCACGACGATCGACGTTCTCGATGTCGATCTTTGCACCAGCGTTGTACGTGCGGTCAACGGTCTTGCCCGAAACGACGTTCTTCAGCTTCGTACGAACAAACGCGCCACCCTTGCCGGGCTTCACGTGCTGGAACTCAGTGACGCTCCAGAGCTGTCCGTCGATCGAAAGGACGACACCGTTCTTGATGTCTGCGGTCGATGCCATAAGGAATGTATGTCCGTTCGTGAGGTTGGTGGACGAGTGCGTCCAGCCAAACAGTCTACGTTATTGCGCCTGAGCGCTGTCCGTACCGCTAGCGCGGTGCGATGTGCGCGATGAGTTCGCGTGTGGCGCGAGCATAGCCCGCGATTCCCTCACCGACGACGTGCACGGCGGCAACATCGGTGAGGTACGAGTGGTGGCGGAACGCCTCGCGCTGGTACACGTCAGAAATGTGCACCTCTGCGAATGGCAGGGAGACACCCGTCAGCGCATCGCGGAGGACGACCGATGTGTGCGTGAGCCCGCCGGGGTTGATCACGATGCCCACACATTCCGTGCGGGCCTCATGGATCGCGTCAATCAAGACGCCTTCGTGATTGCTCTGCACGGCACGCACGTCGAAGCCGCTCTCCGCAGCCACATCGCGAACCAGCGCTTCCACGTCAGCCAGCGTCGTGGTTCCGTACACCTCCGGCTCCCGAACGCCGAGAAGATTCAGGTTCGGTCCGTTGACGAGCAGGATGCTTCCGGCGCTCATGTGTCGCTCCCCCGCCGATTACTCGGCGATCTCCTGGTACGCCGCGAATAGCAACGATTCGTCGGGTGCCTGCATTACGGTCGGGCGACCGATGTCTTCCAGAACGATGAATCGCAACATGCCGCCGCGTGATTTCTTGTCGCGCTGCATTGTGGACAGCAACGCGTTCCACGCGCCGCCGCGGTAGGTCGTCGGCAGGCCGAGCGACTCAAAGATCGAACGGTGACGGTCAACGGCCTCGTCGCTCAAGCGCCCGGCGAGGCGCGACAGTTCGGCCGCGTACATCATGCCGATGGAGATCGCGGCACCGTGACGCCATTTGTAGCGCTCGGAGTGCTCGATCGCGTGGCCGAGCGTGTGCCCGTAGTTGAGGTACTCGCGCTTACCAGCTTCGCGGAAGTCTTCACTGACGATGTCGGCCTTCATCTGAATCGCGAGCTCAATCGTGCGACGGAATGGTGCCGACGTGACGTTGGTCGCGAGCTCCGGGTCTGCTTCGATGAGGTCAAGAATCTCGGGGTAGGCAATGAAGCCTGCCTTGATGACCTCAGCGTAGCCCGCGGTCACTTCGTTCTGTGACAGGGTCGACAGGTAGTTGAGGTCACAGATGACGGCGGTCGGCTCCCAGAACGCACCCACGAGGTTCTTACCCTCGTTGGTGTTGAGGCCGGTCTTGCCGCCGACAGCCGCGTCGACCATGCCGAGCACGGTGGTCGGAACCTGGACGACGGCAATACCGCGCAGCCACGTCGCTGCGACAAAGCCCGCAACGTCGGTCGTGGCGCCGCCGCCGAAACCGATGATCGCGTCAGAGCGGGTGAAGTCGCTCTGTCCGAGGATCTGCCAGCAGAACGCGGCGACCTCGATGCGCTTACCGGTCTCCGCGTCGGGAATTTCAGCGAGGAGAACTTCGCGCTCACCCGACAGTGCGACACGGAGCTTTTCGGCTTCGGCGCCCACGGTGGCGGTGTGCACGATGAGTACCTTTTTGGCTCCGGCAGGCAGCGCGTCGCCCAGCTGCGCGATGACGCCGTTGCCAACCGTAATGTCGTAGCCGGGGGTACTCGCTACCGAGATCGTGGTGATCTCACTCATCGTTCTTCCTCCTGAACCCACTCGGCAATCGCCGAAACAATATGTGCAATGTGGCCGCGCGACGTGTCAAACGTCTTGTCAGCCAACGATTCGTATACCGGCCAGCGCTCCGCACGGATGCGCTTCCACGTTTCGATCGGATCATCGTCGCTGGCGAGCAGCGGACGCCCTTCGCCATGCCCAATACGGCCGGCGATAACGACTTCCGAGACATCCAGCAGCACGACGAGATGGTCGCGCAACACTGCCTGTGTCTGCGTGTTGAGCACCGCCCCACCGCCGAGCGCAACAACGCCGCCGCCCTCGACAGAGCGAGCGACAACGTCGCGTTCGATTTCTCGGAAGTGCGCTTCGCCGTGTTCTTCGAAAATCTTAGGAATCGGCCCATTCTCACGCACGATCACGGTGTCGGTGTCGGTGAACGTGCGTGACAGTGCCTTGGCGAGCTTTCGTCCGATGCTGGACTTGCCGACGCCCATGGGCCCGATCAGAACGACCGCACGCGTGGTCATGCCAATGACGCGTCGCTGGCGTCTGCCGTCTTCAGCGTCTCGGGAATGTGCGCGAGGTAGCTGGCGATATTGCGCTGGGTCTCCCCCAGCGAGTCGCCACCAAACTTCTCCAGGATGACGTCGACAAGCGTGATCGCGACCATGGCCTCAGCAACGACGCCGGCAGCCGGAACCGCGCTGATGTCAGAACGCTGGTGGTGGGCCGTGGCTTCTTCACCCGTTGCTACATCAATCGTGCGCAGCGCGTGCGGAACCGTAGCGATCGGCTTCATACCGGCGCGAACACGCAGGAGTGTGCCGGTCGACATGCCACCCTCGATGCCGCCAGCGCGGTCAGAAGAGCGCGTGATGGTTCCGTCAGACAGGTGCAGTTCGTCGTGCGCGGCGGAACCACGGCGGCGGGTGGTTTCGAAGCCGTCGCCGACCTCCACTGCCTTAATGGCCTGAATGCTCATGAGAGCCTGCGCGAGCTTAGCGTCGAGGCGGCGGTCCCACTGCACGTGCGAACCGAGCCCCGGCGGGAGGCCGTAGGCGAGCACCTCGACGATGCCGCCGACGGTGTCGCCAGACTTGCGGGCGTCATCAACCTCAGCGATCATCGCCTCGCTCGTGGCCGCGTCAAAGCAGCGCAGCGGGTCAGCGTCAAGCGTGTCGACGTCGTCGGCGGTCGGCAACGGCATGTTGTCGGGCACCCGCACCGGGCCCATCGACAGCGTGTGGCTCACGAGCCGAATGCCGAGTTCGCTCAGGAAAGAGCGAGCGATGGCACCGAGCGCTACGCGTGCTGCGGTTTCGCGTGCACTCGCGCGCTCCAGAATGGGGCGCGCCTCATCGAAGTCGTACTTCTGCATACCGACGAGGTCAGCATGGCCCGGGCGCGGACGCGTCAGCGCCGCACCACGACCGCGCGACAGTTCGGTCGCTTCGACCGGCTCCGCGCTCATGACTTCGCGCCACTTGGGCCACTCCGTATTGCCAATACAGATCGCAATGGGGCTGCCGAGGCTGGAACCATGGCGCACGCCGCTGGAGATCGTCAGTTCGTCAGCTTCGAACTTCATCCGCGAGCCGCGGCCATGGCCGAGCTTGCGGCGCGCGAGGTCAGCGCGGATCGTGTCCATCGCGATGGGAACGCCAGACGGCAGACCCTCCATGATGGCAATGAGCTCGGGGCCGTGAGATTCACCTGCGGTCAGAACACGAAGCATTGTTCTAGTCTCCCATGAGCGCGGCACGCATCGCGGCCAAGATGACATCCTCGTTCACGAGCGGTGCATGAACGTCTTCGTTCACGAAGACACGCACCTGGAGAAGTGCCTGGTGAAGGAGCATGAGTTCGCCAGAAGCGGCCGGTTTGCCGAGCGCAGTGAAAGCTCCGGCGAGTTGCGTCGGCCAGGGTGCATACACGGCGTCCAGTAGCACTCCCCCGGTTTCAGCCAGTCCAACGGCACTCGCATCCGACACCGTGGTTCCGCCCGGCAACGTCGCAATCGTGGCATCAACGGAACCGAATCGGTCAACGTCGTCGAGCGCGATCGCCGTGGCCGTCACACCCAGCGCGCCAGCGGCCTGCAGAATCGGCATGGCCTTCGATGGTGTCCGTGCGATGACCTCAACTGTTTCCGCGCCTGCTTCAGCAAGCGCAACCATGGCGGAAGCGGCCGTGGCGCCGGCGCCGACAATACGAGCGCGCGAGACTTCGGTGACGCCGTTTTCGCGCAGGGCGCCGAGAAAGCCGCCAATGTCGGTGTTGAATCCGCGCACGGTTCCGCGCCCGAGAAGCAGCGTGTTGACCGAACCGGTGCGCTCCGCGCGCTCATCTCGCCACTGGGCGGCCGCGAATGCCGCCTCCTTGAGCGGCATGGTCAGCGAAAGACCACGGTACGAGTCGTCGAGGCCGCTCAGTTCGGCATCAAACCGTGCGGCGCTGACCTGGCGGCGTGAGTATTGCCAATCAAGCCCCAGCGCGGCGTATGCCGCGGCGTGAAGCAGCGGTGACCGGCTGTGTTCAATCGGGTCTCCCCAAACCTGCAGCGCGACCATTAGTCGTAGCAGCCCGAGTCGGGGTTCTCTTCACACCAGTCGTGCCACACCTTTTCAGCCTCCAGCTGCTCCGCGTACGTCTCCGAGAAGATCGTCTCACCCGTGTTCAGGTTGACTGTCACGAAGTAGAACCAGGGGCCCGGCTCGGGGTGCATGGCTGCGTCAATTGCTTCGTCACCGCTGTTGGCGATGGGGCCTGCCGGGAGTCCGGGGTGTAGGTAGGTGTTGTAGGGGTTGTCGTTGGCGCGGTCTTCGTCCGTCGTTGCCACGACGCCGTCGTGCAACTTGCCGACGCCATACGCGACCGTCGAGTCCATCTGCAGCAGACCGAACGTCTCCGTGTTGTCCGGACCGAGACGGTTGTAGATCACCTGAGCCACCTTGCCCATGTCACCGGCACCCGCTTCACGCTGGATGATGGCGGCAACCGTCAAAATGCGTTGACGTTCGTCGACCGGAACACCGGCGTTATCAAGCGACTGCACGGTGCGGTTCACCATCGCAGTGATCACGTCTGTCGCGGTGACACCGTCATTAAAGTCGTACGTCGCTGGAAAGAGCCAACCCTCAAGGGTCGGCGCCGACACGCCATAAACCGACGGGTCAGCCGTCGCCGCCTGCAGGTCTTCAATCGGAATCTGCAGCGACTCGGCGATCGTCGGCAAAATCGTCTGCAGGGTCTCACCTTCGCGTAGCAGTACGGCGTTCGAGAGCTTGTTTTCAGCGTTGCCAAGCACCTCGGCGGCAGCCGCGGCCGTCATCTTTTCCTGCAGCTGGTACGTGCCCGGGTAGAAGGTCGGCGTCGGCGGGTTCTCGCGGAGCCAGTCGTAGAAGATCTCGTCGGTCTTCGTTACACCCGCATCGTGCAGGGCGTACGAAATCTGGAGTCCGCCGTCACCAGGGTGAATCGTGAACATCACTTCGCCTTCGGCAAGACCCGCTTCGTAGTCTTTAGGCTCGCCCGTGCCGAGGAAGTCTTGAATCTTCTCGCCGTACGTGTTCCAGACCCAGATTCCGCCCGCGGTTAGTCCGCCGAGCAGGGCCAGTACAACAACGAGCGCGACAATGCAGCCGGCGCGCTTCTTTTTCTTCGGGCGGTCTTCGCGCATGTCGCGCACGTCGTCGAAAATGTCGGTCAAGGAGGTCTCCGGCGTCACGTCGTCATCGGCGTTAGTGGGTACAGCTCCGGTGCGCATCGCGTACGACGATACGTCTGACCGGCGGGGAAAGAGTTCGGCGGCCTCACGCGCAACAGCGGGGTCAACTGCTGCCTCGGGAGTCGCAGTCGGAACCACGGCTGCAGGAGCCGCCGCGGGTTCCGTCTCGGGGGGTACGGGTACCGGGGTCGCCACGTTTTCTTGGTGAGCCGCCGCTTCACGCATTTCACGACGTGAGCGCGGCTGATCATCGTTGGTGGGAGTCGTCATGACGCAGGCTCCGATTCAGAGGAGATCAGAAACCCGGGTGTAGTTCCTGAACGCTTTTCGGTGTCGATGGCCTGCTGCAGAATGACTACGGCCGCGACCTGATCGACAATGCTACGGGAGTTCTTCTGGTTGCGACCAGAGGCACGCAGTGCCGAATGCGCCGTGACCGTGCTCAGCCGCTCGTCGACCATCCGCACCGGGATGTCGCCGCGGGCGAGCTCTTCGGCAAATGCGCGCGCGTCAGCCGTCGACGGTGTTTCTTCACCGCGGAGATTCATCGGCAGGCCGATGACGTACTCCAATGTGCTGTAGTCGGCCGCGATTTCACGCACGCGGGCGACCGCGTGCTCATCGCGCGGAACCGTTTCGATCGGCGTCGCCAGCATGCCGTCGGGGTCACATTTCGCGACCCCGACGCGTGCTTTACCCACATCGATTCCGATGCGGGTGCCGCGACGAAATTCGCTCACGCGGCCCCTACGGCTCGGCTGACAGCGTCAAGAGCGGCCGGGATCGCCTGTGGGTCTGTGCCACCGCCCTGCGCCATGTCGGGCTTGCCGCCACCGCCACCGCCGAGAACGCCCGAAGCGATCTTGACGAGCGCGCCCGCCTGCGCACCAGCGGCGCGAGCCGAAGCCGTCGTCGCGACGACGATAACCGGGCGATCACCGGCAACACCAGCAAGGGCGACAACAGCCTGCTGCGACATGAGGCGCTCACGCACCAGCGTCACGAGGGCACGCACGTCATCAGCCGAACCGACGGTTCCGAGGTTCTCAGCCACAATCGTCCAGCCATCGCGCGTCAAAGCACCGGCCACGAGGTTCGGCACCTTGTCGGCAAGTGCACGCGACTCGAACGCCGCAATCTTCTTCTCGGCGGTCTTCAGGTTGGCGCTGAGCTCAGCGATGCGGGCAGCCAGCTGGTCGCGCGGCGTCTTGAGCGATGCGGTGAGCTCGTTCACGAGCGCGCGCTCCGCTGCCAGCTCACGGAAAGCGTCTTGACCAACGAGTGCCTCGATGCGACGGTTCGAGGCACCAACCGATGCTTCACCGACGAGGCTCACGAGACCAATCTCAGCCGACGTCGAGACGTGCGTACCAGCGCACAGCTCACGCGACCACGGGCCACCGATGTCGACCATGCGCACGGTTTCGCCGTACTTCTCGCCGAATAGCGCCATGGCTCCAGCAGCCTTGGCGTCGTCCAGCGACATGATGCGCGTGGTGACCTCCATGTTGGCCTGCACGGCGTTGTTCGTGATCTCTTCGATTTCGGTCTTGGTTTCGGCGCTCAGCGCCTGGTTCCATGCGAAGTCGAAGCGCATGTAGCCCGCGCGGTTGAGCGAGCCCGCCTGCGTTGCCGTCTTGCCCAGCGTGTCGCGCAGAGCAGCGTGCACGAGGTGCGTTGCTGAGTGCGCCTGCTGCGCTGCACGACGGTTGGCAGCGTCAACGACGGTCGTCGCGGCGGCGTCAATCGTGACTTCACCCGTGAGCACCTCGACGGTGTGACTGATGAGACCAGGAACGGGCTTCTGCACGTCGATGACCTCGAGCTCAAAGCCGTCACCGATGATCGTGCCTTTGTCAGCCACCTGGCCACCAGACTCGGCGTACAGTGCGGTCTCCGCGAGAATCACTTCGGCGATGTCGCCGGCACGAGCAACCGTGACGGGCAGACCGTCAACGAGAATGCCGAGCACCCGCGATGACGTCTCGAGGTCGCTGTACCCGGTGAACACCGTCTCGCCGAGCGAGCGGAACTCCGAGTACACCGTGAGGTCAGCGATCTGGCGCTTACGCGACTTCGCGTCAGCCTTCGCACGGGTGCGCTGCGCGAGCATGAGCTCGTCAAAAGCGGCACGGTCAACCGTGATACCCGCCTCTTCAGCGATCTCGAGCGTCAAGTCAATCGGGAAGCCGTAGGTGTCGTGAAGGAGGAATGCCTCGGGGCCCGCCAGCGTGGTTCCGCCAGCCTTCTTCGCTTCGTCAATGGCCTCATCGAGAATCGCGGAACCAGCGGTCAGTGTGCGCAGGAATGTCTCTTCTTCGCCGAGTGCGTAGCGCTCGATACGAGCCCAATCGGTGGCCAGGATCGGGTAGCTCTCCTGCATCGCGTCGCGCGAAGCGGCGAACAGGTGCGCGAACGTGGGGCCTTCAACGCCGAGCAGGCGCATCGAGCGGATCGTGCGGCGCATGAGGCGACGCAGAATGTAGCCGCGCCCCTCGTTCGACGGCGTGACACCGTCGCTGAGGAGCATCATGGCGCTACGAACGTGGTCGGCGATAACGCGGAAGCGCACGTCGTCTTCAGCGTTGGCGCCGTACTCGCGGCCCGAGAGCTCAACAGCCTTGTCGAGGACAGGGCGAACCTGGTCGATCTCGTACATGTTCTCGACGTTCTGCTTGATGAAAGCAACGCGCTCGAGACCCATGCCGGTGTCGATGTTCTTGTTGGGCAGCTCACCAACGATGTCGAAGTCGACCTTCGAGCGCACGTTGGCGATGAGATCCTGCATGAACACGAGGTTCCAGATCTCGAGGAAGCGGTTGTCGTCAACAGCCGGGCCGCCCTCCTTGCCGTAGGCAGGACCGCGGTCGTAGTAAATCTCGGAGCAGGGGCCAGCCGGGCCGGGCTGACCGGTGTGCCAGTAGTTGTCTTCGGCGCCGAGGCGCTGAATACGCTCGATCGGAAGCCCCGCAACCTTCTGCCACAGTTCGGCAGCTTCGTCGTCAGACTCGAAAACGGTGACCCAGAGGTCTTCGGGGTTGAAGCCGAGGCCGCCCTCAGCTTCGGGGGTCGTCAGCAGACCCCACGCCATGCGGATGGCCTCTTCCTTGAAGTAGTCGCCGAACGACCAGTTGCCGAGCATCTGGAAGAACGTGCCGTGGCGGGCGGTTTTACCCACCTCTTCAATGTCGTTGGTGCGGATGCACTTCTGCACGTCGGCGGCGCGCGCGTACGGCGCCGGAACCACGCCGGTGAGATACGGGATGAACGGAACCATGCCCGCAATCGTGAACAGAATCGACGGGTCATCGCTGACCAGCGACGCCGACGGCACGATGGTGTGGTCGTTCTTCTCGAAGTAGTTCAGATAACGCTGTGCGATGTCCGCGGTCTTCATAACGTGGGGAGTCGTTCCTTATAGAGCGTGAAGCTCGGTGAATCAGTTGGTCTGCTGAACGCTGGACGCGTTCGCGACAGAGGCAGAGACGTCGGAGGCAATGGCGTGAAGCGTGCTCTGCTGGTCACGGTACGCGTCAGACATGCGATCGGTGAACTCGGTGATGCGGGCATCGACCTGTTCGAACAGTTCGTGGCCACGCGGATCTTTATTAATCAGGTGAGCCGCGATCAAGCCGCCGATGATGCCCAGCGTGAACCACCGCAGGTTCTTCATGTCGTATTCCTCGTCGTCGGGCGCTTCACGCGCGTGCATCTCCATCGTAGACGCGAAGAGGCGCCGGGTATTCCCGACGCCTCTCCAAAAGCGCTGTGATTAGCGAGCTGCGTAGTACTCGACGACGAGCTGAACTTCACAGGTCACGGGGACCTCTGCGCGCTTCGGAGCGCGCACAAGGCGTGCCTGAAGCTTGTCGAGCTGAACCTCGAGGTAACCGGGAACCGGGGGCAGAACGTCGGCGTGTCCGCCGGCTGCTGCAACCTGGAACGGCTCAAGAGCTTCGCTCTTCTCCTTGACGTGGATGAGCTGACCCGGCTTCACGCGGAAGGACGGGCGGTCAACCAGCTGGCCGTCAACGAGGATGTGGCGGTGCACGACGAGCTGACGTGCCTGTGCCGTGGTGCGAGCGAAACCTGCACGCAGCACGAGAGCGTCAAGACGCACCTCGAGGATCTCGACCAGGTTTTCACCGGTCAGACCGTCAACGCGGCGAGCCTCGTTGAATGCAATGCGGAGCTGCTTCTCGCGAATGCCGTACTGGGCGCGAAGACGCTGCTTCTCGCGAAGACGAACAGCGTAGTCGCTGTCTGCCTTGCGCTTGGTGCGGCCGTGCTCACCGGGGCCGTATGCGCGCTTTTCGAGAATGCGTGCAGCCTTGGGGGTAAGCGGGATTCCGAGCGAGCGCGACAGGCGCGCCTTGCTACGGGTACGAGACTTCGTCGACACGAAGGCCCTTCCTTTCTGACGTGGTCACGTCGTTCATGACTCACGGGCGTATCCCCGCTTTCTCGCCCGCTGAATGCGCACGCCGGGGCGCTCACAGTGGTGATAAAGAGAAAGGGGATGCTCGAAAACTTGGTTCGAGCCGCGTCAATGCTACCAGATAGGGAGAAGCGAGTCTGAGAGGCCGCGGGGGTAAAAACTGCAGTGGCTGTGCGGAACCAGGGGTACTGCTGGGCGCGCCGTGTCAGCCTTCGAGGATGCGGCGAATGCGCTCGAGGCGAGCGGCGACGTCACGTTCGGCGCCAAGATTCTTGGGCTCGTAGTAGCGCCTACCGACGAGCTCGTCAGGCAGGTACTGCTGCGACACGACACCCACTTCGTTGTCGTGCGGATATTTATAGCCCTTGCCGTGGCCGAGACGCTTTGCACCGGCGTAGTGCGCGTCTCTTATCGGTTTGGGTACGCGACCGAACCCGCCGGCGCGCACATCGGCGATTGCCGCGTCGATCGCGACGTAAGCGGCATTCGACTTGGCGGTCGTCGCAAGATACGCAGTCGCCTCGGCGAGCGGGATGCGCCCCTCCGGCATTCCAATGAAGGCAACAGCGTCGGCAGCTGCAACAGCAATAACGAGCGCTTGCGGGTCAGCAAGCCCAATATCTTCTGCCGCCGAGATGACGAGTCGTCGGGCAATGAAGCGTGGGTCTTCGCCCGCCTCGATCATGCGCGCCAGGTAGTGGATGGCCGCGTCGACGTCGGAACCACGGATCGACTTTATGAACGCACTCACAACGTCGTAGTGTTCGTCACCCTGACGGTCGTACCGTAGGAGGGCGCGGTCGACGGCCTGAGAAACATGCTCGGCTGTGATGGTGCCTTCGCCGTTGTCATCGCCTGCAACGACGGCGGCGGCCTCCAGCGCGGTGAGGGCACGACGGGCGTCCCCCGACGCGAGGTACACGAGCGCGTGCAGTGCTTCGGGCTCCACCGCGACCTTGCCGTTCAGCCCGCGCACGTCGGCAACGGCGCGCTCGACCAGAATCGTGAGGTCTTCATCGGTGAGCGGTGCCAGGGTCAGCAGCAGCGAACGAGAAAGCAACGGCGAAATCACCGAGAATGAGGGGTTCTCCGTCGTCGCCGCGATCAGAATGATCCAACCGTTTTCAACGCCCGGCAGGAGGGCGTCTTGCTGAGCCTTCGTGAAGCGGTGAATCTCATCGAGAAACAGAATCGTGCTCGCGCCGTACAGGTCGCGCTGGGTCATGGCATCTTGCATGACCTCACGCACGTCTTTTACGCCCGCGGTAATGGCGCTCAGCTCAACGAAGCGCCTGCCACTGGATCGGGCGATAGCCTGCGCGAGGGTGGTCTTGCCGGTGCCGGGAGGCCCCCACAAGATCACGGAGACGGCACCGGGTGCGGCATCACGATCAGCGAGCTTGACGAGCGGCGAGCCCGGGCGCAACAAGTGTTGCTGACCGGCGACCTCTTCAAGAGATGTCGGGCGCATTCTCACGGCAAGCGGAGTTTGGCCCTGGTGAAGCGCAGCCGACGTGGTCATACCCTCATGCTATCGGCGACCTCCGACGCTCGGCGTCTTGCCGCCGAGCCACCAGGTTCCACTCTCCCCCACCAGGTAACACACCCGGTGTCGTTTTGGAAGAGGGTTGAACTGAACTCTGCGGTGCGTACTAGGCTGTTGCTGTCCTTTCCACTCCACCACGGCGGCCGCCGCGTCAGGAGAATCACGTGTCGAGCACAGAGCCCACCAACGAAGAAGTAACGACCGCCGAGGTCGCCGCTGAAACTGTCGAAACCCCCGAGCAGGAGGTGACGACAAACGACGGTGCTGTCGAGCAGACGCAGAACGAAGATACTTCCGCGCCGAAGCCTGCGGCAGACGAGACTCCCGCCGAGGAGACTCCGGCTGCTGAGGCCCCGGCTGCCACGCCCGCTCCGGCTGCTACGCCGAAGCCCGCACCCATGCCGCGACCGGTGCCCAAGGCCCCGGCAAAGCCCGCAGTTCCTGCCGCTCCCGCGGAACCGTGGGGTCGCGTTGACGAAGCCGGCGTGGTTTCGGTGCGCGAAGGTAGCGAATGGCGCGTTGTCGGCGAATACCCGGACGGCACGCCCGACGAGGCTCTCGCCTACTTCGTACGCAAGTTTGAGGAGCTGGAGTTCAAGGTTCGCATTCTGGAGCAGCGCCGTAGTGGCGGTGCATCCGCAGCCGACCTTGCACAGCAGGCTGGCCACGTCAGCAAGGAACTCGATGGCGCTGCCGCCGTTGGCGACCTTGCCGGTCTCACGAAGCGCGTCGCCGCGCTCACCGAGACGCTGAGTGCCGCAACCGAAGAAGAACAGCGCGCCCAGCGCGAAGCGGTTGACGCCGCGATCGCCGAGCGCACCGTGCTGGTTGAGAAGGCCGAAGCCCTCGCCGCTCGTGACCCGAAGACGGTGCAATGGAAGGTCGCATCCGCAGACCTCTCCGCGCTCTTCGACGCGTGGCAGGCACACCAGCAGACCGGTCCGCGTCTGCCGAAGAACACCGCGAACGAACTGTGGAAGCGTTTCCGCAACGCCCGAAGCACCGTTGAGCGTCACCGTCGCGAATTCTTCGCGCAGCTGGACGAGACCCACAAGGGTGCTCGCCAGACGAAGACGAAGCTCGTTGAGCGCGCTGAGGCTCTCGCTTCGCGAGGCGAAGAGGGTATCGCCGCATACCGCTCGCTGCTTGACGAGTGGAAGGCTTCGGGTCGCGCCGGCCGTAAGGTCGACGACGCGCTGTGGGCACGTTTCAAGGCGGCCGGTGACGCGCTGTACTCCGCGCGCTCAGAGCGCGACGCCGCTGAGCAGGCAGAGTCGCTGCCGCTCATCGAGGCCCGCAAGGCTCTCCTGGTTGAGGCCGCCGCTGTCGCCGACGAGGCTGACCTGCGCAAGGCTCGCCAGCTGCTGACCGGTATCCAGCGTCGCTGGGACGAGGTTGGTCGCATCTTCCCGCGCGACAAGGAGCGCCAGCTCGACGACGAAATGCGCAAGATCGAGCAGGCACTGCGCTCGCGCGAAGACGTCGACTGGAAGAAGAACAACCCGGAGACGCAGGCTCGCGCCGATGGCATGAGCCGTCAGTTGCTTGACGCTATCGAGAAGCTCGAGGCAGACCTCGCTGCCGCTGAGAAGGCTGGCAACGCGAAGGCTGTCAAGGTAGCCCAGGAGGCTCTCGACGCACGTCGTGCATGGCTGAAGGCGCTCGGCGCCTAAGTCGTTTTCTGATTCGAAGGGGTGTCGCGCTCAGCGCGGCACCCCTTCACTTTTTTCCACCACCGACGTTATGGTTCCATTTCTCCACAGAATGTGACGGAACCACGAGGCGGCATCCGCGCGAGGGGGACACTGGAGGCATGAGTCATGCCGTGAGGTTTCCGGGAGATGCGCTCTCGCTCGCAGAGCTCAGCGCTGCCGCGCTCGATGGCGACGTTGTCGCACTCGGCGAGGGCTACGTGCCGACCGACGCACCGGAGACGCCGTGGTTACGCGCGCGGTCACTAGCACCGGCGCTCGCCCCCACGTTGGCCGCTACGCATGCGCTGGCAGCGTGGGTGTGGGGCGCGCATGCCGAGTGTCCGACAGTTCTGACCGTGCAGCGAGCCACCGAGCATCGGGTCAATGCCGCGCCGCGCGCCCGTGTTGTCTATCGGGACGGCTTTGTCGGCACCGACGACCTCGTGTGGTTTGGTGATGTCGCGGTCACGACCATCGCGCGCACCGTCGCTGACCTCGCGCGTGCCCGCGATCTCGCGGTGATCACGCTGATGGCGTTCAATCATCGCACGGCGGTCGTTGAGGGTCTGGCGTGGTGTCTGCACCACACGCGACTGCCAGGCGTTCCGAAAGCAATCGCGCTCTTGGAGCGCCTGGACGCGGGCCCGACTACGACTGCGTGACGCGGTAAACGTCGTACACCGCGTCAATGCGACGCACTGCGTTGAGAACGCGGTCGAGGTGAACGGTGTCACCCATCTCGAAGACAAAGCGGCTGAGCGCCAACCGGTCGGTCGTGGTCTGCACCGTCGCCGACAGAATGTTCACGTGGTGCTCTGAGAGCACGCTCGTGACGTCAGACAACAGGCCAGAGCGGTCGAGGGCTTCAACCTGAATCTGCACCATGAAGACGCTCTTCGTCGTCGGCGCCCAGTCCACCTCGATGAGGCGATCCTTGTCTTGCTTGAGGGCGGCGACGTTGTTGCAGTCTGCACGGTGCACGCTCACGCCGCTACCGCGCGTCACGAAACCGACGATCGCATCGCCCGGCACCGGCGTGCAGCACTTCGCAAGCTTCACCAGAATATCGGGGGCTCCACGCACAAGAATGCCGGAGTCGCCGTTGCGAGGTGCACGCGATTTCCCGACCGTCGGGATTTCGATCGGCCCCGTTGTCGTGTCGTCGGCGTTGACAATCGCGGCGACCTTTTCAAGCACGGACTGCGTGGAAATGTGGCCCTCGCCGACGGCGGCGTACAACGCCGAGACGTCTTCGTACCGCATCTGCAGGGCGACTTCCAAGAACGAGTCTTGGTTCATGAGGCGCTGCAGCGGCAGGTTTTGACGACGCATCGCGCGGGCGATCGCATCTTTACCCTGTTCGATGGCTTCTTCGCGCCGTTCCTTCGTGAACCAGCCACGAATCTTGTTGCGTGCACGCGTTGACGCAACGAAGTTCAGCCAATCTTGGCTGGGGCCGGCATCCGGGTTCTTCGACGTGAAGACTTCGACGATCTCACCGGAGTTGAGCTTGGTTTCCAAGGGCACGAGGCGGCCATTTACCTTGGCGCCCATCGTTCGGTGGCCAATCTCGGTGTGCACGGCGTACGCGAAGTCCACGGGGGTCGCACCGCTCGGCAGACCAATAACGCGGCCCTTCGGCGTGAAGACGTAGACTTCTTTCGCGCCAATCTCAAAGCGCAACGAGTCAAGGAACTCGCCCGGGTCAGCCGTTTCGGCACCCCAGTCGGAAATGCGCGCGACCCATGCCAGGTCGGCGTCAGTCGACTTGCTGTCCGGGCGGTTGCCCGCCATGCGCTCTTTGTACGCCCAGTGTGCAGCCACACCGTACTCAGCTTGCTGGTGCATTTCGTAGGTACGAATCTGCAGCTCAACCGTGCGTCCGCCGGGCCCAATAACGGTCGTATGCAGCGACTGATAGAGGTTGAACTTGGGTGTTGCGATGTAGTCCTTGAACCGGCCGGGCAGCGGCGTCCAGCGCGCGTGTAAGGCACCGAGAACTGCGTAGCAATCGCGCACGGTGGGCACCAGCACGCGAATGCCGATGAGGTCATAAATGTCATCGAACGAGCGGCCGCGCACGATCATCTTCTGATAGACCGAGTACAACTGCTTCGGGCGACCCGCGACCTTGCCCTTGATGCGCTGAGCGCGCAGGTCTTCTTCAACGGCTGAGATAACGCTCTTGACGTACTGCTCGCGTTGCGGCGTGCGCTGCTTGACGAGGGATTCGATCTCGGCGTACATCTTCGGGTGCAACACCGCGAAAGACAGGTCTTCGAGCTCGCTCTTGACCGTTTGGATACCAAGACGGTGCGCCAGCGGAGCATAGATCTCGAGGGTCTCCGTCGCCTTCTTCGCTGCCTTCTCCGTGGGAACGAAGCCCCACGTGCGCGCGTTATGCAGGCGGTCGGCCAACTTGATCATCAGCACACGAATGTCTTTCGACATTGCGATGATCATTTTGCGTACGGTCTCGGCCTGGGCGCTCTCGCCGTACTTGACCTTGTCGAGCTTGGTTACGCCATCGACAAGAAGGGCAACCTCATCGCCGAACTCTGCCTGCAGCTCTTCGAGCGCGTAGCCGGTGTCTTCGACGGTGTCGTGCAGGAGTGCCGCAGCAATAGCGCGCGGGCCGAGGCCGATTTCAGCAAGGATCTGCGCAACAGCGACCGGGTGCGTGATGTACGGCTCACCGCTCTGGCGCTTTTGACCATCGTGCTTTTCCGACGCGACTTCGTACGCGCGCTCGATGATCGTGAGGTCACCGCGCGGGTGGTGCGAACGGACAGTCCGAAGCAAGTGCTCCAGGTCGTCACGGCGCACTGAACGCGAGAAGATACGCGGAACCATCCAGCGCAGGCTGGAGTGATTGCCGGGGGCAGGAGGAAGCGTGTCAGACATGAATCCTCCTCCCCCGGTCTGTCAGCTCATCATATGCGCAGGCCTGGCCTGCGCGCGTCTTAGGCCGCTTCGCGAGCCGCGAGGACCTTGGCGTCGTGACGCTGAATCTCTGGTTCCGACTCACGCAACCACGAGTACAGCGGTGCCGCGACAAACAGCGTGGAGTATGCGGCCACGATGATACCGACGGTGATCGACAGCGAAATGTCACTGAGCGTCTGCGCGCCCATCCACATGGCACCAATGATGAGGATCGCACCGACCGGGAGCACGGCCACGATCGAGGTGTTGATCGAGCGAATCAGCGTCTGGTTCACACCGAGGTTGACCGATTCACCAAACGTGCGGGTCGAGGCCGAGCCCTGTTCCCACGTGGTTTCGCGAATCTTGTCGAAGACGACGGTGGTGTCGTACAGCGAGTAGCCGAGGATCGTCAGGAAGCCGATGACGGCTGCCGGCGAGATCTCGAAGCCAAACGCGGCGTAAACGCCCAGCGTGATGATCAGCACATCCACGAGACCGATGATGGCAGCGAGCGACATCTTCCACGTGCGGAAGTAGATCGCCAGGATCAGGAAGGCGAGTGCAAGGAAGACACCCAAGCCCCACAGCGACTGCTTCGTGACGTCAGCACCCCATGACGGACCGACGAAGCTTGCCGTGACCGCCTTGCTTTCGTCGACGCCGAACGTGTCAGCTAGAGCGGCAGACACCGAACGGGTGTCTTCCTGCGACATCTGCGACGTTTGCACTCGGATATCGGTGCCACCGATCGTGGTGACCTTCGTCGTCGCCTCAGGCACCACGCTGATGACAGCGTCGCGCGCGTCCGCCTGCGCCTGAATCGAATCATCAGCCGTTGTCGCGCCGGAAACAGTGAACTGGGATCCGCCGGTGAACTCAATCGAGAACTGCGGAACGCGGATGAAGAGCACGGCGATCGAAGCGATCACCAGTGAGAGCGCAATCACAAACCAGAGCTTGCGCTTCTGCACGAAGGGAACGGAGCGTTCACCGGTGTACAGGTCATTACCGAGCTGACTCATTGCACCCATTAGTCTTCATTCCTTTCTTTCGTCGTGGTGGCATTTCGGGCGACAGCAGCCTCCGCAGCCTTGCGTTCTGCGATCGTCTGACGGCGCTGCGCTTCGCCGCGGCTCTTGAGATCCTTCGCGCTCTTGCCACGGCTCGGGGCCGCGGTCGGCAGTGACTTGAACTGCGCACGCTCACGGTAGACAGCACCGAGTGCGTCCGGGTTCATACCCGACAGCGGGTGGCCTGCGCCGAAGAATCGGGTGCGAGCCAGCAGCTGCATGACCGGGTGCGTGAACAGGATGAAGATCAGCACGTCGATGACGGTGGTCAGACCCAGCGTGAATGCGAAGCCCTTGACAGACGAGTCTGCCAGCACATAGAGCACGACAGCTGCCAGAACGTTGACCGACTTCGAGATGTAGATGGTGCGCTTCGCGCGGTCCCAACCGTCTTCAACAGCGTGAGTAACCGACTTGCCATCACGAAGTTCGTCTCGAATACGTTCGAAGTACACGATGAACGAGTCGGCCGTGAAACCAATGGTCACGATCAAACCGGCCACACCGGCGAGCGACAGACGGAAGCCCATGCGCCACGCCAAAATACACAGCGTCACGTAGGTGATGACCGCCATGACGGCGAGGGACGCGATGATCACGACACCGAGTGCGCGGTACGAGAGCAACGAGTACAGGGCAACGAGAGCGAGACCAATAAGCGCGGCAATCAGACCGATCTGCAGCTGCTGGGTACCCAGCGTTGCCGAGATCTGCGAGTTCGACTCCGTAACGAAGCTCAGCGGCAGAGCACCAAACTTCAGCTGCTCAGCGAGCGCCTTGGTTCCCTCAGCGTCCAACGTCGGGCCAGAGATCGACGGACGACCGTCGAGAATCTGAGCCTGCATTTCCGGTGCGGAAATGACGAGACCGTCAAGCACGAAGGCAAACTGACGCTGCGAGCCCGTCATCGTCACGAGGCGCTTGCTGATCTCAGCAAAGATCTTCGTGCCCTCGTCGTCGAAGTCGAGCTGAACGAGCCACTGCGCACGCTGCTGGTCGTAGCCGTTCGTGGCGTCGTCAATGTGCGAGCCATCGAGTTCGACCGGACCGAGGATGTACTTCGTGAAGCCGTCGGCGTCACAAGCAATCATGGCCGCGTCAGGATCAGCCTTCGAAGGGTCTTCCTGCGGCGCAGCACAGTCAAACGCGTTGAACTCGGCAGCGAGCTTCTCGGTGACCCAGTTGAGGTCAGAAGCGTTCGTCGGTTCCGCAGCGGGCGTTGCCGCCAGCGACTGCGTCGGCCACGGGTACGGGGTCTCCGTGCCGTCTTCACCGATGAAGGTGTTTGCACCCTGCGATGCCACCAGCACCGGGCGCAGCGTCATCTGTGCGCTCGCCTCGAGACGGTCACTCGTCTCCTGGTCAATGGTTCCGGGAACCTGCACGACGATGTTGCGGCCACCCTCGGTGAGGATCTCGGACTCCGAGACACCCGACGCGTCAACACGCTGGCGGATGATGCCGACCGCCTGCTGCAGCTGCTCCGGCGACGGGTTAGCGCCATCTTCGGTCTGCGCCGACAGGGTGATCTGGGTGCCGCCCTGAAGGTCGAGCGCGAGCTCGGGAGTCCATGAGCTCTTCTCGAACACGTGCACGCCCAAAGCATTGACGCCGAAAAGAACCGCGATGACGGCGATGAGTCCGGTGAGGGCACGCCAGGCATGCCGGACTGGAGTTGATGTGGCCACGAATGGTCAGCTTTCTACACAGGCGCTCATCGCTGAGCGCGCGGTCACTGTGAGGTCTTAGCCGTTGTTGTCGAGACGACGACGCGTTTCTTCGGCTGACTCGATGTTCGGCTCGTCGTTGATGCTCTCGTTGGCAGGCGCGTCGAAAGACTCTTCCTGCTCGATCGGCTCAACAATGCGCAGGATCGCCTGGCTGTGCGCCTTGATTACGACGCCGGGAGCAATCTCAACCTCGGCCGGAGCGTCGAGATCTTCGGGGTTGTAGCTCACGATGGTGCCGTAAATACCGCTCTGAAGAAGAACCTCAGCGCCGGGAACCGTCTGGCTCTGCTTGGCTTCCTGCTCTTCCTTCATCTTCTTCATGCGCTTACGCGAGTTGAACATCATGAAGACGAGGAGCGCGCCCGCGAGGACGAGCAGAATCATGCCGCTGGGATCTTGCATCAGAAATTGTGCCTTTCGGGCTTTAAAGGGTAGTGAGAAACCTTCAGCGATTATAAATCATCGAAACGGAAGGCACCGTCGGAATGAGGGATTCCGAGGTGAGCGTACGCTTCGGGCATCGCGATTCGTCCTCGCGGTGTGCGACCCATGAACCCGATTCGCACCAGGTATGGCTCAACCACACTCTCAACCGTATCGGCTTCTTCACCTACCGCAACCGCGAGCGTCGAGAGTCCGACCGGGCCGCCCCGGAATTTACGCACGAGCGCTTCCAGAACTGTGCGGTCAAGGCGGTCAAGCCCGATGGCGTCGACGTCATAGAGATCAAGTGCTGCCGAGACGGCCTCGAGGTCTGAGTCGACACGGTGTACCAACAGGTAGTCGCGCACGCGGCGGAGCAACCGGTTCGCAATTCGCGGGGTGCCACGTGAGCGTCGTGCAATCTCACCGCGAGCCTCTGGCCCCAGGCCCACGCCGATGACGAGCGACGAGCGCTCCACTACCTGCTCGAGCTCGGACGCATCGTAGTACTCAAGGTGCGCGGTGAATCCGAAACGATCGCGTAGGGGGTTCGGGAGCATGCCGGATCGCGTCGTGGCGCCAACGAGGGTGAACGGCGCAAGTTCCAGCGGAATGCTCGTGGCACCGGCTCCCTTACCCACCATGATGTCGATGCGAAAGTCTTCCATCGCGAGGTAGAGCATTTCTTCCGCCGAGCGCGCCATGCGGTGAATCTCGTCGATGAAGAGCACCTCCCCCGGCATAAGGCTCGACAGCAGTGCAGCCAAGTCGCCAGCGTGCTGAATTGCGGGGCCGGATGACAGTCGTAGCGGCCGGTTTGATTCGTGCGCGACGATCATCGCGAGCGTCGTCTTGCCAAGCCCAGGAGGGCCCGACAGCAAAATGTGATCGGGCGTGCGGTTTTGGATGCGGGCGGCTTCAAGAAGTAGCTCGAGTTGACCGCGCACTTTGTGCTGGCCGATGAAGTCATCGAGTGATGCCGGACGCAACGCGCCTTCAATGGCAAGCTCAGTGTCGTCTTGCGCCGCAGGCGAGACCGGACTGATATCGTCGCTCATCGGCTCCCCTGTGGTCCGAGTGTGGCAAGTGCCCGGCGCAACAGTGCCTGAACGCTGGCGCGCTCAGCTTCGGTAGCGTCGGCTGCCACGGTAGCAACAGCGTCGGCGGCGAGACGTTCGTTCCAGCCGAGGCCCGCGAGAGCCGCCGTGACCTGCTCGGCGACAGCCGGCGCGACCGCTCCAGAAACCACAGCACCAGCAACCGGCGGTGCGATCTTGCCGGCCAGTTGCACCACGATGAGCTTCGCTGTCTTTGGCCCAATACCGGAAACTTTGCGGAACGGCTTATCGTCGTCGTCGGCAACAGCCTGGGCGATCTGGTCGGCGGTCAACGTCGACAACACGCCCAGTGCCGATTTCGGGCCGACCCCAGTCACCGAAATAAGGATGACGAAAACCCCAAGTTCTTCGCGCTCCAGAAAGCCGTAGAGACTCAGCGCATCTTCGCGAACCACCAGGTGCGTGTGCAGCACCAAAACGTCGCCGACGCGCGCCGTACGGGCGACATCCGGCGGCACCGCGACGGTGAAGCCCACGCCACCCACATCGATGATGACGCTGTCGAGCGCCGCATGGAGTACGGGGCCACGAAGAGAAGAGATCATGGTTCCACCCTACGCGCGGATCGTAGTTATGTTCGACAACACTCCGAAAGTCATCGATTGCGTTCAGGCGCGACGCGAGCGGCGCTCCGCATCGGCCCACGCGCGCTGAGCGGGCGTCAATCCCCCACTCGCCGCAGCAACGACCGGACCGCGACGCCACGCGTGGCAGAGTGCCAGGGCGAGCGCGTCAGCAGCATCGGCTGGCTTCGGCAACTCATCAAGACGCAAGACTCGCGCCACCATCGTCTGCACCTGAAGCTTCTCGGCATTGCCGTAGCCGGTGACGGCAGCCTTCACTTCGCTCGGCGTGTGCGTCGCGGTGGGAATGCCTCGTTCAGCCGCGAGCATCAACGCGACGCCAGACGCTTGCGCCGTTGCCATGACGGTGGACTTGTTGTGCTGCGCAAAGACGCGCTCCACGGCGACGGCTTCAGGAGAAAACTCATCGAGTACGCCGCGTATCCCCTGGGCGATCAACGCCAGGCGCACGCCCGGCTCGTCGTCGGGTGATGACCGAATAACGCCCACGTGCACGAGTGATGCCGTGCGATTGGGATTGACATCGACCACGCCGACGCCACACCGGGTCAGGCCGGGGTCGATCCCCAAAACGCGCAGAGTGCTCACACATCAACGGTATGTGAGCACTCCGACGTTAAGCGCGGGGCGCGCTGAGACTACTCGTCTTCAGCCTCGAGCTCAGCCTGCACCTCGGGGGTCAGGTCGAAGTTCGCGTAGACGTTCTGCACGTCTTCGCTGTCTTCCAGTGCGTCGATGAGACGGAAGATCTTACGCGCGGTCTCCGCATCAACTTCGACCTTGAGGTTCGGCACGAACTGCGCTTCTGCACTGTCGTACTCGATACCTGCCTCCTGCAGCGCGGTACGCGTAGCAATGAGATCGCCAGGCTCGGTGATGACCTCGAAGGTTTCGCCCTCGTTGGTGATCTCTTCGGCTCCAGCCTCGAGCGCTACCATCATGACGTCGTCTTCGGTGGTGCCTTCAATCGGAACTTCGATGACACCCTTGCGTGCGAAGTTGTAGGCGACGGAACCAGGGTCTGCGAGCGTGCCGCCGTTGCGGCTGAGAGCCGTACGGACTTCTGCCGCTGCGCGGTTCTTGTTGTCGGTGAGACACTCGACCATGAGCGCGACGCCGTTGGGGCCGTACGCTTCGTACATGATCGAGGTGTACTCAACAGCCTCGCCACCGATACCAGCGCCACGCTTGATGGCACGGTCGATGTTGTCTTTCGGAACCGACGTCTTCTTCGCCTTGAGGACGGCGTCAAAGAGCGTGGGGTTACCGGCGAGGTCGGCGCCGCCGAGCTTCGCTGCAACCTCGATGTTCTTGATGAGCTTTGCCCACGACTTCGCGCGACGCGCGTCGATGACGGCCTTCTTGTGCTTCGTGGTTGCCCATTTGGAATGCCCTGACATATGTCTCCGCTCGTGTTTTGCGCCACTCAGTTTACGCGTAGATCGTCATCGTCGCCGGATCTCGGCGATTAAGCGCACAAATGCCTCATGTAAACGCGGGTCACCAGATACTTCTGGGTGAAACGAAACACCGATGCGGTGGCCATCATGTACGCCGACGATGCGGCCGTCTGGCAGCGTGGCGATGACGTCGACACCCTCCCCCACCTCCGTAACAATCGGGGCCCGAATGAAGGAGGCGTCGATCGCGCCGATGCCAGCGACGTCGACGGTGGTGTCGAACGAGTCACGCTGTGAGCCGAAGGCGTTGCGTTCGACCGTGACGTCAAGCCCACCGAGGGTTTGTTGCCCGGGCGCTGCGCCGGTAATGCGATCAGCCAGCATGATGAGCCCGGCGCACGTGCCAAGCACCGGTAAGCCCGCGCCGATCGCTGCCCGCAGCGGCTCGCGCAGCCCAAAGAGTCGGGTCAGACGATCGATCACACCGGACTCGCCTCCCGGCAGAATCAGCCCATCAATCCCGTCGAGATCCTCAGTACGGCGCACGGCGCGTGACGGTACCGCGAGGTGTTCGAGCATCGCGATGTGCTCGCTGACTCCGCCCTGGAGGGCGAGCACACCGACGATCATACTTACCAGCCGCGCTCTGCGAGACGGTGCGGGGCGGCGAGGTCGGCAACGTTGATACCAACCATTGCTTCGCCCAGACCGCGCGAAACATCGGCGATAACGTGCGGGTCATCGAAGTAGGTCGTCGCCTTCACGATGGCCGCTGCACGTGCTGCCGGGTTGCCGGACTTGAAGATGCCGGACCCAACAAACACGCCGTCAGCGCCGAGTTGCATCATCATGGCCGCGTCAGCAGGCGTCGCAACGCCACCGGCAACGAAGAGCACGACGGGAAGCTGGCCGGTGGCGGCAACCTCGGCGACGAGGTCGTACGGAGCCTGCAGCTCCTTGGCAGCGACGTAGAGTTCGTCCTTCGTCTTGGCGCGCAGCGCGTTGATCTCCGCCTTGATTGTGCGAATGTGCTTCGTGGCCTCCGATACGTCACCCGTGCCTGCTTCACCCTTGGAGCGGATCATTGCGGCGCCTTCGGTGATGCGGCGCAGGGCTTCGCCGAGGTTGGTCGCACCACAAACGAACGGGATCTCGTGGTTCCACTTATCGATGTGGTTGATGTAGTCAGCGGGCGACAGCACTTCAGACTCGTCGATGTAGTCGACGCCAAGCGCACCGAGAACCTGCGCCTCGACGAAGTGGCCAATACGAGCCTTCGCCATGACCGGAATCGACACGGCAGCCTTGATGCCATCGATCAGGTCAGGGTCACTCATGCGCGCAACGCCACCCTGGGCACGAATGTCTGCGGGCACGCGCTCCAGCGCCATGACGGCAACGGCGCCAGCGTCTTCGGCGATGCGCGCTTGCTCAGCGGTGACGACATCCATGATGACGCCACCCTTCAACATGTCTGCGAGGCCGCGCTTGACGCGCGTCGTGGCGGTAGTAGATTCAGTCATTCCGGGCTCCTAGAACAGAAGATATGTCAATGATTAATTTGACCTATGCCATAAAGTAGCACGCGTGAGCACCATAGAGTGGAGGTGAGTAAATATGACGCAACACATTGAAGGAACCACGGCCGCCGAGATCGCCGAAAGCGTGCGCGCCCTCGTGGATCGCGGCACGCTCACCCCTGGCACGATGCTGCCCCCGGTACGCGCACTGGCCGATCAGCTCGGCGTTAACCGCAACACCGCGGTGGCGGCTTACCGCCTACTCTCGCAAGCCGGCGTCACGACATCAGCCGGCCGCGCTGGCACGCGCGTCAATGGTTCCGCTCACTCTCCGCAAGACGGCTACGCGCATGGCACCGTGCTGCGCGATGTGGGGTCCGGCAACCCTGACCCCACGCTCATTCCGCCGCTCGCTCCCGCGCTCGCGGCGCTGGCCGACCGCCCGGTGATGTATGGCGAACCGACGATCGACACCGACCTCGAACAGTGGGCGCGGCAGTGGTGCACTCCTGATCTTGCGCCCAGCGATATCGCCATCACGGTGACGAGCGGTGCGGTTGACGCAATCGAGCGACTCCTCGCCGGTGCGCTCGTGCGTGATGACGCCGTCGGCCTCGAAGACCCGTGCTTTCTTGCCAGCATCCACACCGTAAAGCTCGGCGGCTATCGTGCTGTCGGCATGGCGGTTGACGCGGAAGGCATTACTCCTAGCGGTCTGCGCGCGGCACTCGATGCCGGCGTACGTGCCATCGTCACGACGCCCCGTGCGCAAAACCCGACGGGCGTGACAATGACGCCGTCGCGCGCGGCCGAGCTTCGCGCCATTCTTGCCGAGCACCCGTACGTTCTCGTGATTGAAGACGATCACTTCTCGATGTTGGCGCCGCAAGCCCCGCAGAGCATCATCGGACCAGAACATCAGCGGTTCGCCCTGGTGCGGTCAGTGTCGAAGTTCTTGGGCCCCGACATGGGCTTGGCGATCGTTGCCACCGACCCGCACACCCAGTCGCGTCTCGCGATGCGGTTGAGCCCCGGAACCACGTGGGTGAGCCACATTCTGCAGCGGCTCACGCTGAGTCAGCTCACCTCGCCCACAGCGCAAGCGCTCGTCGCCGACGCGGCGAAGCACTACGCCGCACGCAATGCCGCGTTTGCGAGCTTGCTGACCGCGCGCGGTATCGCGGCTCCGGCGCTATCGGCCATCAGTTTGTGGGTCGATACCGGCGTTTCGGCCGACGCCGTCGTGCGCGAACTGATGAAGCGTGGCTGGCTCGCGCGTACGGAAGACGAATTTGCCCTGCACCGCTCCCCTGGTTCCGGCTCCCATGTTCGCCTCACTGTGCACGATTTGGCAGATGAAGACCAGCGCCAGCTCGCGGACGACCTGGCGCTGGCTATTACGAGACAATAGCCTTCCGGTGGCTGCTCGGGGTGCGAGCATTCGTCCTAATCAGTTGTTGGCCACGCGTCAGCGACGGCCTGGCGGACCTCGCCGAGGAGCTGCGGCAAGGCCTTCGTTTTGGCAATGATAGGGAAGAAGTTCGCGTCTGTCTCCCACCGCGGCACGATGTGCTGGTGCAAGTGCGCGGCAACGCCAGCTCCGGCCACACGCCCCTGGTTCATACCGAGGTTGAAGCCATCACAGTTCGACACGACACGCAAAACGCGCATCGCGATCTGCGTCAGTTCACCGATTTCAGCAACTTCTTCTGCCGTTGCTTCGTCGTACATGCCGATGTGGCGGTACGGGCACACCAGTAGGTGACCGGAGTTGTACGGAAACAGGTTCAGTAGCACAAAGGCGTGCGTACCGCGGTGCACGATGAGCCCCTGCTCATCACTCATGTACGGTGCGGCGCAGAATGGGCACTCGTCGACGAGAGGCTGTGGCCCCGCCTGGATGTAGGCCATCCGGTGCGGGGTCCACAGCCGCTGAAACTCATCAGGCACGCCTGCGAGGTGGGCGGCTGATTCGAGTTCAGCGTCGTTCGTCATGCGAAGTCAGCCTCGTTCAGCACGACACGGTGGTCGGCAATCGCACGCTTGATCAGTTCGACGGCCTCGCTGATCGGCACACCGTTGCGAGTGGAACCATCACGGAAGCGGAACGAAACGGTTCCGGCTTCCTGGTCTTGGGCACCGGCGATGAGGATGAGCGGAACCTTCGACGTCGTGTGGTTGCGGATCTTCTTCTGCATACGCTCGTCGCTCCGGTCAAGCTCCGCACGCACGCCGGCGGCGCGGAGCTGCTTGATGACGTCGTCGAGGTACGGCGCGAAATCATCGGCAACGGGGACACCAACGACCTGTGCGGGAGCGAGCCAGAGCGGGAAATCACCAGCGTAGTGCTCCAGCAGGATCGCGAAGAAGCGCTCGACAGAGCCGAGGAGAGCGCGGTGAATCATCACCGGGCGGTGCTTCGCGCCGTCGGGGCCGGTGTATTCGAGCTCGAAACGCTCGGGCTGGTTGAAGTCGAGCTGAATCGTCGACATCTGCCAGGTGCGGCCAATTGCGTCGCGTGCCTGCACGGAGATCTTCGGGCCGTAGAACGCGGCGCCGCCGAGGTCGTCGACGAGTTCGAGACCCGATTCAACAGCCACTTCGCGCAACGTTTCGATCGCGGTGGTCCACTGCTCGGGCTCGCCGAGGAACTTCGGGTTTCCGATTTCGTTGGTCGATAGCTCGAGGTAGAAGTCGTTGAGTCCGTAGTCGCGGAGCAGCTCAAGCACGAGGTTGAGGTTCGTGGTCAGCTCTTCGCGCACCTGATCTTGTGTGACGTAAATGTGCGCATCGTCCTGGGTCAAGCCGCGCACGCGCGTCAGACCCGACAGCGTGCCGCTCTTCTCGTAGCGGTAAACGGTTCCGAACTCTGCAAAGCGCAGCGGCAACTCGCGGTAGCTGCGCCCGCGTGAGCGGAAGATCAGGTTGTGGAAGGGGCAGTTCATCGGCTTCAGGTAGTAGTCCTGGCCCTGGCGAGTGATGTTGCCCTCGTCATCAACGACCTCATCGAGGTGCATCGGGGGGAACATGCCGTCGGCGTAGGTCTGCAGGTGACCCGACGTCTGGAAGAGGTCTTTCTTCGTGATGTGCGGCGAATTAACAACGTCGTAGCCGTTGCGCAACAGGTGACGACGCAGGTTCTCTTCGATCTCGTAGCGGATGATCCCACCCTTGGGGTGGAACACCGCGAGACCCGAACCAATTTCGTCAGGGAAGGAGAAGAGATCCATCTCGACACCGAGCTTGCGGTGGTCGCGACGCTCCGCCTCTGCCAGGCGCTCATGGTACGCACGCAGTTCGTCCTTCGACGGCCACGCGGTTCCGTAAATGCGCTGCAGCTGCGGGTTCTTCTCCGAACCGCGCCAGTAGGCGGCAGCGACGCGCGTCAGCGCCCAGCCGTTGCCGGCCATGCGGGTGCTCGGCACGTGCGGGCCCCGGCACAGGTCTTTCCATGCCGTCTCGCCGTCACGAGTGACGTTGTCGTAGATCGTGAGTTCGCCTTCGCCAACCTCGACGCTCGCACCCTCAGCGGCCTCGGCGCTACCGCCCTTAAGGCCGATCAGCTCCAGCTTGAACGGCTCGTTTGCGAGCTCAGCACGAGCCTCATCGTCGGTGACAACACGACGCACGAAGCGCTGGCCGTCGCGAACGATCGACTGCATCTCCTTCGTGATGGCCTTGAGGTCTTCTGGCGTGAAGGGCGTGTCGACCTGGAAGTCATAGTAGAAACCGTCGGTGATGGGCGGGCCAATGCCGAGGTTTGACTGCGGGCGCAACCGCTGCACAGCCTGCGCCATGATGTGCGCCGTGGAGTGACGGAGAATAGCCAAGCCGTCGGCGCTGTCGATCGTAATCGGCTCGACAGTGTCGTCAGCAGTAACCTGCGTTGCGAGGTCTTTCTGCGCGCCGTTAACGCGCATGGCGATAACGGACTTGTCGGAAAAGAGTGCAAAGCCGTCGCACGGGAAGGACGGCTGGGTGTTCTCAGTCACAGAGTTCTCCAAATAGGCGATGGATCTAGGTTACCGCTCACCGGCACTCACCCTTTTCACTCTGCACATTCAGGCAATATCGAGCCGGAAATACCACCCACCGCGGGTAGGGTGACTGCGGGGGCTCTTCAGAATTGCCCTCGTAAAGGGGACGGACAATGAACGTTGGGCACGCTGCACCGACTGAGCAAGAGATGGCACAGGCCGCCAAGGTCCTGACGGTGATTTCAGACACCTACTCCGCCAAAATGGTGGGCCAAGAGCGGTTGCGCACCAGTCTGCTCATCGCACTCATCGCCGACGGGCACATTCTGCTCGAGTCCGTCCCGGGCCTCGCGAAGACAACGGCGGCCAGTACGCTCGCCGCAACCGTGCAGGCGCAGTTCAAGCGCATCCAGTGCACGCCCGACCTGCTGCCCAGCGACATTACGGGCAACCAGATTTACGACAACAGCACGGGCTCGTTCCGCACCGTGCTGGGCCCGGTGCACGCCAACTTCGTCTTGCTCGACGAGATCAACCGCTCCTCTGCAAAGACGCAGAGTGCGATGCTCGAGGCCATGCAGGAGCACCAGACGACGATCGGTGGCGAGATTTACCCGCTGCCGGAACCATTCCTGGTGATTGCGACGCAGAACCCGATTGAGCAGGAGGGTACGTATGAGCTGCCCGAAGCGCAGATGGACCGCTTCCTGCTGAAAGAGATTGTCGAATACCCAAGCCCGAACGAAGAGCTCGAAGTGCTCAACCGTATTGACTCTGGTGTCTTGGGCCGTGGTTCCGAGGGCCACGTCGCTCACGTCGTCTCGCTCGACGACGTCAAGATGCTCCAAGATGTTGCGAGCCGCATTTACGTTGACCCGGCCGTACGCAACTACATCGTGTCGCTCGTGTACGTAACCCGTAACCCCGGGCCGTACATCGGCGATGAGAAGGCTCGCTTCTTGAAGTACGGTGCGAGCCCGCGAGCGTCGATTGCTTTCCTGCAGGCGGCTCGCGCTTACGCACTTCTCAGCGGCCGCTCCTACGTGGTTCCGGAAGACGTCCGCTCGCTCCGCCACGTTGTGCTGCGTCACCGCATTCTTCTGACGTTCGAAGCGCAGGCGGAGAACATCCGCAGCGAAGAGATCATTGACGCGATCTTCGCCGCTGTACCGACCCCGTAACGGTCATGCCCAGCCTTATTACGCAGGTGAAGAGCAAGCTCTTCATCACGTCTGCGCGACGATCGATGCACCCGCTCGACGGCGCGTACGCATCGCTCATGCGTGGTCGTGGTTCCGATTTTGAAGACCTGCGGGAGTATCAGGTCGGTGACCAGGTGCGCGATATCGATTGGCGCGCCTCGGCACGCCACAACGAGATTCTCGTCAAGCGCATGCGTGCTGACCGCATGCACACCGTCATGTTTGTCGTCGATACCGGCTCAACCATGGCCGCACTCGCCGAAAACGAGGAGCCCAAGTATGAGCTCGCACTGTTAGCCGCTGGCGCCCTGGGATATCTGACGATTTCGCACGGCGATGACATTGGTCTGGTTTATGGTGACGGCGCCAAGGTGAAGCGCCGCGCGAGCGGTCGTACGGAGTCAGTCCTCGAGGGCACGCTGCGCACGATCCAATCTGAGACGCGCGCGACCACAGCACCGGGCTCGATCAATAAGCTGCTCGCGTACGTCGCTGCCACGATTTCGCGCCGCATGATTCTCGTCGTCATCACCGACGAAGCGCCGATGACCGACCGCACCGATCAACTCATCCGCCGCTTGCGTGTGCAGCACGACATGCTGTGGGTCACCGTAACCGACGCGAACCCGGTACTCGCCGAACAGAGCCAAGCGGCCCGTAGTGACGTTGTGACGGGGTGGGGTGTGCCCGAGTTCGTACACGGTGACAACTCGTTGCGCGCGGCCGTTATCGCCGAAGAAGAGCGCGAAGAGAACGAACGCCGCGCCATGTTTGAGAAGTACGCGATCAGTCATGTAACGATCCGCGATACCGCGAACGCCATTGGCGACATTCTGCGCATGTTGGATCGGAGGGATCGTGCAAGGTCCTGACGAGTTCTATCCCCCGTACCAGTACGGCTGGGGCTGGCTGCTGCTTGCCATCGGTCTCATTGCGCTGGTGCTCATCGCATGGGCGCTCGTGCTGTGGTTCACCCGCATGGAGAAACCGCCGAAGACGACGACGGAACCACAGGCGCCGGTCACAATGGATGTCCTGACCCAGCTGCGGTACGAATACGCCGCACGCATCGATCAAATCGAACGCGATTACACCGCAGGCGCCCTGGCGCCAAAGGCCGCGAACCGCGACCTTAGCGCCACCGTGCGTGCATTCGTCAACGAATACTCGGGCCTCGAAGCACCGGTGTTGTCGCTGTCTGACCTGCAAGAAATCGGTGTGCATCCCGCGTTGATCGACGCCATCCAGCGGCACTATTACCCCAGCATCTTCCGCAAAGACATGGTCATTGACCCCGTCGCGGGTGCTGCGGCAGCACGAGCGGTGGTGTCACAGTGGTACTAGATTTTCCCTTTCTGCTGTGGATTGTCCTCGGCCTCGCCGCCGCGGTAGTCATCGCCGGTATCGTGCTCGGCATCGCACGGTCTCGGCGACACAAAGCCCAAGCCGGTGCCCCACTCGCCCGCGCCGAACGTCTGCGTAATCTCCCGAGCTTCGCGCGTGCCATCAAGCGCCGACGCGTCGCGCTCGCGGCAGCACTCGTGCTGGGCATCGCGGCGATGGGCGTCGGCGGCGTTGCTGCGGCGCGCCCGATGGCGGCGCAGACCATCCAACCAGTGAACACGAGCCGCGACATCATGCTGTGCCTCGATGTCTCTGGCTCGATGGCCGAAGTCGACATGGAGATCCTCGACACGTTCCTCGAACTCGTCGAAGATTTTCAGGGCGAGCGCATCGGTTTGACGATCTTCAACGCGTCACCGGTTCAGGTCTTCCCTCTCACCGACGACTACGAGTTCGTGAAGGAACATTTGAAATCGCTGCGCGATAGCTTTGACAGCTGGGATTCGATGCCGGAGTACTGGGTCGGCACCATGAATGGCGCCGGTTCGTCGCTCATTGGTGACGGCCTCACGGCGTGCGCAATGCGTTTTGACCACGAAGACGAAGATCGTAGCCGCTCAATCATTTTCGCCAGCGATAACGAAGAGTTGGGCGACAGCATCGTGACGCTGCCCGAGGCAGCCGCGTATGCGACATCGAAAGGCGTGCGTATTTTCGCGATCAACCCGGTGGCTGGGGCAAGCACGTTGCTGACCGAGGAAATGCGGGAAGCGGCGGCCTCGACGGGCGGCGAAATGTATGAGCTCCGCGGAACCACGACGGTGGCTGACATCGTCGACAGAGTTCAGGAGGAAGACGCCTCGGCGCTCCAGGGCGATGTGCAGATCGTGTGGACCGATGACCCTAACCTGTGGATCACGGTGCTCGCCGGCTTGTCCGTAGCTTTCCTGCTCGTGCTTTGGCGGGTGAAGCTATGACGTTCCAACCAGTCATCATGCCGATCCTGTTGGTAGTGCTGTTCGCACCGCTGGTGTTCATCGTGGTGCGCGCGCTCATCACCGCGAAATCGGCGCGCCAGCGCGGCCTGTGGAGCACGCGCGCACTGCTCGTTGCGCTGTGCTTCGCCATGCTGTTGCGCCCCGGAATAGCGGGTACCCCAACGCAAACCGTCGCGACCAACACCGACATCTACCTCGTCGTCGACACCACCGCGTCTATCGTCGCGGAAGACTGGGGCGACGGCGAACCGCGCTTGTCGGGCATCCGCGACGACATTGCGGAACTCGTGACAGAGTACGCGGGCGCACGATTCTCATTCATCACGTTCGCGAGTACCGCCGAAGTTCGATTGCCCCTGACAACCGACTCCAGTGCTGTCATGTCGTCGCTCGCTGTGATGCGACCCGAGACCACCAGCGTGAGCCGTGGTTCCGATATCGGAGCAGCTTCCGCCACGCTTGAACGCGTGCTCACCGCGGCGGCAGAGTCAACTGCTGACCGCTCACGAATGGTGTTCTATTTCGGCGATGGTGAGCAAACATCGAGCAGAGACCCGAAGTCGTTTGTCGACTCCGCTGAGCTCGTCGATGGCGGTGCCGTGTTCGGCTACGGAACCACCGAGGGCGGCCCCATGAAGGTCACCAGTGGGTATGCGACCGATTCGCCCGATGATTCCTACATTGAATATGAGGGTGAGATCGCGCTGTCCGTTTTGGATGAAGAGAATCTACAGACGATCGCGGATGATCTCGGCATCGAACTGCAGGTGCGCGACGCTGGCTCGACCGTCCAGTTCCCGGCCGCGCCCCGGTCATCGATGACGTTGGCGAACTCAGAAACAGCGGGCGGCATTTTCGACCTGTCGTGGATTCTTGCGATCGCCGTCTCGCTCATCGTCGCGTGGGAACTGTTGCGCGCCACCATGATGACGACGCAATTGCGTGGTTTGAAGGCCACGTCACGTGCCGAGCAACGTGCTGAGGATGAAGGGAGCCACGTATGACCATCACTGATGACGTGGCCGACGACGCCACGAACGTGGAAGAAACCGCTGCGGCGGCATTGTTGGAACGCAATCGCAGACGCCGTCGCATTCGCAAGTGGATCGGTATCGGTAGCATTCCGGTGCTCCTCGTCGTGATGGCGCTGCTTGTGAAGATTCTGAGCATGTACGCCGCCGCGCATATGTCGATTGCGTCGTTTATTACCGGTGATGGTTCCGGCGCATCGCGTGCCGCCCAGTGGCAGTACCCGGTGAATATCTTTGAGCCGTTCAAAGCCCCGTTCAATAACGCTGTCGGTCTCGCGGCCAATGCGCAGTATGCGCCAGCCCGTGCCGAGTTTGAAAAGGCATTGAGCATGGTGACGGGTCTTGAAGAATGTGCGGTGCGCGTCAACCTGTCGATCACGATTGAGCGCCTCGGTGATCTGAAAGATCAGGCGGGTGACCCCTACGCCGCGAAGAAGCTCTACGACGAGGCACTCCTCAACCTGCTCGATGGGCCGAAAGACTGCGAAGACGAAGAGAAGTCGTCGCAAAACTCGAGCGACCCGAACCGCGACATGAACTCGCAGCGGCAGGAGATGGAGCAGCGCCTGCAGGAAAAGCAGGAGCAACAGCAGCAGAAGCAAGACGGCGACGAGGGCGGCGCGGAGACGAAACCTGAGCCTGGTGAGGGCGATGGCGGCGAAGATGAGAAGCCGGGCCCCGGGCAAGAGCAGCTCGACGAGATTGAAGAGCGCCTCGGTCAGGGCGAACGCGACCGCGACGACATGGGCCGTGAGGGCGATGACGGTTGGGGCAACTACGAAACGGATAAGCCATGGTGATCCCCGGCGAAGCCACCTCTAACCGGTACGTGGCCAACAGCGAAGGTGCTCCCCCGGTGCCACCGCCCGGTGGCTACCGGGGCGCGCAACGCTCGCGTGCACCGCAACTGCCTCCCGGCGCTCCTCAGCCGCCCACTGGTTCCGCTTCCGATGGCAAACCGAAACGCGCGTGGATGGGTCCGGTAGCTCTCGCCGTTGCCGGCGCGTTCGTTGTCGTACTGCTGATCGTGTGGAATGTCGGCGGCAGTCACACGCTGTACGGCTTCAACATGCTCGCCATTCAGCTCGCGGTGCTCGCCGTCGTGCTCGTGGCACTGTTTACGCCGGGCGCGAGGCGCTGGGGCTCGTTGGCGCTCGCGGTTTGCCTCGTCGCGAACGTCGCGACCATCGGCGCGGCCGGAGCACTCACGAGCGCCTACACGGGCAACTACGAGAACCTGAAGACGGACGAGCAGAAGTTCTGGGAGAAATATCCCGGCATCAAAGACGAAGAACCGATCTATTTGATTGGCGCGCCCAGCTACGAAGAGTACAAGGCCGATGCCGACGAGATTCTGTTGAAGGTGCGCGAGCGTCTGACGGCAGACTTCGGGTTTACGTGGACGGAACCAGCTGATGAGATGAAGCGCCCGATTCGTAACGGGTATGGCGGCGAGTCATGGTTCTTCACCTACACGAGTCAGAAGTGGATGACGAACGAAGCGGTACACGGTGTCTCTGACAAGACCGCAGTCGTCAACAGCATCAACAGTGTGGCCGCCGACTTTGGCTACGACGAGCTGTACTCACTGACGCAACCCGGCTACCGCGACGACAAGGTGCTGGAACAGCTCTATGGTTCCGCAGAGCCCACTGAACAGGCCATTTGGGAGTTCTACACCGGCGACTACGATGCCGACTTCACGCTGTACGTGCAGATGGTGGACCTCAGCATGGACAACGCGGACGGCAAGTTTCGCAAAGACCGTGAAGATTGGAACGCGCGCACGGGCGAGCCGCTCGAGGGCGTCATCGTCTACGTCGTTACTGGCCCGACGATCAGCGAAGACGACGAAGTGGCATTCGACGAGCTACTGAGCGACTACGAATAGTCTGCGAACGCGAAAGGGCCCCGACTTCTCGGGGCCTTTTCTGTGGAGCGGATGACGAGACTCGAACTCGCGACCCTAACCTTGGCAAGGTTATGCGCTACCAACTGCGCTACATCCGCGTGGGCGATACTGGGATCGAACCAGTGACCTCTTCCGTGTCAGGGAAGCGCGCTACCGCTGCGCCAATCGCCCGGATTGACTGTGAGTGTGGAGGTGGCGACGGGATTCGAACCCGTGTAAACGGCTTTGCAGGCCGGTGCCTAGCCGCTCGGCCACGCCACCAGATGGAAAGAAAATCCCCGGGATTCCCCGAGGGGACCCTCTCACTCGAGCGGATGACGAGACTCGAACTCGCGACCCTAACCTTGGCAAGGTTATGCGCTACCAACTGCGCTACATCCGCGTGCACCCTCTCGGGCACGGGTCGAGCTTACCCGAAAATTGAACAAGGGGGCGAAACGCGCCATGTCGCGCGTGTCGCACGGCTCGAAATCTATGCAGGAGAATCGTTCCCAGCGAGTGCGGGTTTCCTGGAATGATGCATTCCTCGCATGCCCCCCGCCCCCGCTCCACCCGCCGCCACGAAGACTTTCTTCGGACAACCTCGCGCACTCGCAAACATCTTTGGTGTCGAGATGTGGGAGCGATTCAGCTTCTACGGCATGCAGGGCATCCTCGCGATCTATCTGTACTACTCCGTGGTCGACGGCGGCCTCGGTATGGACCAGCAGGTGGCGCTGGGTAACGTCGGCGCGTACGGCGGTGCCGTGTACCTGTCGACTATCGTCGGCGCGTGGATTGCTGACCGCCTCTTTGGTGCCGAGCGCGTGCTGTTTGGCAGCGCCGCGGTCATCGTCGCGGGCCACCTCGCGCTCGCGCTCATTCCCGGGCTTGCCGGCGTAGCCATCGGTTTGATTCTCGTGGCGCTGGGCTCGGGCGGCCTGAGTGACCACGAAGCTCGCGCCGGCGGCGCTCCACACGCAGATGATCGCGCTGTTCTATCTGTCGATCTCGCTCGGAACGGCTGTTGCGGGCTGGGTCGCGCAGTTCTACGACCCGACCAACGAGGTTCCGTACTTCGCTCTGCTTGGTGCCATCGCCATCGGTATCGGTGTGCTGGTGCTCATCTCGGCGAAGCCCATCCTGAAGCTCATGAAGGGCGTGCGCTAAGCGCCCAGTAGACTGGACAGCGCGACATAACGCTGTTGTGTGCATCTACCTGTCACGCGATGACAAGGCGGCACAAGCCGTCATCGAAGGAATGCACATTGTCTGAAACACCCGCGTCACCCGTGACCGATGCCGAGCCCACCGGGCTCATGCGCCAGGCAGGCATCAGCTACTTTCCGATCGCACTGATCGCCCGATTGCCCTTCGCAATGAACGTCGTCGGCGTGATGACGTTGGTGGTGGCAGCGCGCGAGTCGATTCTCCTGGGTGGCTACACGGCTGCCGCTGTGGGCGTCGGAACCGCGGTGGCCGGCCCGCTGCTGGGTGCGGCTGCGGATCGCTACGGACAGCGGTACGTGATGCTGCTCGCCGGCATCGGCAACGCCTTGGCGCTCCTGCTGATGGCCTGGGTGGCATTTGCCGCGGTGCCCGACGTCTGGGTGCTTGCCGTTGCCGTACTGGTTGGCGCGACGGCACCCCAAGTGGGTCCGTTGTCACGTACCCGGTTGGTTGCGTACATCCGACGCCTACCGCGTGAAAAGCGCGCCAAGACCATTCAAGGAACGCTGGCGTATGAGTCAGCGGTCGACGAGATCGTCTTCATCTTCGGACCAGTACTCGTGGGTGCGCTTGCGACCACACTGAACCCAGCTGCTCCCCTCATCGGAGCTGCGATTCTGACCGTCATTTTCGTGTCGGCCTTCGCTCTGCACCGCTCCGCGAATGTGGCAACTGGCGGCGGCACGGTCAAGGCAGAAGACCAAGCGCCGGTGTCTGAACTCTTCGAAATCCGGGTGCTCATCGTGGTGCTCGGTATGCTGGCCGTCGGCCTATTCTTTGGCTCCGCCCTGACGTCGCTGACGAGCTGGATGGATGAGCGTGGGGCCGCCGAACAGACCGGCCTACTGTACGGCCTCATGGGCGTCACGAGCGCCGTGCTCGCCCTGTCTGTTGCGGTCTTCCCTGCCCGCTTCTCGCTTGCCGCGCGTTGGGTCACGTTCGCCACCGTCATGGTCGCCGGTGCGTACCTCATTGCGACGGCTTCTTCTGATTTCTCCATGATGGTCGCACTTGCCATCACGGGCCTCGGCGTCGGTCCGCTCATCGTGAATGCGTATGGACTCGCCACCGAACGCACGCCACGCGGCCGCTCGGCGACCGTCATGACCATGCTGGGATCTGCCATTGTCGTCGGACAGTCCGCTGGTTCCGCCATCGTCGGCACCATCGCTGATGGTTCCGGTTCTGCAGTCGCGCTATGGGCGCCCCTTGCGAGCGCCGCGTTGATCTTGCTCCTGGGCCTCACCAACGCGCTCCTGCGCCCCGCTCAGCGCTAGCCGCGGATTTCGGCTCGCCCACGCACGCGCAGCGAGCACGGGCGAGCCTCCTCGTCATTGACGACGGACAACGACTCAAAAAAAGAAATCCCCCGGTTCGAGAACCGAGGGATTTCGCCTGTGCGCGATACTGGGATCGAACCAGTGACCTCTTCCGTGTCAGGGAAGCGCGCTACCGCTGCGCCAATCGCGCCCAATGGGCTATTTAGTTTTGTTGAGGTGACAACGGGATTTGAACCCGTGTAAACGGCTTTGCAGGCCGGTGCCTAGCCGCTCGGCCATATCACCGTGTGTGGTTCAACCCACGCGCGATATTCCCCGAAGGGAATCTCACACTCGAGCGGATGACGAGACTCGAACTCGCGACCCTAACCTTGGCAAGGTTATGCGCTACCAACTGCGCTACATCCGCATTTTCGCCCCGGTGTCCCGGCGCTCTATCGAGAATAGCTGACATCATCCCTCATGCAAAACCGAACGCGGCCCGCGCGTGTCTCCGTGTCGATTCGCACAGCACTTCCGGTGTGAGATATGCTCGTTTACCGAACCCCGGTTCTGGGGCGATTGGCGCAGTTGGTAGCGCGCTTCCTTCACACGGAAGAGGTCATCGGTTCGAGTCCGGTATCGCCCACCAGATCAAGCCAATCAGAATTCCAGATCAAGCCCATCAGAATTTCTGATCGGGCTTTTATCTTTCCCGCGCTCCGCCCGAACGGGCACCGAGTGTCACAATCTTGTACCCTTAACGCTTCTGCTACTGAGTAACAACTTTAAACTGGCGTTTTTTGTGAAAAATCCATGATTGGCGTCGATAAGCTCGAGCTCTGCCCCGTACAAAGCGTTCAGTATTGGTTGTTGTTGGCACTCGCCCCGAAGCGATCAAGATGATGCCGGTCATTTTGGCTCTCAAGCAGTCAGCTCACATCGACCCCGTTGTCGTTTCAACGGGCCAGCACACGAAACTCGTCGCCGAAGTTCTCGGCTTTTTCGGCGTCACGCCCGATGTGACGCTCGAGATCCGTGACGATGAGCGCACCCTGAACGGCCTCTTCAGCACTGTCATGCGCGGCCTCTCAAACTTCGTTACTGAGACATATGGCGATAACCCCCCGCTCTGGCGCTGGAGCCTATAACGCGGTCTACCCCGTCGCGACGCTTGTGCACGGCGATACGTCGAGTGCGGCAGCCGCAGCCCTCGCGTCATTCCACCTGCACATTTCTCTCGCACACGTCGAAGCAGGCCTGCGCACGTCAAACACGCTGTCGCCGTTCCCAGAGGAACTCAACCGTCAGCTGATTTCCCGCATCGCGGTTGCCCACTTCGCGCCGACACCGAACAACGCCGAGAACCTGCTGCGTGAGGGCGTTGCCCTGGGCCGCATTCTCATCACGGGCAACACCGCTATCGACGCGCTCCAGCTGGTCGCTGAGCGCAAGATGCCGTACGGCGTTCCTGAGCTCGAAGAGCTCGAGCATGACGCGACGCGCCGCGTCATCGTCGTCACCGCACACCGCCGCGAAAACTGGAGCGGCGGCATTGCCCGTATAGCCGCGGCCATCCGCATTCTTGCTGAGTCGCACGTCGATGACCTCTTCGTCGTCTCACTGCACCCCAACCCTGCGGTCGCCGATGTCTTCCGCGCCGAGCTCGCAGGGCTCGACAACGTCGCCATGGTGCGCCCCCTGCGCTACGGCATTTTTGCGCGCCTTCTCGAGCGCGCATACATCGCGATCACCGACTCCGGCGGCATCCAGGAAGAGGCTCCAGCCCTCGGTACACCCGTCATCGTGGTTCGTGAGACTACCGAGCGCCAGGAGGGTGTGGACGCCGGAACCGTGAAGCTAGTGGGCACAAACACGGCAGATATTGTGGACGCCGCCGCTGAGCTGCTCGACAATGCCGAGGCTCACAATCGCCAAGCCGGTCACACGAACCCGTACGGTGACGGCCATGCCGCTGCGCGCATCGTGGCCGCGTGCGAGTACATCGCCTACCGCGGCGACGCGCCGCAGTCCCTCGTGACCGGGTTTGACCGCAACGTCATCCGGCGTGCGGCCGGCTACTTGGAAGATCCCGCTGATGTGAACAGCGACGAAGAAGTTCATATGGCTCACACGCTCGTCTCGTGGCTTGTGTTTCCCGCGCTCATTCGCAGCCTGTTTCGACATGTCTTGCGCCGCGAGGGCTGGGCGAAGACGGCACGGGAACCACTACGTGCGGAAACAGACGTCGACGACTAACAGAGATGGCCCGTCACCCAACATCGCGGGTGACGGGCCATCGGGTTCTCTGCGTTAGGCGCCGACAAGCTCCTTGACGTCAGAGCTGGGCTCTTCGTCGTCGTTGCTTGCCCCGGCCTCAGCGTCTTCGTCGAGGTACCGTTCGAGCGAATCGTCCAGCTCGTCAATCCACGGCGTGTGGTGTACGACAGCAATGGTTCCGGTCATCACCGACTGGTAGACGCGATCACGGTATCCCATGATGTCTTCCTTCTTGTCGTTCTTCCAGGCCAGGAAGATCTCGACGACGCGGTCGATATCGAAGTGCGGATAGTCGGTCGCATTCAGCAGGTCGCGAATGTACTCCGCCTGGAACCGAATCTCTTCGGTCACGGTCGAGATCTTCTCGAACTCGCCGCGCCACGTCTGGATCGAGGCGTCACGCTCGACCTCAGACGGCAGTTCAATGCGGCCGAGAATCAAGTCACGCGCGAACCACGCCTGCACGTCGAACATGTTGAACGTGAACCACTGGTCTTGCGCGCCGAGGTACATGAGGCGCGGGTTATTCTGCCACACGATGCCCCGGTAGAGACCATCCGGGTACACGTTGTTGGGCGATGACAGCGCAAGGTCGTCCGGCAAGAACGGGTACTTGTGGAGGTACCCGGTGCACATAATGACGGCGTCAACATGCTGAGTGGAACCATCGGCAAAGTGTGCGACGTTGCCGTCGAAGCGCTCGACGACGGGGCGCTCTTCAATACCGTCGGGCCACTCATAACCCATGGGCTGCGAGCGGAAGCTCGCGGTCACGGAAGCGGCACCCATCTTGTATGCCTGGCTGCCGATGTCTTCGGCGGAGTAGCTCGCGCCGATCACGAGGACGTCTTTGCCCTCGAAATACTCAGCGCCGCGGAAGTCGTGCGCGTGGCTGATGTAACCAGGAAACGTCTCAATGCCATCGAAGGTCGGCATGTGCGGGAACGAGAAGTGACCGCTGGCGACAATGACACGGTCATACTCTTCAGTGACGGACTCACCGGTCGGCAAGTGTTCGCTCGTGAGCGTGAAGATTTCGCGCTCGGCATCGTAGTCAACCCAGCGCACCACGGTCTGGAAGCGAATCTGGTCGCGCACGTTCGACTTCTCGAGGCGGCCCGCGATGTAGTCCCACAGCACCGCGCGCGGTGGGTATGACGAAATGGGCTTGCCGAAGTGTTCGTCGAACGAGTAGTCCGCGAACTCCAGTGCTTCCTTCGGGCCGTTTGACCAGAGGTTCCGGTACATGCTGGAATGCACCGGTTCGCCGAACTCGTCGAGTCCGGTGCGCCAGGTGAAATTCCACTGTCCGCCCCAGTCGGACTGTTTTTCAAAGCACACGATATCGGGAACATCTGCACCTGCGCGGGCAGCCGATTCGAAGGCTCGCAGCTGCGCCATACCTGAAGGGCCGGCGCCAATAATCGCTACTCGTTCTTTTTGCGTCACGTATTCAACCTCATAGTTCGTTCTGTATAGGCACAGTCGTTTACTGCGGTTGCGGAGCTTGATGCTCATAATCGGGATCGCTGCGCGATCAACCGAGGCAGGCACGACTGCCCTCTCACGCTATCAGGTGCCTATGTTTTTGGCCTGAGTACGCAGAAAGCTGGGGGTGTGCCCACAAGCACACCCCCAGCTTTATGAACGGATTACGCGTCAGTCGTGCGGCGTCGGCGACCGGTCAGGAGAAGACCACCACCGATGACCACGAGCGGCAGTGCCAGCAGCCCGAGGGCCGAAAGCTCGCCACCCGTAACCGGGATCGTGGTGACCTCGACCGTAGCCGTTGCCTCAGCCGTGGCGCCTTCAGGGTCGATCTCGCTCGTCACCGTCGCGGTGTTCGTGAGAACGCCGCGCGCGGTGTCAGCGACGGCAACCGTCATCGTGATCTGAACGCTCTCGCCAGCAGCGAGCGGTCCGTCGATCACGCAGGTCACGGTCTGACCAGAGGCCTCGCAGACATCGGTACCGTCTGCAGTTTGCGCCGAGACGAACGTGAGTCCGGCGGGCAGCTCGTCAACCAGGGTGATCGGACCGAGGTCTTCGGTCGCCCCCTCGTTGCGGATGACCAGCACGTAGTCAGCAGTGCGTCCGGTGACGAGGGCGCCAATGAGGCTCTTCGTCAGCGTAAGCGCGCTCTGCGGTGCGACCGGGATCGTCACCGACGAGGAGTTGTCCTCCAGCGTCGATTCGTCTTCCGGGGTCGCCGCCGTCACCGAGGCCGTGTTGGTGACCTCGGGGTACGCGCCAGCCTCAACCGCTGCGGTGACCGTTACGACAGGTGCCGTAGCACCCGGCGCGAGTTCACCCAGCAGGCACGACACCGCGTTGTCTTCAGTGATGACGCAGACCCATCCTTCGCCCGTCGCGCTGACGGCCGTGAGGCCCTCCGGCATGACATCGGTGAGCACGACACCCTGAGCGGTCGACGGGCCAGCGTTGGTCACGCTGAGCTCGTACTGCACCCGGCTGCCGACAACACCCGTCTCAACGGACGTCGACTTCACGACCGCGAGGTCGATCAGGCTCGCCGTGGGGCCCGTGGCATCGTCAGTGTTGTTCTCCGGGTTGGGGTCCGGCGTGGTCGACGAGACCGTTGCCGTGTTTACAACGTCACCCAGCACGTCTGCGGCAACCGCCACCTGCATGGTGAGCGTTGCGCTCTCCCCCGCAGCCAATGGTTCCGCGAGCGTGCACGTCACGACGCCAGCAGCGTCAACGCACTCCGCAACGTCGGTCTCATCGATGCCGATGAACGTGAGCCCGGCGGGCATCGTGTCGACGACAACCACGTCGGTCGCGATGGACGGGCCCGCGTTGTGAACCTGCAGCGTGTAGGTCGCGTTTTCACCGGCAACGATGTTCGTCGCGAGCTCCTTCACGATCGACAGGTCTGCCGAGCGGTCGATCGGGGTGATCACCGTCGACGTGTCGGGCTCGTTCTCCTCCGGCTGCGGCGTGAGATCCGGCACGACAGTTGCCGTGTTCGAAAGCTCGCCCTCAGCGTCGGTCGTGAGCGTTCCCGTCATCGTGATGACCGGGGCCGCGCCAACCGGGAGATCCTCGGTGCGTGCGCACTCGAGCTCACCGTCGGTGACCTCACAAGTCCAGCCGTCACCCGACGCCGTCACGTTCGTGACGCCCGCAGGCAGCACGTCGGTGACAACGATCGGGTTCTCGACCGTGGCATCGGAGTTCGACGGACCGAGGTTCGTCACCGCGATCGTCCATGTCACCGTCGTGCCAGCCGTGAAGCTCTCACTCTCGGTCGACTTGACGATCGTCAGGTCAGCAACCTCGTCAACGATCACCGTGTCGGTGCTCTCGTCAGGGTGCTCCTGCTCCTCCGGCTGCGGCGTCAGCGACTCCGTCACCGTTGCGGTGTTCGACAACTCGCCCGACACCGCCTGATCAATCAGAACCGGCATCGTAATGACAACCGACTCACCGGCCGCAATCGTGGACGTGACAGCGCACTCCACAACCTGCGGTGCCGCGTCATCCGGAACCACACACGTCGTCGCCGACGCATCCGCCGGTGCAAAGCTCACACCAGCAGGCAGCTCATCACGAATGATGATCGGCGAAGCCTCATCAGCACGCGAATCCGACGGACCGTGGTTCGTGACTGTGAACGTCCACTCGAACGCCGAGCCAGCAACAGCCGTACCCGTGTGTGTCTTCTCGATACCGAGGTCAGCCTCCGGCACCACAGTGACGGTGGCGTCATCCTCGACCGGGCCAGGAGCCGACGGCGACGTGACCTGCGCGACGTTCACGTGTGAGATGTCACCGATGTCGCTCGGCGACGTCGAAGCCACGATCCGCAGCACCGGCGCGTCACCGATCGGCAGCAGCACGCTGTCGCCGACGTCATCGGTGAGAACACACGTCACGAGTTGGTTGACGGCGTCACACGCCCACTGTGCACCGGAGTCATCGACGGTCTCCGCAGAGACAAACGTCAGACCGGCAGGCAGCGTGTCTGTGAGCACGACATCGGTCTCGGCCGAGTTCGGGCCATGGTTAGTGACCTCGACCAGGAACGAAGCGTTGGTACCAGCCGCAACAACCGCGCTTTCAGCAGTCTTGACAATCGTCAGGTTGCTCAGCGGTGCCACCGGGATGGTTTCGGTCGACGTGTTGTCGCCGAGCGTCGACGGGTCTTCCGGCGTGGCCGATTCGACCGTCGCCGTGTTGCTGACTTCGGGGTAAGCCTCAGCCTCGATACGGACAGTAACCGTCACCGGGGCGGCAGTCTCACCGGGCGCCAACTCGCCGAGGAGGCACGAAACCTCGTTCGCGGCGGTGATGACACACGACCAGTCGTCTCCGACCGCCGACAGCCCGGTCAGGCTCTCAGGCAGGGGGTCAGTGATGACGACACCGCGCGCCACCGAAGGGCCAGCGTTCGCGACGCTCAACGTGTACTGAAGTTCGGAACCAATGGCACCGATTTCGGTCTCCGTCGTCTTCGTGATCGACAGGTCGACAACGCTCGCCGTCGTGCCGGTGTGCTCGTCTTCGTTGTTTCCGGGCTCCGGGTCAGGCGTTGACGTTGCCACCTCCACGACGTTCGTCACGTCATCCAAGACGCCAGCGTCAACTGCCACGTGCAGCGTGAGCGTTTCAGACGCACCCGCCACCAGTGGTTCCACCAACGTACAGGTCACAACACCCGAAGCATCGGCACACGTAGCCACGTCGGTCTCGTCAATCGAGACGAATGTGAGTCCGTCAGGCAGTGTGTCGACGACGACTACGTCAGTAGCGTCCGACGGACCCGCGTTGTGCACGAGTAGCGTGTACGCCGCGTTCTTGCCCGCGATGATGCCAGTCTTCAGATCCTTCACGACCGAGACATCCGCCGACAACACGATTGGCGTGGTCGACGTCGAGGAGTCGGGTTCACCACCATCAGGCTGAGGCGTGAGGTCGGGTGTGACCACTGCGGTGTTCTCGACCACACCCGTCGCACTCGATTCGAGCATGCCGTTGACCGTGATCACGGGCGCAGCACCCACCGGGAGGTCAGTGGTGCGCACGCACTCGAGCACTCCGTCTGCAACAGCACACGTCCACCCGTCGCCCGTAGCCTCGACGTCGGTGACGCCTGAAGGAATCGCGTCAGTGATCCGGATTGGGTTTTCTGGCGTCGCGTCAGAGTTCGACGGACCGCGGTTCGTCACCGCGATGGTCCAAGAAACCGCCGTGCCTGCCAGGAATTCAGAGGCCGAAGCGGTCTTTACGACCGTGAGGTCAGCGACCTCGGTGATCGTCACCGTGTCGGTGTCTTCGTCCGGGTAGGTCTCGTCCTCGGGCTGCGGAGTCAGCGATTCTGTCACCGTTGCCGTGTTCGTGAGGTCACCCTTCGCGGTCTCTGCGATCATCACAGGGATCTTGATGACCACCGACTCACCGGCGGGGATCGTCGACGGGATGGCGCACTGGACCGATTGCGGGGCCGCGGGCTCCGGAACCACGCAGGTTGTGGTCGACGGGTCAGTAGGCGCGAAAGACACTCCCGCGGGCAGCTGGTCGGCGACCATAATCGGAGCCTCCGCGGTTGCCAACGAGTCAGACGGGCCGTGGTTCGTCACGGTCAGCGTCCACTCGAACGGCAGACCTGCCGTCGCGGTAGCGAGCGGATCGTGCGACTTCTCGATGCCGAGATCAGCCTTCGTCGTCACAACGACATCAGCAGTGTCACGCACGGGTGTCGTGGTCGAGCCCGAAGTTGCGTCCGCAACGTTCGTGAACCGCGTGCCTTCAACCTCGCTTGGCGATGTCGAGGCGACGATGCGAAGTACCGGCGCCGCACCAACAGGCAAGAACACTTCGGCGCCTTCCCCGTCGGTCAAGACGCACGAGATCAACTGATCTGCGACAGCGCACTGCCACTCGTCTCCGCCTCCGCCAGTCTCTACCGCTACGAGTGTCAAACCATCAGGCAAAGTGTCCGAAATCGTGACGGGCACTGCTGCCGCACTGGGGCCTTCGTTAGTGACCGCAATCTGGAACGCGGCCGTGTCACCGGCGGCGACCAACTCACGCTCTGCGGTCTTCTCGATGCTCAGAACACTGTTCGTCGTCACCGTAATGGTGTCCGTCGAGGTGTTGTTACTCGGAACCGGATCGACAGTCGTGGTGTTCACGGTAGCCGTGTTGGAAAGCACATCACCGCTCGAGAGCACCTGCCAGACGAACGTCTCGACGACGAAGGCCTTGGATTCGCCCGGTGCGAGGGCGCCGAGCGCGCATTCGAGCGTGCCCGGCATCTGGTGACACATGCCACCGTCCGGCGTCTCTAGGCCTGTGTAGTACAGGCCAGCAGGCAGCGCGTCGGTCAGCGTTACGTTCTGTGCGTCCGACGGACCATTGTTCGTAACGACGATGTCCCACTTGACCTTGGCGCCGGCGTCAACGGTGTCAGCTCGTGCAACCTTGCTGACCGAAATGTCAGCACGGGGCGTGACATCTACCGGGACGTTGTCCTCGTCGTTGTCCGGATTGGGATCTGTCGTCGTGCCGTCGACCACCGCAGTGTTGTCCAGCATTGTCGCGGTGACGTTTGCGGCGAGCTTCACCGGGATAGTGATGACCCATTCGTTGTCTGCCGCCAGCACCTCAGTGCGCTCGCATGTGAGCGTGATGCGATCGCCGTCCGTCGCCGGGGTACATCCCTGCGGTGCTACACCATCCAACGTCATGCCGCCGGGCAGCCGATCTGTGACGGTGATCGGCGCCTGCGAATCAGACGGACCCTTGTTCGTGACAGTCAGGGTGTAGGTGGTGCCAGCGCCACCGGGAATCACCGACGCCGCCTGCACCGTCTTCACGATTTCAAGGTCAGCACTTGCGGACGAACCCGTCGTCGTGCTTGACGTGTCTTGGTCGGGCTCATGCGTGGACGACACCGTCGCCGTGTTCGTCAATTCGCCTTGGAAAGCCGAGTCGACGGCAATGCGGTACGTCAACGTGAGGGTGCCACCGGGCGCAAGCTCACCGTCGTAGACGAACGTCTTGGGATCGGTTCCGAGTGACCAACCGTTGGCCGACAGGAGCTCCTGCAAGGTTGCACCTGCCGGTAGAACGTCGGTCACCCAAATTTCACGGGCGGTCGACGGTCCACGGTTGCCGATGACGAGCTGGTAATCGACGGTCTCACCCGGCACAACGTTTGCGGGCGGCTTGGGATCGAGGATGGACTTTGAAATCGTCAAGTCCTCATCAATCGCAACGGGCGTGGTCGTCGTCGAGGAATCGTTCGAGTCGTCCGGGTCGTTGGTGACGCCCGGTGTAACCTTCGCCTCGTTAACGACATTGGTCCCGGCAGTCACGTTCGGAGCCACCTTGCCAGCGAGGTTGATCGTGATCGTCTCGTTGAGAGCCATGTCGTGCGTAACGAGGCAGGTCAGCGTGCCATCAGTGATGGAACAGTCCGCACCAGTGGGTAGGCCAACGAGAGTGACGTCTTTCACCTGTGCGGGGAGCGGGTCGGTCAGCGTAATGGGGTCCGCAACCGAGCCACGCGACACCGAAGGGCCGCGGTTCGTCAACGTGATGCTCCACGCAATGTCTTCACCGGCCATCACGGGGGCGACAGCTGGTGCCGTGACCCGCTTGGTGACGGCAAGGTCAGCAAGAGCCTCAATGATGCCGGTACCCGTCGACGTGTTGTTGTCGGGGGTGGGGTCATCAGTCGTTCCTGACACCGTTGCTGTGTTCGGGAACTCGGTGCCGGCGGCCACGTCAGCGGCGATCGTTGCCGTAACCGTAATCGGAGGCAACGCAGCCCCTGCAGCGAGCTGCTCGGCAGCGGGGCGGCTGCACTGTAGCGGAGCAAGCGTGCATGCCCAGCCTTCGCCGGAGATGGTCGCAATCTGAACGCCTGTTACCGGCTCGAACACGTCGGATACCGAGACACCGACGGCGGGGTCTGTACCGTTGTTCTTGACAGTGAGGGTCCACGATCCAGTGCCACCAGCGACGAAGTCGTCGTTGGGCTCCTTAGTAATCTGCAGATCAGCACTATTGATAACGGCAGTGGCCGTGACCGGCGGTCCCTGGTACTTACCGGTGCCGCCATCATACGAAGTGCCGCCGGAGCGGTCTTCGACCTCGGTAATCGTCACCGTGTTCGTGTGCTTCTTCGTGCTGCCAATCTCGGCGCTCGGGCCAGGGATCGCGACATAAGTGATAGCAACGGACTCGTTCGCGCCGAGTGCGATGTCGCCGCCCACGTTGTTCCACGTCAGCTTCTGTCCTGCGATCGTCGGCGGTGCCGCAATGCCCGCGCCACCCCGAACGGAGAGGACAGCGGAATCGGCCTTGTAGGACCATCCAGCAGGCAGCACGTCATCAATCGACACGTGCTGCGCGATGTCAGCGCCCGGTGCGTTCGTCAGCACAACACGGAACGTCACTTCCTGACCCCGAACAACGGGGTTCAGCGTCACTTGCGACTTCGCAGCGGAAACGTACGGGAACTTAGGCGTGACCGTCTCCGTAGCCGGCGCCGTTGGGCCGTACTTCGAACCCGCACCACCATCGAGGGAGTTCCACTCGGTGATGCGTACGCTGTTCGTCAGAGTGCCGGGTTTCAGCTGTGCCGCGGCATCGAGCCGGGCACTGTACGTCAAGTGCACACTCGCGCCCGGCGTGATGCTGTCGACAGTCCAGGTCAGCGTGCGCGCGGTCGCATTCCATATGCCGCCGCCAGCGACAGTGCCGCCGTTGGCGACAGGGGTGCCGGAACCATCAAGAATGACGATGCCAGCGGGAACCGTGTCGAGGATGAAGGCATCGTAAGCCGTCTCCTGCGAGGAGTTTGTCGCCGTCACGCTGTACGTCGCGCGGTCAGTCTGCCCCAGAACGTCGTCAGTAACAGACTTCGCAATCGCGAGCTGCGGGTGACGCACGGTCGTCGTCGCGGCGTCATTCCGCGACGAATCGAACGGCGAGGTCGACGACGTCGGCGGGGTACGCTCCTCCGAATTCCAGCGGAGCTGAGCAGTGTTGACCCGGTTGCCTGCCGCCGGAATTGGTGAGGTCTGGAGCTTGGCCTTGACCGTGAACGTCATGACGCGGTCGACCGGCGCTGCGGCGATCGTGCCAAGCGACATAGCCAGCACATTCGCGGGCGACGTCAGCCGGTCGTTCGTCGATACGCACGCGGTCGTCCACGCGGCATCGCACGAGACGGAAACCACGGCATCGCTCGCGCTACCGAACCCAACAGGGAACGTGTCGGTCACAACAGCGTTGTACAAAACCACGTTCTTCGGAACGGTGACCTGAATCGTCCAGGTCGCCGTCTCACCCGGAACCATGGTCAAATCCACAACATCCTTGACGATCCTGGGTTCGGTGGTGCGCACGGTTGCCGTGGCCGACTTCGTGTACGTGTCACGCGAGGTGCCATCGGCCAGCGGGTGCGACTTCGCCGTCACCGTTGCCGTGTTGAGGTACGCAGTGTCAGCCGCAACACCGGCCGGGATCACGACGGTGTACTGAGCGGTCTGTGCCGCAGTGGTGAGGGCGTTCGGGGGCGTCCACGTCATCTTGTGGGTGCCGATGGCGCAACCATTGGTTCCGTCACCAGGCACCGGGCCCGCGACATTACCGGCGGTCAACCATGTCGGCGACTGCAACGCACCGGGCACACAGTCAACGACAACCGGGCTGTGCGCGGGCGGACGATTAGCGGTATTTGCCGCGGTGAGCGTGTACGTCACCGTGTCGCCACCAGCGGCCGTCGCTTTGTCGGCACGCTTAAGGATCGTAGGTGCCGGCTCAACGACCGTTACGGTTCTGGTTTGCTCACCACGAGCAATCCGTGTCTCCGACGCCGCGGTTGCCGTGGAGTGGAACCGCGCCGTGTTGTTGATGTTCGCGTTGTGGCGGTTTGCGTTGATGTCGGTGACTCGCGCTTCGACAAGCACCGTAAAGACGGCGGGGTCCGCCGACTCATTCGTCCACGTCACCGGGAATGCTAGGGCCCCCGTGTTCGAACACAGCGTGAAGCGGTCGTCATCCTTCGTGCAGGACGCAGAAGGCACGGCAACGAAGCCGGGCACATTCTGGGCCGACGCGGTCGCCGAAAGAATCGTCATCTGCGACGGCTGCGCGAAGGTGTCGGACAGGATGCCACGGAAGACGCTCGTCTTGCCGGGAACCGTCACCGAATACTGGTACGTAACCGTTTCGCCAATCGTGGCCTGGCCGGTCAGGTTATTGCCGCTTTCATCGCGGCTCGTCTTAACCACGGTCTTCGCGACGCCAACACCCGGCAGGGTTACCCGGGCAGTGTCCGCAGCTTGAGGTGCATTTTTGTCTTCGTTCGGGTAAGCACTGACCGGGTTCTCCGGGTAGAAGGTCACGGAACCATCGGTTGTGCCGTCGGTCGTCGGGACTTCGTAGCGCGTGACCGCAGCCTGGTTTTGGTGCGTTGATCCGATAGACGACGGCGTCGGAACCGTCACCGTGTACGCCAAGGTGAGGGTCTCCCCTGCAGTGAACAGCTGGTTAGGGCCCAGGCTCGCACCACTCAGCGTCCAGGTGATTCGTCCGTCGGCGCACGTTGCATTGGCCGGAAGGATGAGGTCGTCACACGCGAAGGCGGTCGGGAGTACGTCCCACACCTCAACTTCGTTGACCGCGGTGGTGTCGTTGTTGGTGATCGCGAGCGTGTAGTTGAGCTGTTGTCCCTCGACCACGGGCGTCAACGCCTCCTGGCCATTGACCTTCTTGTCGAGCGCAAGCGGGGGCGGCGGAGCCAGCGATATGTCGACGTCGTCGCGGGCGGCGATGGTATTGCCCGCACCGTCGGTGTAACGAAGCTTTGCGAGGTTGCCGGTCAGGTCAACGTCACCGTCGGTGGGGACGGACGTAACTCTCATCAGAACGTCGAGCACCAGGACGCTGCCCAGTGGCGTGAAGAACGGGCCCGTCGTGTCACCAGGGGCACGAGCACCCGTGATCCACGCGTCCCGGTTAGGAATCGGGGTCACATTCGCGACGTTGTTTCCGGGGCCGACGGCCCACGAAACCATTTCTGCACCATCGGGGAGGAAGTCCGTAATGACCGCGTTTCGCGTTGCGACACTGGTCGGGTAGTCGACCTTGATTCGGAAGCACACCAGATCACCGAGCTGCAGGAGCGGTCCGTTTTCGCCCACGAATTCGCCGGGAGGAGCGACCGCGCAACTTGCGCTCGCGCCGTCGACAGACTCGATCTGCTGACGGTCGGGGTTTGACCATACCGTCTTGGTGATACCCGCACCGCTCGTCGCGAGAGATGCCGACGAACCATTCTCCACATCGCGCGAGTCCTGGTCGACGGTGTTGCCGGTAGCGGGGTCAGTGACGCCCGTCAGCTCCACCGTGTTCGGGAACGTGTCGCCAGCCGAGGTGCTGAAACCGTTCGAGTAGCGGTCACGCATGAACGCCTGGTAGGTCACCACAACGTCTTCATCCGCGGCCAAGTCGGCCACAGCAAACGTGATTGTGAACGTACCATCACCGTTGTCGACGGCGCTCGTCATGGTTCCGCCCGTGACAACGCCCACCGTCTCGCGGCAGTCGGGCGGCAGGGTCCCGGAAACCCCTGCAGGCAGGAGCGGGCAGAGCCCGTCGGGCAGACGGTCGACCAGCACGATCTCAGACGAGTCAACGTACTCGCTCGAACGCACGCTCAGCGAGTAGGTAGCGATACCACCGACAACGAACTCGTTGACATTCACGCTCTTCACCACACCGGTGTCGAGCACGGTGACCGTTTCGGAGTCAGTAACCGTCACTTCCCTGGGCGTTTCACCGGCCACGGCGCCGGAGTAGACACCGGTTGTGGTCGCGGTGTTCTTGACGGCATCACCCGCGGTAGCGGGGCGGGTCGGGGCGCCATTCGCAACGCCACCGGGCGCGGTGATCTGGTTCAGGCCAATAAACGCGGTGTAGTTGAGCGTAACGATCTCGCCCGCGCCCACACGTCCCAGATTCCACGTGAGTTCGGTGAAGACTTCGCCGTCGACTTCGACGATGCGCGAGGTGCACGGGAAATCGTCCGAGGCGCACTCAACGAGCTGGAAGTCGGCGGGCAGAAGGTCAACGACGAAGACATCGTCGGTGCCCGCAGCGGTAGCGGCGGTAACTGTCAGTTCGTACTCCGCAGCATTCGCGGGGCCACGATAGACCTCAAGCTCCGGGTCTTTCTCGCTCTTCTTGAGCTCAATCGGCAATACCGAAGCGGTGGTCTCGTGCGAGCCACCGGCATCAGCGCGGCTCACGACGGGCTGGCCGTTGGCATCAATCGTGACCCGCGGCACTCGACGCTCATCGGAGTTGGCGTACACGCCGCCGCCGATCTCGATCGTCGATCCGACCGGGTAGAGATGCTTGAAGGGCGTGACCGTGAAATCAATGTCGATACTCGACCCCGTCGGCAGGTCGGCCACGTTCGGCCACACCAATACCTGAGCCTTCTGGTCGGGGAAGGCGGGATCCGGAATCCACTCCAGAATCTGCGGAGCGCCCGCATCCGCCGGGCTCGTGGAGCCCGCGTCGTACGTCACGCCGTGCGGAAGCATCACAACGACACTGCCGTTGTATAGGTCAGGCGTGGCATTGGCGTTCTTGCCCGAGACCGAGACCGAACTCTTCCCACCAGCAAGAACGTCTGTCGCCGAGACCGTCGTCTCGATCGCGTTAGCGAAGCCGCCCGCTGGCGGCGTCGGAACCGCGGCTTGGGCGGGTTGCACCGCCAAAAGGCTTGCAATAAGAACGAAGATCGCGGTGATGGCTGGCGTTCGCCTCAACCCGAATGACTTCGTTCGCTTTTTTGACTTGGACGGTTTTGGAGGCAAACCGGCAACAGACATTCATAAACTTCCACACGGAGCGCAGATCGTGCGCGTTGGGCGAGCAAAATCTGCAGACAAAATTGACCTTATTCTGATTGAACACGCACAATGCACACCGGTCAAACTATGACCGCCATGTTTAATGCACCGACAGCAGCAATTTTATGCGATCGCGACTGCCGTGCCTGGCAACTTTCTACACAGTCAACCCTACTTCGCGTTGAGTTCGGCTGCCGTGGGCAACACGATCGGTACCGTGCCAGTCGTTGTCAGCACCGCTTGGCCGCTGATCGTGACAGGCTCACCGCGTTTGGCTCGCGCTCCCCCAACAATGAGAAACACCAGCGCAACCAGAATCGGGCCGTACACAAAAATATCTGTCAGGCCCAGGGCATAGCCGAGAGCAACTGCGGCCGCCAGTAGAAGCACCGGCTCCAGGTAGCTGAGAAGCCCGAATAGTCCGAGCGGTAGCCACGTCGAGGCCAGAATGTACAGCGTCATCGCGATACCGCTCAGCCCCACGACGACGAGAAGCGTGGGTGTTGATGCCGGTGCCGCCCCCGTGACGAAAGCACCGGTTCCGATGAAGAACGCTGCGGGAATCAGCAGCAATAAGGCTTCCATGAGAAAGACGTGCTTCGTGTCCATGTCAAACCAACGACGCAGCGCGAAGTACACCGGGTAGAGCCCCGCGATCAGCAGCACCGGCCAGCCCACCGAGCGCGTCAACACCAGCTGCGCCAGCACGCCGACCGCAGCCGCAATAACCGCGGCGCGCTGCCACGGCGACATGGCGTCGCGAAACAGCACGCGTCCGACGAGCACCATGACGAGTGGCAGCAGAAAGTACCCCATCGCGACATCTTGGGTGTGCCCGTTGGCGCTCCCCCACATAAAGACCCAGAGTTGGAACCACATGATCATGGTGCAGACCAGCAAGACAAGGATGCGGGTCGCGCTGGTCACGATGCGTTTCGCGTCGGCGACAAACTCGCGGCGCTGGCTACGCGGGATATGCACCGCCGCCAACGCCAGCACGATAAAGACAACGCGCCAAGCCGTCACTTCTTCTGACGTGAAGCCATCGAGGCGTGCGCCGAGGAGAGCAATCGCGCCAAACAGAATCGATGCGATAACGGATACAACAACGCCGCGTACGGGGATCGCGACGGCAGGGCGAGGATTGATTTCAGGCTCCGATCAACAACCTATCTAGCCTACCCGCCGTGCGTGAAGCTACTTACCGGCGACCGCCCAGCCGTAGCGACGCACGAGGGCGTCTGCGACCACGGCAAACCGCTTGAGATCGAGGGCCGCGGCTTCGCGTCGCATCCCGTCGTGATGCACGCTGTAGACCTGGTCGATGTCGACCCAGCTCGGCCGCCCCTGCGGATCCCAGGCCCCCGAACCAATCGAGAGGTAGTCGCGGTCACCATCGTGCGACTTGCTGGTAAGGCGCACGGCGTACACCCGGTCACGGTTCTGACGGCCGATGATCAGCACGGGTCGATCCTTGCCGCGGCCGTCCTTCTCTTCGTAGGGCACCCACGTCCAGATGATCTCGCCAGCATCCGGGTCATTGTCGGTCGACGGGTCGTAGCTGATCGTCAGCTTGCCCTTCGCAGGCGGCGCGATTTCGATCGTGCGGGTGCCCCCCAGCTGCCCAACACTGATGTCGTCGCCACCACGCGATGGTGACTTGCTTCCGGCAGCCGACGACGTGGTTCCGCCCGACGGCTTCTTCGGTTTCTTGTGCGGCTGCGGCTTGAGCTTGGCGCTACCCGCACCGCCCTGAGGTCGTGACGTGCCGCCAGCCGATCCACTGGTTCCGCTCGACTTCGACGACGTCAGCAGTCGAAGGAGCATTTCGATGAGTTGTCGGATCCAGCCGGTGTTATTCGCCACCTGGCTACTGTACCCACGCCACAGGGGGCGCCGCTTTGCCGGCACCCCCTGTGGATTGAGGTTCGCTTAGACGCGCTCCTCCATGAGGTATCCCTCTTCGCCGTGGACGGCGGTGTCCACGCCGGCGAGTTCGTCCTCGTTCTTGATGCGGAATCCCATCGTCTTTTCAATGATCAGACCAATCACGAAGGCGACGACGAAGGAGTAGATGAGCACGCCCAGCGACGACAGCACCTGCAGCACGAGCTGCGATGCGTCACCACCCGTCAGCAGGCCGACGTTCGTTCCGAAGAAGCCGATAGAAATGGTTCCGATGAGGCCGCCAACGAGGTGGATTCCCACGACGTCCAGCGAGTCGTCGTAGCCCAGCTTCCACTTAAGCTCAACCGCGAAGCAGCACACGGCACCGGTGATCAGACCGAGCACGAGCGCCCAGCCCGGCGCCAGGTCAGCACACGCCGGCGTGATCGCCACGAGCCCCGCAACCGCCCCCGAGACAGCGCCGACCGAGGTGGGCTTGCCGACCTTGATTTTTTCGATCACGAGCCAGCCGACGATCGCGGCAGCCGTCGCACCCAGCGTGTTGATGACGATGAGCCCGACCCGGCTGTCTTCGGTGCCCAGCAGACCGAACGTGCCCTCAGCACCCGCGTTAAAACCGAACCAGCCGAACCACAGCAGCGCAGCGCCAAGAAGAACGAGCGGCACGTTGTGCGGCTTCTGAATGCCTTTCTGAAAGCCCAGGCGCTTGCCCAGCACGATAGCGAGGGCGAGAGCCGCAGCACCCGCGTTAATGTGAACCGCGGTGCCACCGGCGTAGTCAATCGTGGCGGTGTCGAAGCCGAAGAACTCGCCGAGCGAGAACGCCCAGCCACCACCCCATACCCACGCGGCGACCGGGAAGTAGACGAGCGTCGCCCAAACGCCGACGAAGATCATCCAAGAACCGAACTTTGCGCGGTCGGCGATGGCACCCGAGATCAGAGCAACGGTGATGATCGCGAACGTCGCGCCGTAGGCGATGCCGACGAGCTGGTCACTTGACGCGTTCGCAAGCCCAAAGTCACTGAACGGGTTGCCGGCAAAGTCTGTCGGGTTCTCGACCGCGCTCATGTTGGCGCCGTAGAGAATCCACAACACCGCAACCAGCGCGATCGCGCCAAAGCTCATCATCATCATGCTGATGACGCTCTTCGCTTTGACGAGGCCACCGTAAAAGAATGCGACGCCCGGAGTCATCACAAGCACGAGTGCGGTTGCGGTCACCGCCCAAGCGAGGTTTCCACTGTCCATGTCGTTCCTCAATCCGTTAGGGTCCCGGATTGATGTGAACTTCAACCGGGTGAACCCAGTGTCACGGTCGTGAGTTTCGAGAAACGATCATGTTGTGTTTCGCGTCGATTACGCGTCAGCACCGTCTGTTAACAACCTGTTTCGAAAAGCCGAAAGCCTGGCTCGCATCCCCTACTGAAGTGCAGGGAGAGCGGAACCAGGCCCCCGGGCTTAAGAGTTAAGAGTGCGTCTGCGCGTTAAGACGCGAAATCGCGCGGAGGTGCTTCTTGCGGTAGCCACCGCCGAGCATCTCTTCACTAAACACCTGGTCGAGCGGAGTGCCGGTCGCGCGCATCGGAATCTGTGCGTCATAAACGCGGTCAACGAAAGCCACGAAACGAAGCGCTTCGCTCTGGTCGGTCAGCGTGTGCACGCCACGCAAGCCCACCGCGCTGAGGCCATCGATGAGACGGATATAGCGCGATGGGTGCACGAGCGCCAGGTGACGAATGAGGTCGTCGAAGGCATCGTCTGACGCACCGCCGGCCTGTGCGAACTCCGCGACCTGGGTGTCGTAGTCAGCCTCGCCCAGGGCGATCGCGTGCCCATCGAGCGCACGCTGGCGGTAATCGGTGCCGTCGATGCGAATCGTTTGGAAGCTGTCTGACATCGCGTGAATCTCGCGCAAGAAGTCTTGGGCGGCAAAGCGTCCCTCACCCAGCGCATTCGGCGGGGTGTTGCTGGTAGCTGCCAACTTGGTTCCGGAGCGCACGAGCTCCCCCAGCATGCGGGTCATCACCATGGTGTCGCCCGGGTCATCAAGCTCGAATTCGTCAATGCAGAGCAAGCCCGCACCGGAGAAGTGCTCGACGGCGTTCTTGTAGCCGAGGGCACCCACGATGGCCGTGTACTCAATGAACGAGCCGAAGAACTTCCGGCGGGCAGGCATCGCGTGATAGATCGACGCCAGCAGGTGCGTCTTGCCGACGCCGAAGCCACCGTCAAGGTAAACACCCGGCTTCATTTCGGGCTCTCTCTGCTTACGAGAGAAGAAGCCGCCACGCTTGATGGGGCCGGAACCAATGGCAAACGTTGTGAGGAGATCTTTCGCGTCTTGCTGCGACGGGAACTCCGGATCGACGCGGTACGTGTCGAAACGTGCGTCGTCAAACTGCGGGGGCGGAACCAGGCTAGCCAGCATGTCGGCGCCACTCACCTGAGGATTACGGTCGGTCAGATGGACGACGCCCACCGGGGCAGCATTGACGGTCATAGTTTCCTGTGTCGAACTTTTACGAAATGGTGCCGCGTCACGCGCAGAGCCATAGGCTGGGAGGCACGGTATTAACCCTACGCCGTCTCTGAACCACACTTCACCCCTTTCATCAGAAGGAGTTTCTCGTGCCTATCGAGTTCGACACCTCATCCGAGAAGTTTGCCGCATACGCGCACCCCGAAAAGCTGGTGACCGGAGACTGGCTCGAGCAACGTTTGGGACAGCCCGGCCTCGTCGTCGTCGAGTCTGACGAAGACGTTCTGCTGTACGAAATCGGTCACATTCCTGGCGCCGTCAAGATCGACTGGCACACCGAGCTCAACCAGCCGGTTGTGCGCGACTACGTTGAGGGCGAGGGCTTCGCCGAGTTACTCAGCCGCAAGGGCATTTCGCGCGACGACACAGTCGTGATCTACGGCGACAAGTCCAACTGGTGGGCAGCCTACGCTCTCTGGGTTTTCGAACTGTTCGGCCACGAAGATGTTCGCCTGCTCGATGGCGGCCGTGACAAGTGGATCGCTGAAGGCCGCCCGATGACGACTGACAAGACGGAGCGCCCGGCAACCGAGTACCCCGTCATCGAGCGCGATGACAGCGTTATTCGTGCGTACAAGGACGACGTTCTGGCGCACTTCGGTAACCCGCTGATCGACGTTCGTTCGCCCGAAGAGTACTCCGGTGAGCGCACCACGATGCCGGCGTACCCCGAAGAGGGTGCGTTGCGCGCTGGCCACATTCCGTCGGCACAGTCGGTGCCGTGGTCGCGGGCCGTTGACGAAGACGGCGGCTTCAAGTCGCGCGTCGAGCTCGACGCGCTGTACCGCGACGGCGCTGGCCTGAAGGACGATGACGACATCGTCGCATACTGCCGCATCGGCGAGCGCTCGTCGCACACCTGGTTTGCGCTCAAGTACCTGCTCGGCTTCGAGAACGTCCGCAACTACGACGGTTCGTGGACAGAATGGGGCTCCTCGGTGCGCGTGCCGATCGTCGCTGGCACCGCACCCGGTGAGGCTCCGGCCCGCCGCTAACGGCACCGTGGGAGAATGGAGGCGATGAGCACTTCACCTCTCCCCCAGACCCTCGCGGACATCCGCGAAGACTTCCTCGAGTTGGAGCAGCAGGATCGCCTGCTGCTCCTTCTTGAGTTTGCGAACGAGTTGCCCGATATTCCAGAAGAGTACGAGGGGCATCCCGAGCTTCAGGAGCGCGTCGTCGAGTGCCAATCACCGGTGTACATCATCGTTGACGTCGATGACGACAACGTCGTGGCGATGCACGCGACGGCCCCGAAAGAAGCACCGACAACGCGCGGCTTCGCGAGCATCCTCGCGCAGGGGCTCACGGGCCTGAGCGCCGACGAGGTTCTCGCCATTCCCGACGACTACCCGCAGACCATCGGCCTGACGAAAGCTGTCTCAGCCCTGCGCATCGGCGGCATGACCGGCATGCTGATGCGCGCCAAGCGCCAGGTGCGCGAGAAGAAGCACGCGTCAGTCTGACTCTTCCGCCGGCACGCGGTCCGCTTCGTCGTCCACCGTCAGCTCCGGAACCACGAGAGATGGGCGAGACTGCTCACGGCTACGCGCCCACGCGGTGATCGCGTTCGTCCATCGCATCTCGTCGTAATTCCACAGCTTCGTGTGGCGTGCAACCGTGAAGGATTCCAGCGTCACGATGTCTGGACGCGCCGCGGCGAGAGCGCGCGAGGCGTCCGAGGGCACGAAGCCATCGTCATCGGAGTGCAGAATCAACGTCGGCACGCGGAGCGCGTCAGCGCGCGCGAGCATGTTCATGTCGTCAAACGGGATCTTCGCCTCAGAGCCCGCGACTTTAGCCACGACGGGGTTCTCGAGTGCGGCAACAGCCAGCGACCCGATCGCCGCTGGCACTCGATTTAGTTCCGCCTGGTGGGCCAAAACCTCACGCCAATTGACTACCGGCGAGTCCAAAATGATGCCGTCGATCAGTGCCGCGTGCGAAGACTGCAAAACTGTCTGCATGACGATGGCACCGCCCATCGACCAGCCCATCAGCAGCAGACGCTGTGCGCCGTTGCGGCGCGCATAGCCGAGCGCCTCTTCAACGTCACGCCACTCGGTTGAGCCGAGCCCGTACGTGCCACCCACGCTCCGCGGTGCTTCACCGTCGTTGCGATAGGAGACCACGAGCGTCGTGTATCCCAGCGCGTGAAAAACCGGAACCGCGCGCAGTGTCTCGGCCCTCGTGGTTCCGCGTCCGTGAACGACAACCACCCAGGTGTCGCCACCGGGAAACAGCCAAGCGGGGCTCGGCCCGACGGCCGTTCCGATCAGCTCGGGCGTGTAGTCGAGACGCAGGTCATCGGGGGTGTCGAAATACCAGCCCGAGAACGTTGCGTCACGATCAATCCGCGACGTCGTTTCGACCTGCGTGAGAAGTTTGCGTGTAACCGACGTGTCGGTGGCCGAAAGCACGGCACCCAGCTTGAGATAGTCCGGCGTGCCCGAAACGTGCAGGCCGTAGCGACCAGGAAGCTCGGTGTCTGGCGTGCGCGACAACGTGATGGTCTGCGCCTTCAGATCGAAGCCCTCAATGCGCGCGTCAGGCTCACGTTTACTCGGCGTTACCACGCGTTTCGCCATCAATAACGACGCCGCACCGATCGCGCTCGCAGCGAGCAGAACGGCACCACCAACAATGCCCGCAGATACGCGAATGGCCGTCACGAAGGGCAACGAAACGGCGCGCCTGGAAGTCTTCATGCAGGTCTCATTCTAGTCTGGCGCCGTGACGGAAGATTCGGAGCTCAGTGCTGAGTTCAGTCGCGCCCGCGAACTCGTGATGGCACTGGAACTGCGTAGCGACTTTGCGGTGCGAGAGATACCCGCGCCTGCCGGTCTAGCGCCCGAGACTCTCGCGCTTGCGGGCGACGTACGACCGCACGAAGAGGGTGAATCCCTGTACGGCACCGGGCGGCTGGTCTTGCTCTACGACCCCGAAGTTCCAGACGGCTGGGAGAGCCCGTGGCGCATCGTTAGCTTTGCGCAGGCGCCGCTGGAGACCGAAATTGGGGTCGACCCCCTACTCGCAGAGGTAGCCTGGTCTTGGCTAACTGACGCACTGGCTTCACACCAAGCGCCCTACCGCGCCGTTTCTGGCACCGCGACGAAGACCCTTTCGAGGGGGTTCGGCACGCTGGCCGAAGAGGGCGATGGCGCTCAGATTGAGCTTCGCGCGTCGTGGTCACCAACAGACAACATTGCGGGCCACGTGGCGGCCTGGGCCGAGCTCGTTTGCATGCTCGCCGGCTTGCCGCCCGGGTCAGAGCGCATCGCGGTATTCGGTGCGAGAAAGGTCGAGCGTGACTGATTATCACGTCATCGATGACCGCTCCGAGTACGAGCGCGCCTTAGAACAACTCACTGAGGGCAACGGCCCGGTAGCCGTCGATGTGGAACGCGCTTCTGGCTTCCGCTATTCGCAGCGCGCCTATCTGATTCAGGTCTTCCGCCGCGATGCCGGTGTTTTCCTGTTTGACCCGCCAGCAATCGGCGACTTCTCTGGGTTGCAAGACACTATTGGCGACATTCCGTGGCTTTTGCACGCTGCCAGCCAAGATCTCCCGTCACTTCACGATGAAGGCCTGTATCCCGAAGCCATCTTCGACACCGAACTTGCGTCACGCCTGTTGGGCTACGACCGGGTCGGCCTGGGCGCCGTGGTCGAACGCACGCTCGGCATCACGCTGGCAAAAGCGCACTCGGCCGATGACTGGTCGACGCGCCCGCTACCCCAATCGTGGCTCGAATATGCCGCCCTCGATGTCGTCTACCTGGTAGACGCATGGGACACCGTGAGCGCAGAACTTGAGGAGCAGGGCAAAACGGAAATCGCGCGCCAAGAGTTCGAGGCCGTACGGCTCAAGCAACCGAAGCCGCCGCGCGAAGACCCCTGGCGCCGCCTCAGCGGCCTGCACTCGGTTCGCGGCCGCCGCAATCTCGCCGTTGCCCGATCACTGTGGGAGGCACGCGAAGAGTTCGCGCGCGACCAAGACGTCTCACCCGGTCGCCTGGTTCCCGACCGCTCCCTCGTGGCTGCCGTCATCGCCGATCCATCGTCTAAGCAAGAGCTGGGTGCCCTGAAGGCATTCAACGGTCGCGCCAGCCGAAGCCAGCTTGACCGCTGGTGGAGTGCGATTGAACGCGGCCGCCTGGCGCAAGACTTGCCCGCTGAGCGCGTATCGAGCGACGCGTTGCCGCCCACCCGCGCGTGGGCAGATCGCAACCCGGCAGCTGACTTGCGATACAAGGCGGCGCGCCCGCTCGTCGAGGTAGCAGCTGAGGCGTTGCACATGCCGACAGAGAACCTCTTGACGCCGGATTACCTCCGTCGCGTGGCTTGGGAGCACCCCGGCGACGACGCAGCGTCCATCGGTACCGCGCTCCGCTCATTGGGCGCACGCGAATGGCAGATTGACGAAACCTCACAGATAATCGCGACCGCCTTTGTAGAGAGTGCCCAAACTGCGCCCGAGGGGACCGAAGCCCATTCGTAGAATCGGCCCAACCGATTCCTTTCACCTCCCGCGCCTCAATAGGCTGGGTTAAATCCCACAAACTTGGAGGCAGAGTGGCCGAGATTTCGGACGTCTACTTCGTCGATGGCATGCGCACCCCGTTCGGTCGCGCCGGCGAAAAGGGCATGTACTGGAACACCCGCGCAGACGACCTCGTCGTCAAGGCGATGATCGGTCTGATGGACCGCAACCCCGAGGTTCCGAAGGACCGCGTTGACGACGTCGCAATCGCTGCGACGACGCAGCAGGGCGACCAGGGTCTCACCCTCGGTCGTACCGGCGCGATCCTTGCCGGACTCCCCCAGACGGTTCCGGGCTTCGCAATTGACCGCATGTGCGCGGGCGCGATGACGAGTGTCACCACGATGGCGGGCTCGATCGGCTTCGGCATGTACGACATTGCCCTCGCCGGTGGTGTCGAGCACATGGGCCGTCACCCCCTCGGCGGCGACGCTGACCCGAACCCGCGTTTCCTGACGGAGAAGCTGGTTTCGGCTGACGCCCTCAACATGGGCATCACGGCCGAGCGTATTCACGACCGGTTCCCGCACCTCACCAAGGAGCGCGCTGACCGTTTCGGCATGCTTAGCCAACACAAGGCGCAGGCCGCGTACGACGCCGGCAAGTTCCAGCCGGACCTGGTGCAGGTTGCAATCAAGGACGCCACCGGCGCTTGGGGCCTGGCCACGGAAGACGAGGGTCGCCGCCCGGAGACCACGATGGAGGGTCTCGCAACACTGAAGACGCCGTTCCGCCCACACGGTCGTGTGACCGCGGGCACGGCGTCGCCGCTGACCGATGGTGCCACCATCTCGCTGCTGGCGAGCGGAACCGCGGTGAAGGAACTGGGTCTTCGTCCGAAGATGAAGATGGTTTCATTCGCATTCGCCGGTGTTGAGCCGGAGATCATGGGCATCGGCCCGATCCCGTCGACGGAGAAGGCCCTCAAGAAGGCCGGTCTCACGATCGACGACATCGGCTTGTTCGAGCTCAACGAGGCCTTCGCCATTCAGGTGATCTCGCTGCTCGACCACTTCGGCATCGCCGATGACGACCCGCGCGTGAACCCCTGGGGTGGCGCGATTGCTCTCGGACACCCGCTGGCAGCCTCGGGCGTACGCCTGATGATTCAGCTCGCGGCCCACTTCCAGGAACGCCCCGACGTGCGCTACGGCCTCACCGCCATGTGCGTTGGACTCGGCCAGGGCGGCTCGGTCATTTGGGAGAACCCGTTCTACACCGGAAAGAAGAAGTAATTCATGACGAACTACGACGCCATTGACTTCTCTTCGCTCGACGCGTTCAAAGACGACGAGGTCATCACGCACTCGCTCGTGCGCGACGTTCGCCTGGCGAGCGGCAAGGTTCTTGCCCTCATCACGCTGGACAACGGCCGTGACCACACCCGCCCGAACACGCTGGGCCCGGCAACGCTGAAGGAGCTGGGCGAGGCGCTCGCCACGCTCAAGGCACGTGCCTCCGCCGGCGAGATCCAGGCTGTCGGCATTACCGGCAAGCAGTACATCCTCGCGGCCGGTGCCGACCTCTCCGACGTCGCACGGGTTCCGGATGCCGCCACGGCACTGCTGATCGGCCAGCTCGGCCACAAGGTGCTGGGCTCGCTCAGCGACCTGGGCGTTCCGTCGTTTGCTTTCGTGAACGGCCTCGCACTCGGTGGCGGCCTCGAGATCGCTTTGAACTCGACGTACCGCACGGTTGACGCTTCGGCTGCTGCGATCGCTCTGCCGGAGGTCTTCCTGGGCCTCATCCCCGGCTGGGGTGGCGCGTACCTGCTACCGAACCTCATCGGCATTGAGAACGCGCTCGAGGTTGTTATCTCGAACCCGCTCAAGCAGAACCGCATGCTCAAGCCGAAGCAGGCGTTCGACCTCGGCATCATGGACGCGATCTTCCCGGCCGCGACGTACCTCGAGAACTCACTCGCGTGGGCCGACAGCGTGCTGACCGGCAAGACCAAGGTCGTTCGTAAGAACGAGCCCGGCAAGATCGAACGCCTCACGAAGTGGCCGATCGCCATCAAGATGGCGCGCGGCATGCTCGAGTCGAAGATCGGCACCGTTCCAAAGTCGCCGTACATGGCACTCGACCTGCTGTCGGAAGCCAAGGGCGGAACCAAGGCCGAGGGCTTCGAGCGTGAAGATGCAGCGCTGACTGAACTCATCACGGGCGACCAGTTCGCAGCGTCGATGTACGCTTTCGACCTCGTGCAGAAGCGCGCGAAGCGCCCTGTCGGCGCCCCCGACAAGGCTCTTGCCAAGAAGGTTACGAAGGTTGGCATCATCGGTGCTGGTCTCATGGCCAGCCAGTTCGCGTTGCTGTTCGTGCGGCGCCTGCAGGTTCCGGTCATCATCACCGACCTCGATCAGGCTCGCGTTGACAAGGGCGTTTCGTACATTCACGCTGAGATCGGCAAGCTGCAGGAGAAGGGTCGCCTCGATGGCGACACCGCCAACAAGCTGCGTGCGCTGGTTCGCGGAACCACGGACAAGAGCGAATTCGCTGACTGCGACTTCGTGATTGAGGCTGTTTTCGAAGAGGTTGGCGTTAAGCAGCAGGTCTTCGGCGACATCGAGAAGATCATTGCGGAAGACGCCATCCTCGCGACGAACACGTCGTCGCTCTCGGTCGAAGAAATCGGCTCGAAGCTCGCTCACCCCGAGCGTCTCGTCGGCTTCCACTTCTTCAACCCGGTCGCGGTCATGCCGCTCATCGAGATCGTGAAGACGCCGCAGACCAACGACGCTGCTCTGTCGACGGCATTCGTTGTCGCGAAGAACCTGGGCAAGAACGGTGTTCTCACCGCTGACGCTCCCGGCTTCGTGGTGAACCGACTGCTGGCCAAGGTCATGGGTGAGGCTGCTCGCGCCGTCTACGAAGGCACGCCGATCGGCAAGGTCGAGAAGGCGTTTGCGCCACTCGGTTTGCCGATGGGACCGTTCCAGCTCATCGACCTCGTCGGTTGGAAGGTTGCCGCACACGTGCAAGACACGATGGTGCGTGCTTTCCCCGAGCGCTTCTACGCGAACGACAACTTCCACGCTCTGGCAGAGCTGGATGCCGTCGTCGAGAAGGACAAGGGTGGTCGCGTGACCGGCTTCACGAAGGCAGCCGAAAAGGTTGTCAAGAGTGCTGTCGGCACCACGCCCGCTGATGACGCCACGATTCTGCAGCGCGTGCAGGATGGCCTCGCACAGGAGATCAAGCTCATGCTTGACGAGGGTGTTGTGCCCGAGGTCGAAGACATCGACCTGTGCCTCATTCTTGGCGCGGGCTGGCCGTTCATCGACGGTGGCGCAAGCCCGTACCTCGACCGCGAGGGTGCTTCGCAGCGCGCGTTCGGTGGTTCGTTCCACGAGCCGATGATCCGCGGTATCGCGAACCGGTAAGTCGCAAGCAAAAAGCGGGCCGTCTCCCGGTGGAGGCGGCCCGCTTTGCTGTGCGGAACTACCGCTGCTTGTACTCACCTTCACCGGTGGTTCCGTCGTAGTGGAAGTACGTCTTCTTCGTTTCAATCGTCACATCGGTGCCGAGCGGCTTCTGCGTCAGGAGCTTCTTCTCGTAGTCGATGACCTTGTTCCAGTACTCCGTCGCAGCCTCGTTATCGACGCCAAACGCGGTCGCCGCTTTCAGGTCAGTAACGAGGTAGCGAAACGCGAGGTAGGCGTACGTATTGGCCTCGGTGTCAGGAATTTTCTTCCACAGCTCGCCACTCGCGTCGAGCTGGTCGTATTCCTTCAACACGCTCTCGATGTGGCCGCGCACGGTGCTGGCGGAGACGGTCACACCAGAGCGGTCCGGAACATCGGCTGAGCCGGAGTCTGGGTCTGGCTGCGGCGGAATCGACGCTGTGGGTTCCGGCGACGGCTTGGTCGTTATTGTCGGTTGCGGCGTAGGCTTCGCAGATGCCGTCGGCGTGGGCTTCGGTGTCTTCGTCGGCGTCGGCTTGGCTGTCGTAGGCTCGGGCGACGGCGTCGGTTTCTCGGTAACGCTCGGTGACGGTTCGTAGTCAATGATGGGCGCCGGCGTACTCGTCAGCATGAGCGTGACGCCCACCGATGCACCGGCAATCGCAAGCCCGGCCACGATCGCGATGAGTGCCATCGGCCACTTCTTCTTGGACTTTGGCGGCGCCGGGTAGGGACTCGCAGCAAGAGCCGGAAGCTCTGCGCTCGGCTGCTGAGCAATAAATGGGTTCTGCGCACCATACTCCGGCGTCTGGCCGTAGGCCCCGGGCGCCTGCGCGTATGGAGCTACCGGTTGGCCATAGCCGGCCGGCGGCGTGCCGTACCCGGCTGGTGGCGTGCCGTAACCGGCAGGCGGTGCACCAAACGGCACGGTGGGCGCATCCGGAGCACTGGGCGCTCCCGGTGCATCTGGCAGCGGTGGACGCGGCGGAATCTCCCCGCCCGGTGTTCCGGGCTCTGGGCGCGACGGTTCGTTCGTTGAATCAGTCATGACGGTCCCCTTAATCTCGTCATGATCAGCCTATGTCGACGAAGCCCGAGAATTCTGGTGTTCTGCCGAACAATGCCCGAGGCATGCTGAACGCCGGTGCCGTCTCATCAACAGCACTGTGGTTGCGCTCGCCCAGGCGGCTCGCGTTAACGCGTGAGTCCGGTGGGGCCGGTTTGCGCCGCGATCTGGCCCGTCCAGAGCTGACCATCGGCGTGCTGACGTGCGACAGGCACACGCACACCGAGCACCTGAGCGGTCACATCTTGCGCAATCTTGGCGGCGGTGAGCCCAGCGTCTTCCAGAATCTGGTTGCGCGTTGCGTGGTCGATGAAGTCGTCCGGCAAACCCAGTTCGTCGACCGCAGTATCGATGCCGGCTTCACGCAAGACCTGACGGATGCGGGTACCAACGCCTCCGACACGGATGCCGTCTTCCAGCGAAATCACGAGGCGGTGACGTGCTGCGAGGTCAACGACCGTCTGCGGTACCGGGATGACCCAGCGCGGGTCAACCACCGTCGCGCCGATGCCCTGAGCCGTAAGCCGCTCGGCGACCTCCATCGCGAGGTGCGCGAATGGGCCGATACCAACCAGCAGAACGTCTTCGGAGGTTCCGCGGTGCAGAATGTCGACGCCGCCGACGCGCTCCAGTGCGGGCAGATCGGGTGAGACGTCGCCCTTCGGGAAGCGAATGACGGTCGGCGCGTCATCGACGGCCACGGCCTCCTGCAGAGCCTCGCGCAAACGCGTAGCGTCGCGGGGCACGTTGATCTGGATGTGTGGCACGATCTGGAGCATCGCGAGATCCCACATGCCGTGGTGGCTCGGGCCATCAGGGCCCGTCACGCCGGCCCGGTCAAGCACGAATGTCACGCCCGCGCGGTGCAGCGCGACGTCCATCAGTACCTGGTCGAACGCGCGGTTCATGAACGTCGCGTAGATCGCCACGACCGGGTGAAGCCCGCCGAAGGCCATGCCAGCGGCGCTCGTGACCGCGTGCTGCTCGGCGATACCAACGTCGTACACGCGGTCAGGGAAGCGCTCGGCAAATGGGGCGAGGCCCGTGGGGCGCAACATGGCCGCCGTCATCGCGATGACGTCGGAGCGCTCCTGCCCAACCGCAATCAATTCTTCAGAGAAGACGTCCGTCCAGCCGGTACCCGAGGTTCCGAGGGTCTCCCCCGTCTCCGGGTCAATCTTGCCGACGGCGTGGAACTGGTCGGCCTTGTCGTCGAGCGCGGGCTGGTAGCCGCGCCCCTTCTCGGTGATCGCGTGAACGAGCACGGGCGCGCCGTACGACTTCGCTTGGCGCAGCGTCTCGATCATGGCTTCCATGTCGTGACCGTCAACCGGGCCGAGGTACTTGATGTCAAGGTTCGAGTAGAGGGCCACGTTATTTGTGAAACGCGACAGGAAGCCGTGCGTGCCGCCACGAACACCACGATAGAAGGCGCGGCCAACTGGACCAAAGGCGCGGAAGAGGCGGTCGGAACCACGGTGCAGCGTCTTGTAAGGAGCCGCGGTGCGCACACGGTTAAGGTAGCGCGACATGCCGCCAATTGTGGGGGCGTACGAGCGGCCGTTGTCGTTGACGATAATGACCAGGTTGCGGTCGTTGTCGTCGGTGATGTTGTTGAGGGCTTCCCAGGTCATGCCACCGGTCAGCGAGCCGTCGCCGACGACGGCGACAACGTGGCGGTCGGCGCGACCGGTCTGGGTAAGGCCACGGGAGATCCCGTCAGCCCAGCTCAGCGAGCTCGATGCGTGTGAGGACTCCACAACGTCGTGCGGGCTCTCGGAACGCTGGGGGTAGCCGGCCAGGCCGCCGCGCGAGCGCAGCTTGGAGAAGTCTTGACGACCGGTGAGGAGCTTGTGCACGTAGGACTGGTGTCCGGTGTCGAAGACGAAGGGGTCGTTGGGCGAGTCAAACACCAAGTGCATGGCAATCGTCATTTCAACGACGCCAAGGTTCGGCCCAAGATGGCCACCGGTCTGGGAAACGTTCTCTACCAGGAAATCTCGAATCTCCTGTGCCAATTGCTTGAGTTCAGCGATGCTGAGCTTGTCAAGATCGCGCGGCCCGGTCAGGTGAGGCAGCAAAGCCATCCGGGTCCTCCTTCCGGCGGGCTGGGTCTACCCGCAACGAACTTTCAGTCTACTCCTCGAGCACCGCAACGAGTGGTGAACCACGGCTGGTTCGGCGAGCGCAGTACCGGCGCTGTACGCCTCGGTACGTAGGATGGCTGGATGGCTGACAAGCAACACAAGCCCACGTTCTGGCGCCGCCTCCCGTGGGTGGCTCCGGTCACAGCCCTCGCGCTCGCAGCCATCGCCGCGGGTCTGGGCCAGGTCGCACAAACGCACATTCTCGCACAGCCGGAACACGCCATCACCTTCGTCATCGAAGACGGTCTGCCGTATGGCATCACGCAAGAATCGGTGGAGGCCGTCGCTCCGGCTTACAGCTACGAGCCGTTCACTGTCATGGTCGTCGAGCGTGAGCTGACCTGGGATGAATACGACCAGGGCGAACTGCCCGCTGGCGTCGATGTCATGATGTCTGTGGGTTTTGATGAGGAAGATATCGATCTGGTGTTGCCCGACACTCGCCGAGTGGCCGTCGCGAAGCTCGCCGATCTTGACGATTGGATGCCCTACCACCGCGCGGCATCTGACATCCGGGAGACGCTTGTCAACAATCTGTCGCAGGGTCAAGGCCCTTCCGCTGTCGTCGGTGCGGCCACGACGGCGGCAATCAGCGAATTTGACGGTGGCGAACGGTCCCCCGTCTTCTGGATTTCAATCGCTCTCATTCCACTCCTCTTCGCGATTCTGATCATGGTGCTGTGGGCACGGGATCTTGCTCGCGAGCGCGCACGCAAGCGCGCCTTTTCTCGGGCCCGACTCCGCCTTGCCCGCGTTGTGCTGGAACTCGATCTGCTCGAGGCGCGGGTACTCATCGCGGGTGCTGCGCTTGACCGCGCCAAAGATAAGTCAGCGCGGAAGGTCACGGCAGGCATTAAGCGTGAGCTGACGAGCGAGCTCTCGGAAATTCGCCGAGACAGCCTGGCCTTGGCCCACGAAGAGCAAGTGCTCACCCGCGCGATTCTTGATCCACGAGCCCCTGTTCACGAGCGCGGCAAGCCGACCGAGGCGATGCCTCTCGATGAGTTTGTTGCTCGCGCCGATGCTTTATGGCGGCGCACGAACGCCCTCATTGCCGCATCATCTTTGCGCGTCGGACACACCGGCGGAGGCGACATCCTCGGGCAGGTCGCGCTCGCCACGACGTTGGCTCTCGATGAGATTCTGAAACGCTCCGACCGCATCACGAGCCACGAAATCAAGACACTGGGCCATCACCGAAGTGATCTGCTCGCACTCGTGAACGAGGCAGAGTCCGCCTTCGGAAACGACAGCACTCCGGCTGCGATCGTTGCGCACGCCGATCTCATGCGACGGTGGCAACAGGTCGAACAGCACATCATCACCACGCTCAAACGGATCGACAAGCGCCTGGGTCGGCAGGCAGGTCGCAGCCTCACCGCGAAGATCACAGCAACCGCAATTGCGGGACGCATGAAGAACCGGGCGCAGGCCGCCAGCGGTGGCACCCTGAGCAACATGTCTGAGCTCCGCGCCTCGCTCGACCTTGCCAATAGCGACGCGACGATGCCCACGCACCATGCAGAACGTGTACTCCTCCTTCTCGAGGCGATCGATGGTTCCGCAGTACAGACGGAACCATCGAATAAGTTCGTGGTGTGGACGCGACAACTCAACGCGGAAAGTGCCGGGATTGCCGTTGCTGTTGTGGTCCCGATCGCTGTTGCGCTTATCAGCGGCAGCGTTGCAGTGGCGACCATGGAGGCCTCTGACAAGACGTACGGCAGACCCCTCACCGGAACCGAACCACTGGCGTCGTTGAGCATCTATGGTGACCCTGCGCTCTTGCCGGAATACGCTGGTGACGCCGCCCCAGTCGACCGCCCGGCAAATATCGACACGCTGACACTGGACTACGTCCGTGACAGGATGGAAAGCCACACGTCGTCGACGGACGCAGCGCTCTTGCCCGAGCGTGTCGACCTGATCGTCGCACTGCTGCCCCTCGAGGACTACGTCGAGTCGCGGCCGCACGACGAATTCGAAGACACGATCCGCATCGACTACCTCGATCTGCTCGACACGTACCCTCGCATCAAGTCCGACATCGCGGCCAGCTATCCCGACGCGATTGACGACGTCACCGGCGATGTTCGCCCCGGCTACGCGATATTGCCCATTTGGATTGCTCAAGACGACACGTTGGGCGCCGGGCTGCCCCTCACGGGAACGCTCAGCACGGGAGTCGATTCGCGACTCGGTGCGTACTACTTCATTGCATCAGAACCGAGAATGTTTAATCAGCCTGACGGCACATCGTCGGTTGATGTTGGCGGAGTCGTCGCCTCTCGAATGACTGACCTCGGCCGCGAAATGGAATACAACAACTTTCGCAAGCAAACGCTCCCGCCAAGCGCGCTGTTCTGGACCGTCACGATTGCCACGTGGACGGCAGCCCAAGTGCTTGTGATTGCCGGATGGTCGCTTGCGCAGCTCGTGCGGCGTGGCGCCGGAACCCGCAAGGCACGTGGCGCGCTCCGCGAGCTGAAGCAAGAGCTCAACAAGCTGGCGCTGGGGCTGGATCTGTCGATGCTCGACACCGTCGCCGTACTGGGCAGCACCGACGGGCACGGCGGAAAGGCAGCCGAAGCAGACCAACGGCTCTACGAAATGATGCTGCTCACGGCGTGGCGCGAAGTGCAAGAGCTGGAGTCGCTCCCCCGCCGCCAGCAGCGTGGTGCTGAATGGCGTAACCGGGTGGAACGCATGCACACGGTCATCGCCTCGCTGTCTGAGCGGGAAACCGCTGTTGCTGAGCGCGCGCTTGAGCTCATCCGCACATACAGCTGATTCTGACGCTGCACAACGCAATTCGCCCCTGACCCGCACAGCGGATCAGGGGCGAATTGTTCAGGTTACTTAGACGAGCGAACGCAGCACGTACTGGAGGATGCCACCGTTGCGGTAGTAGTCAGCCTCACCGGGCGTGTCAATACGAACGGTTGCCTCGAACGTGACCGTCTCCTTGCCAGCGGGCGAGAACTCGCTCGGGGCTGCGGTAACGGTGACCGTCTTCGGGGTAACGCCCTCGTTCAGCTTCTCCAGGCCCGTGATCGAAACGATCTCGGTACCGTCGAGGCCGAGCGATGCCCAGCTTTCGCCAGCCGGGAACTGCAGCGGCACAACGCCCATACCGATGAGGTTGGAGCGGTGGATACGCTCGAAGCTCTCCGTGATGACAGCCTTGACACCGAGCAGGCTCGTGCCCTTGGCAGCCCAGTCACGGGATGAACCCGAACCGTACTCCTTGCCACCGAAGACAACGAGCGGGGTGCCCTCTGCCTGGTAGTTCTCGCATGCGTCGAAGATGTACGACTGCGGGCCGCCGGCCTGCGTGAAGTCACGCGTGAAGCCACCCTCGATTTCAACACCGTCGTTGACGGCGCGAACGAGCTGGTTCTTCAGGCGGATGTTCGCGAAGGTTCCGCGGATCATGACTTCGTGGTTACCACGGCGCGAACCGTAGGAGTTGAAGTCCTTCTGTGCCACACCGTGCTCGGTGAGGTACTGAGCCGCAGGCGTACCGGCCTTGATGTTACCGGCGGGGCTGATGTGGTCGGTCGTAACCGAGTCACCCAGCGTAGCCATAACGTGTGCACCCGTGATGTCCTTGACCGGGGTCAGTTCCATCTTCATACCGTCGAAGTACGGAGCCTTACGAACATAGGTCGATGCGTCGTCCCACTCGAAGATGGCGCCGTCCGGCGTCGGGAGGTTCTTCCAGCGGTCGTCGCCTTCGAAAACGGTGGCGTACTGCTTGATGAACTGCTCACGCGAGATTGAGGTGTCGATGACGTCCTGAACCTCTTCCGGCGACGGCCAGATGTCCTTCAGGAAGACATCGTTGCCGTCGGCGTCCTGGCCGAGCGCGTCGGTCTCGAAGTCGAAGTGCATCGTACCGGCGAGAGCGTATGCCACCACCAGCGGCGGGCTGGCGAGGTAGTTCATCTTCACATCGGGGCTAATGCGACCCTCGAAGTTACGGTTACCGGAGAGGACTGCCGTCACGGCGAGGTCGTTCTCGTTGATCGCAGCCGATACCTCTTCGATCAGCGGACCGGAGTTACCGATGCAGATCGTGCAGCCGTAGCCGACGGTGTAGAAGCCGAGGCCCTCAAGCGACTTGTCGAGGCCCGACTTCTCGTAGTAGTCGGTGACAACCTTCGAGCCCGGGCCGAGCGTGGTCTTAACCCACGGCTTCTGCTTCAGGCCCTTAGCCAGCGCGTTGCGAGCCAAGAGGCCAGCAGCAAGCATGACCGACGGGTTCGACGTGTTGGTGCAGGAGGTGATGGCGGCGAGCGTGACAGCACCGTTGTCGAGCGTGTAGCTCAGGCCATCGGGCGTCTGAACGTGAACCGGCTTCGACGCGTGTACCGGAGCGCCGCTGTTGATGTGTACCGGACGCGTCGTTGCCTCTTCTTCGCCGGGCGTCGCGCCCGGGTCAGATGCCGGGAACGAGTGCTTCGACTCGAGGTCGACAATGTCGTCGCTCGTGGAAGGCGTCGCGTAGTTGACGATGTCCTTCTCGAACTGAGCCTTCGACTCCGACAGCAGGATGCGGTCCTGCGGGCGCTTCGGGCCAGCGATCGAGGGAACAACCGTCGACAGGTCGAGCTCCATGTACTCGGAGTACGAGGGCTCGTTCGCGGCGTCGTGCCACAGTCCCTGCTCCTTGGCGTATGCCTCGACGAGGTCAACAGCCTGCTCGTCGCGACCCGTCAGGCGCAGGTAGTCGAGGGTGACGTCGTCGATCGGGAACATTGCGGCGGTCGAACCGAACTCCGGCGACATGTTACCGATGGTGGCGCGGTTTGCCAGCGGCACGGAACCAACACCAGCGCCGTAGAACTCGACGAACTTACCGACGACGCCGTGCTTACGCAGCATGTCGGTGATCGTGAGAACAACGTCGGTTGCGGTCACGCCTGCGGGGATCTCACCCGTCAGCTTGAAGCCGACAACGCGCGGGATGAGCATCGAGACGGGCTGGCCGAGCATGGCTGCCTCTGCCTCGATACCACCAACGCCCCAACCGAGAACGCCGAGGCCGTTGACCATCGTGGTGTGCGAGTCCGTACCGACACAGGTGTCGGGGTACGCCTGCAGCACGCCACCGTTGGTGCGGTCGTAGATGACCTTAGCCAGGTGCTCGATGTTGACCTGGTGGACGATACCGGTTCCAGGGGGAACAACCTTGAAGTCGTCGAATGCCGTCTGGCCCCAACGCAGGAACTGGTAACGCTCGCCGTTGCGCTCGTACTCGATCTCCACGTTGCGCTCGATGGCGTCAGGACGACCGAAGAGGTCTGCGATGACCGAGTGGTCGATGACCATTTCAGCCGGCGAGAGCGGGTTGATCTTGCTGGGGTCGCCACCGAGATCGGTCACGGCTTCACGCATGGTTGCGAGGTCAACGATGCAGGGAACACCGGTGAAGTCCTGCATGACAACGCGAGCCGGCGTGAACTGAATCTCGGTGTCGGGCTCAGCCGACGGATCCCACGAACCCAGCGCCTGAATCTGTTCCTTGGTTACGTTCGCGCCATCCTCCGTGCGGAGCAGGTTCTCAAGAAGAACCTTGAGGCTGAACGGGAGCTTCTGGTATCCCTCGACAGAGTCGAGCCGGAAGATCTCATAGTCGGTGCTGCCGACCGTCAGGGTGCTTTTTGCACCAAAGCTGTTCACCGTTGACACGAGGCTCTCTCCTTTGCGCCGGTCTATCCTGCTGATCTCCATCTTGGGGCTCAAAGGCCCCGGCGGCTAGCAAGGTGCGCCTTACCAGTTTCCGCGCCTCAGCGCGAGAGATCAACCCATCAAAAGTATCTTGACGTCAAGATAAATCTAGCATGCTTGCCGAGTGACAGACCTCAGCCCTGCGGGCATGTCGCTCCCTCTCGGCTTCCACTCCCCTGGTTCCGCTCTTCGTGGTTCCGGCGGCGGTGTTCGCTATTGCAGGCACGGAGCGGCGGAACCACGGCGGCGGTTCTCGAAGGCTGCCATCGCGAAGCTGATGATGATTCGCAGCACGACGTAGATCGCGCCGGTGCCGGCGAGCACGAGGGGAACGAACACGAGGGCGGCCAAGAGTGCTCCGACGAGCGCCGGGTCGGAGTCGGGGCTGAGGCGTGTGCCGATGTCGAAACCAAAGTAGGCAACGGCCATCAGCACGAGCATGCCGAGCAGTGCACCCTGGAGGCCGCGTCGCATACCCCAGCGAGCTTTCTTGCCGAACAGGTTGACGAGTTCGATGACCGTTGCGGCAGCGAGCAGACTGCCGACCTGTATGAGCTCGAGCTTTGGGCCATCCAAGAACGCGGCTGTTGCGAAAATGGTGCCGAGCACCACGAGCGCGGTCAGCACGGCTGCGCCATGGACCCGACTGAACAATTGCGGCACCGCGAGTGCGATGACCGCCCACGCTGATTCCCAGCGGCCGAGACTGATAACGGGCCACGACAGAATGACCGCGGCGAGTACGCCGACGCCAATCGACACCGCAACCGCCTGAGTCCCCCACCGACTCGGCTGCATCAGCACCCGGTCCCACGTCCCCGGTGCCCCCGACACCCCATTCATTTCCGACACCCCGTCCCCATCTCGCCCCCCGAGAGACTAGCAACTACCGTTGTGCACGGTTCCAAACGGTACGCACGCAAAAAGTGTCCCTCCAGCCCCATCAACCTCAGTTTTAACACCAGTGCGTGCATAACGGTTGTTGTGGCGGGCGCGGGAGGTTCCTCCACCGGCGACATGGTTCCATGTTTTGTCCACCACCCACCCCATCAGCGCAACCTTAGCCAGTCGGCGGAGGACGCTATCCGCATGCAGATTCGCACCGTTATCGCTGGACTCGGGGGTGTCGCCCGAACCCACCAGCTCCTTGAAACCCATACGCCGGGCGAGATTCGTGCGAGCGTCGAGCGCGGAGACATCGCGCGTTTACGCAAAGGCGTCTACGCGCTCAGCTTCCACTCCCTCGCTTCCCACGCAGCCCGACATGGCGGGCGCTTGACATGCATCTCACTCCTCAGAGATCAAGAGGTCTGGATTCTGAGTGGTGACAAGCGCATCCACGCCGACCTAGGCAGGAATGGGCGTCGCCATCACGCACACGACGGCAACCTCCGCGCGCACAACACCTGTTCGTCGACAGCGTTGACGCCAGTGACGGTGGCGGAGGCCCTCTTACTCGCGGCCGGATGCCTCACGCCCGAAGCATTCTTCGCAGCATTCGAATCGGCGTGGAACCATGGGCTGCTGGCAAAGCGGGACCGCGATTGGGTTCGGGCGCAGGTCTCACCCCGACTTCGTCGCCTGCTCACCCGTGCGAGGGGCAACGCGCAGAGCGGACTCGAATCGCTTGTGCGCTTGCGTCTCAGCCTTCTGGGCTTTGACGTGCGCTCACAGGTCCAAATTCCCACGGTGGGGCACGTGGACGCCCTCATAGACAAGGTCATCATCGAGACCGACGGGGACAAGGGGCACGCCGACCCCAAATCTCGCCGGGAGGATCTGCGCCGCGATCGCGCCGCAGCTGCCCTTGGTTTTCAAACCATCCGGCTGACGTACGCGATGGTCGTGCATGACTGGGCAGCCACGGAACAAGCCATCCTGGCCGCGCTCGCCCGCTAGTTCACAGGCTGACCCTCTCCATCAACCCACCTGCGATGCCGGGGTTTGAACAACCGTTATGCACGCACGGGTGTGAAAACTGTGACTGAGGTGACAGGTGTGGCACTTTTTGCGTGCGTACCGTTTTCAGTCGTGCATAACGGTCGTTGAGCCATGCGGCTGCCGGAACCACGGGGGTTACGGAACCGTAAGTTACGGAACCTGGGGGGTTACGGAATTTGGGGGTTACGGAGCGGGGGTGGTTCCGGTTTCTGGTTCGGAGAAATCTACTTCAGGGGAAGGCGTGCCCGATTCGGCGGGGACCTTGGCGTAGAGGGAGCGGACGGTGAGCCAGGTCACGGCGATCATCGGGGCGAACAGTGGGATACCCATCAGGAGCTTCGCCGTCGCCAGCGCCGCCAACGCACTCTCACCCTGCAGGTAGATCGGAACCTGCACCGCAAGGCGCAGGAAGAACAGCCCCGCCCAGCCGATCGTCAGCCAGAAGTAGACGCGGCGCTTGCGCTTCGAGCGGCGCCACGCGGTTCCTTCGCTCATCAGATAGCCACCGATGAGTCCGATGATCGACCACCCGATGAGGGCGGAGATCAGGAGACCGGAACCATAGGCTGCGTTGGTGAGGAAGCCAGGGATGAAGTTGTTCTCGGCTTTGCCGGTGAACAGTGCAAACCCGGCGGCGACGAGCGCCGCGACCAACCCGCCCACGGCAGCAACCGGCGGCGTCTTGGCCAGCAGTCGCGCGACCGTGAAGACGGCTGCGACCGCGACCGACAGCCCGATGGCGAGCCACGCATCGGTAGTCAACGCGAACACCAGGATGAACACGAACGACGGCACGACAGACTCGACGACACCACGCCAGCCGCCCATGGCACCCCACACGACGTGTCCGGTGGTGGCCTGTTCATTCGGATCAATGCCGGCCCGACGCGCCGCCTCACCAAGGGCGGCTCTCAGCACGTCAGAAACCGCTGGTTCCGGTGCCGTCGCCTCAGACCTGGGTGTGCCCGGCGTATCTGCCGACTCAGCCTCAGGCTTCCCGTCGGCCTCGTTCGCGTTTTGACTCACGCTGCGCCCGGGCTTGCCGGCATCTTCAGCGGAATCAGGTCGCGCGGGGGCATCGGCGAGCCGCCACGCACCACGACGATGGAGCGGAACAGGTCTTCGATCTGTGCCGCTGCGTCAAGATCACTCGTTGCCTTGCCGCTCACGACGCCGCGCAAGAACCAGCGCGGGCCGTCGACACCGACGAAGCGAGCCAGGCGCATGCCGCCTTCGCCGCCAGCGATGACCGGAACCTCGGCTAGAAGCTCGGGGCCGAGCGGGCCTTCGCGCTCTTCAACACGACCTCCCTGCTGCTTCACCTGCTCGCGAATCTGCGTGCGGGTTTCCGCCCAGAGCCCGGTCGAGCGCGGTGCAGCGAACGGCTGCACCTGCAGCGACGACTCGGCGTAGTCCAGGCCGACAGCCACGATGCGCTTGGTCTGCTCTTCAACCTCAAGGCGCAGATTCAGCCCCTCGCGCGGCAGAATCTTGATGCCACCCAGGTCGATGTACGGGCGTACCGGGTTTGCTTCCGACTCATCGAACGGGCCGGTTACGGCGCGGTCTTCCGGAGCGTTCTTACCGAACTCTTCGATGTCGTCAGTCATGCTTTTTCCTCAATCTTGTGGCCGAATCCGCTCGAGCCAAATCCACCCTCACCGCGCAAGCTCTCCGGCAACTCTTCGACCGGAATAAAGTTCACGCGCGGCACCGGCATCACAATCATCTGTGCAATGCGGTCGCCGACAGCAATGTCGTAGGAGGCGTGCTGGTCAGTGTTAAGCAAACACACCTTGATCTCGCCACGGTACCCCGCATCGACGGTTCCTGGCGAGTTCACGATCGTAATTCCGTGCTTGGCCGCGAGTCCGCTACGTGGAACCACGAAAGCGGCATATCCGTCGGGGAGCGCAATACGCACGCCGGTGGCGACGAGGCGTCGCTCCCCCGGCGCGAGAGTCAGGGCTTCGGATGAGCGCAGATCAGCGCCGGCGTCGCCGGGGTTCGCGTACACCGGGAGATCGGGTGCGACAATGAGGACATCAACAGAATCAGTCACTCATCGAGGGTAATGCAGAATTCAGTCAGTTCCATGTCCACCGGCCGCACCTATCGCGAACGGCTCACGCCATCGCTGTGGATGATCGTTGCCGCCATGATCGTCGCGCCGATGGCTGCGCTCGTGTTTATGCGCAACAATCCGTCGATTTCGCTTGTCGCCGGCGGCCTCGTTGCCATCGCCGTCATCGCGCTGATGCTGTCCACGTCAAAGGTGGTCGAAGTAACCGGCGGCGAGTTGCGTGTCGGCAAGGCGCACATTCCGGTTGAAATGCTGGGAGAGCCGGTCGCGACGACCGGACAGGAAGCTCGTCTGGCGCGAGGTCAAAACCTCAAAGCGCACAGCTTCACCACGATCCGGGGCGGAATCGACGGAATCGTGACTGTTGCAGTCAATGATCCCGCCGATCCGACGCCGGCGTGGGTGGTGTCCTCGCGGACACCTGACCGCCTCGCGGCAGCCATTGGTGTGGCGCAGGCTATGCGCACTCGCGGCAAATAGGACCTGCCGCGGAGTCGTGGTCGAGCTGCGAGCGGTGCTTCACGAGGAAGCACTCAACGCACGTGAACTCGTCTTCCTGCGGGGGCAGGACGACGACATCAAGCTCGATGTCAGACAGGTCGGCGCCAGGAAGTTCGAAGCCTGAAGGGTTGTCTGAGTCCTCTGCGTCTACCGAGCCAGAAAGCTTGTCGGGTACACGCTCCTTGAGGGCCTCGATCGACTCGCTTTCGTCTTCATTCTTGCGCGGGGCGTCGTAATCGGTGGCCATGTCCGGGGAATTCTCTACTTCCGATAGTGATGTGGGTAATACCGTGAAAAAGGGGCGGCCAAACGGGGTGCCGCCGACGGGTTCAGGCGGGCGATAGTTTGCACGATCCTGACCCGTTTAGCAAATGCGATACCGACTTTCAGAGCGATAGTCAACACTTATTTCGCTTTCTTGTCACGTACTTCGATTCAAAACCGGCGGCGCGCCCGTTCTATTCCCGGGTTTGCACCTCGGTCTGTGTCACGATGTTCCGGTAAACCTACGTTCGGAAGAGGCCTGGCCATGGATCAGCTCACAATCGTCGGCACCGAGGATGACAAGCTCATCCTCGCGACGGAATCCGGCGAACGTTTTTCGGTCGCTATCGACGATGTTTTGCGTGTCGAACTCCGCAAGGCTCGCCCGGCGGCCGTGCCCGATGAAACTCCGCGCGCCAGCCCGCGCGAGATTCAGATGCACATTCGCGCTGGCCTTTCCGCCGCCGATGTTGCCGAGCTCTTGAACACCACGATCGCCGATGTCGAACGTTACGAGGGCCCGGTTCTCGCCGAGCGCGAGCACATCGTCAATCAGGCACTCGCTGTTCCCGTGCTGATGGGCGGAGAGTTGGAACCAGATGGCTCGCTGAGCTTTGGTGCCGCAATTCGCGCGAAGCTGGCGGAAGCTGGTGCCGAGGGTGAAGTGTGGTCAAGCTGGAAAGACGAGTCCGGCTGGACCATCAAGGTCGATTTCACAGCGAACGAAGTGGAGCACGACGGCCGCTGGTCGTTCGACCCGCGCCGTTCAACGCTGTCGCCGCTCAATGCCGATGCCACCCAGCTTTCGCGTCAGGGTTCGCTCCCGGAGGGGCTCATCCCCCGTCTCCGCGCGCTCGACAGCAATCCATTCAAGGACAACTCACGTTTTGACTCCGGTGCTTTCGGCCCACGCCGCTTGCCCGAACCGGAGCAGGTAGACGAAGTGGCCGAGGCCGCACCGGCCGAGCCGGAGCAGGCTGCCCGCCCCACGACGGCGGCGGACGCTGCGGTCAAGCGTGCTCCTGAGCCTGAAAACCACACGAGCCCTGACACCGCCGACCTCCTTGAGGCGTTGCGCCGCCGTCGTGGCCAGCGTGAGCCGGTGCCATCTGCAGAGTCCCCGGTAGCGGAACCAGTGGTTCCGGGCCCGAAGCGCCGCACGAATGACGATGGTTTGGTGTCGCTGTTCGGTGAGCTAAACGACGCGCCGTCTGAGCCTGAGCCGACTCACGACGACCACGAAATCATCGAGGAAAAGCGCGCGGCCGCTGCCGAGCGGGAGAAGTCGGGCGGACGTCGCAAGGGTCGCACCTCGATGCCGTCGTGGGATGACATCGTCTTCGGCGCTCGCACCGACGAATAGCCCGCGAACCGCGACGCTTACGCCTGCGCGAAGGCACCGGCGCGGAGCATGGGAACCATGAGCTCCTCCGGAGAGATGGATCCGTGCTGGCCAACCATGCGTTGCGCACCCTTGTCTTGGAGCGTGTCGTCATAAAACGCCCAGAGTCCGCGGGCTGCAACGAGAACATCACCAATGCGCGGCGCAACATCAGCATTCACCGCGCCAAAGATGCCAGCGGCAATCGCATCGTCTCGCGTCATGACATCGGCCGTCTTGTCGCTGTGCACCTGCCAGCGTTCCGCCAGCGCACGCGCGTCAGCACCTGGTTCCGCGTACACGTGCAGCATGCGCGGTTCACCACCGAGCTGTGCAACACCCTGCCAGCGCGGGTCTTTCGCACCAAGCAGCACGTGACGCGTGGGTGGGACGTCGATCATGCCGTGGTCGGCGGTAATCAGCACGCCAACGCCGTCTGGCACAGAGGCCGCGAACGCCGCATCGACGTCTTCAAGTGCGGCAAGCCACCGCGCACTGTCAACGCCGCGCTTGTGGCCAGCTTTGTCGACCTCCGGCATGTAGCAGTAGACAACGGAACCATCGTGCTCGTCAGCAAGGGACAGCGCTTTTGCGAAGCGCTCACGCAGCACATCGGCCGCGACGTACTCGGCGCCGCGTAACACCGCTTGGCTAAAGCCTGAGCCGACATACTCGGAGGGGCCGACGGCAAACGTGGGGTGCCCGGCAGCGCTTGCGCGTTCGAAGAGCGTTTCGCACCGTTGCCACGTCGCCGGGTCCAGCCCGTCGTGTTCCCACCCGGAGAGTTGGTTGCTGAGGTGGCCCGTCTGCGTGTTCATCGTGCGGTATCCGACAAGACCATGCACACCCGGGTCGGCACCCGTCAGCAAAGACGTGAGGGCAGCTGCTGTGGTCGATGGGAAGAGGGAATGGCCGACGCTTTTCTTCGTGACGAGCGCACTTAACCGTCGTGCGTGACCAGCGTGCGCGCGCAACTGCAAGATACCGAGGCCATCGATCACGACGAGCACGACCGAACGCGCACGCCCGAACGCAGAATCCCCCGTCAGCGAGGTGATCAACTCCGACGCCACCCCGGTGATGCTCCGGGAGTGAGCGGCAGGGACAGGTAGCATGAAAGGCATCGTGGCCAGTCTTCCACATCGCGAAGCTGACCCGACCGACGTAGGAGCTCACGCTCCCCCACCCGCTTTCCGGGAGCCCGCACCGTATGCCTCGCAACACACCGACGAATGAGCCGATCGAAGAACGCATTGAAGAGATCGACGTCTCTGCCGAAATGCAAGGGTCATTCCTGGAGTACGCGTATTCCGTGATCTACTCGCGCGCGCTCCCTGACGCGCGCGACGGCCTGAAGCCGGTTCAGCGACGCATCCTGTACCAAATGGCTGACATGGGACTGCGCCCGGAGAAGGGCCACGTCAAGAGCGCCCGTGTCGTCGGCGAAGTGATGGGTAAGCTCCACCCACACGGTGACTCGGCAATCTACGACGCCCTCGTGCGTCTCGCCCAGCCCTTCGCGATGCGCGTTGCGCTTGTCGACGGGCACGGCAACTTCGGCTCGCTTGATGATGGCCCCGCGGCTTCGCGGTATACCGAAGCTCGCCTCGCACCCCCTGCGCTTGCCCTCACCGAAAACCTCGACGAAGACGTCGTCGATTTCGTACCCAACTACGACGGCCAGTTCATGCAGCCGGCCGTACTTCCCGCCGCGTACCCGAACCTCCTCGTCAACGGTGCCAGCGGTATCGCGGTCGGTATGGCTACCAACATGGCACCCCACAACCTCATTGAGGTGGTGGCCGGCGCCCTGCACCTGCTCGAGAACCCCGACGCCACGACCGAAGAACTCATGGAGTTCATCCCCGGCCCTGACTTCCCGTCGGGCGGCATCGTGATGGGTCTCGACGGTGTGAAGGACGCCTACGAAAGCGGCCGCGGTGCCTTCAAGGTGCGCAGCAAGGTTTCTATTGAGCCGCTCGGCCCGCGCCGCACCGGCATTGTCGTCACCGAACTGCCATACCAGGTGGGCCCCGAGCGCATTATCGACAAGATCAAGGACGCGGTTAATTCGAAGAAGCTTCAGGGCATCTCCGACGTCACCGATCTCACCGACCGCAAAAACGGCATGCGCCTCGTTATCGGCATCAAGACCGGCTTCGATGCCAACGCCGTGCTTGAGCAGTTGTACCGCCTCACACCGCTGGAAGACTCGTTCTCCATCAACAACGTCGCGCTCGTTGACGGCCAGCCCCGCACGCTCGGTCTGAAGGAGCTTCTGGCGGTTTACGTCAAGCACCGCATCGAGGTTGTTACACGCCGCTCGACCTACCGCGTCGCACGCCGCAAGGAACGTCTGCACCTCGTTGAAGGCCTTTTGGTGGCGATCCTCGACATCGACGAGGTCATCCAGGTCATCCGCTCGTCTGACGACTCTGAGACCGCGCGCAACCGCCTCCAGCAGGTGTTTGAGCTGTCGGAACTGCAGGCCGAATACATCCTCGAGTTGCGTCTGCGTCGACTGACGAAGTTCTCGCGCATTGAGTTGGAGTCCGAGCGCGACAAGTTGCTCGCCGAGATCGCTGCTCTCGAAGAACTTCTCGGTAACCCTGTGCTTGTCCGCAAGCAGGTTGCTACCGAACTCGACGCTGCCGCCGACACGTTCGGCACGCCGCGACGCACGTTGCTCATGAACGCAAAGCCGGCCACACCGAAGTCGGCCAAGGCCGCGGCTGCCGCCGACCTCCAGATCGCTGACGCACCGACCCAGATCGTGTTGTCTGCGACCGGCCGCGCGGTGCGCCTTGAGCTTGCTGAGGGTCAGACGATCGCCACACCCGCACGACGCAGTAAGCACGATGCGGTTCTCGCAACGCTCGAGACGACCACGCGCGCCGAAGTGGGTGCTGTCACCAACAAGGGGCGCGTCATTCGCTTCTCCCCCGTTGATCTGCCGTCGATTCCACCGGCGTCCGTACAGCTTGCCGCCGGTGTGCCGCTTCGCGAATACCTCGGCATCACAGACAAGAAGGAGCGCGTGCTCGCGCTCATCAGCTTCGATGACGAAACACCGCTGGCCCTTGGTACCCGTGAGGGTGTCGTCAAGCGCATCGTGCCGTCAACGATCCCGGTTCGCCCGGAGGTCGAGATCATTGGTATGAAGCCCGGCGATGAGGTTGTCGGTGCCGCGCTCGCACCCGACGCTTCCGACGTTGTCTTCGTCACCTCTGACGCCCAACTGTTGCACTACTCGTCGGCCATGGTTCGTCCGCAGGGCGCACCGGCCGGCGGTATGGCGGGCGTCAAGCTGGGCTCGGGCGCCACTGTAATCGCCTTCAACGTGGTTCCGATCGGTTCGGAGGCCGTCGTCGCGACGGTTTCCGGTGCCGACGCATTCATCGACGGCATTGATGCGGGCCGTGCGAAGGTCTCGGACTTCTCCGAGTTCCCGAGCAAGGGTCGCGCTACCGGCGGCGTACGTGCCCACGCGTTCCTGAAGGGCGAATCGCGCCTCACCGTCGCCTGGGTTGGCGAAAACCCCCGCGCGATCGGCACCGATGGTTCCGCCCGCGTCCTGCCCGAGGGCGGCTCGCGACGTGACGGCTCCGGAACCGCACTCGACGCTGTCATCGGCTTCATTGGTTCCGCTATCGCGTAACACCCACAACGACGAAACCCGCCGCTTCACATGAAGGCGGCGGGTTTCGTGTTTGTCGCGCTTACGCGTCGATGGCTTCGCGCGATAGGCGGTCTGACGACTCAATAATGAACTCGCGGCGTGGCGGCACATCGTTGCCCATGAGCAGCTCAAAGACGCGGCCCGCCTCCTCAGCGTCTTCGAGGCGCACGCGGCGCAGGAGGCGCCCGGAGCGGTCCATCGTGGTCGATGCGAGCTGCTCGGCGTCCATCTCACCGAGACCCTTATAACGCTGAATCGGCTCTTGCCAGCGCTTGCCAGACTTCGTGAGCTTCGCGAGCAGCTTGTGTAGCTCGGCCTCGCTGTAGGTGTAGATCGTCTCGTTGGGCTTGGAGCCCGGGTTCACGACGATGACGCGGTGCAGCGGCGGCACCGCGGCATACACACGACCGGCCTCAACGAGCGGACGCATGTAGCGGTAGAAGAGCGTGAGCAAGAGCGTGCGAATGTGCGCGCCGTCAACATCGGCGTCACTCATCAGGATCACCTTGCCGTAACGTGCCTGGCTGAGGTCGAAGCTACGACCGGAACCAGCACCCACGGTTTGGATGATGGCTGCGCACTCGAGATTGGAGAGCATGTCGCTCACCGAAGCCTTTTGCACGTTGAGAATCTTGCCGCGAATCGGCAACAGTGCCTGGAACTCGCTGTTGCGCGCGAACTTGGCGGTACCGAGCGCGGAGTCACCCTCAACGATGAACAGCTCAGACTGCTCGAAGTCGTTGGAGCGGCAGTCGACAAGCTTGTTCGGCAGCGACGAAGACTCGAGCGCATTCTTGCGGCGTTGCGTCTCTTTGTGCGCACGCGCCGAAACACGCGCCTTCATCTCGGCAACAACCTTGTCGAGCAACTGCGCTACCTGGGTCTTATCGTCACGCTTGGTTGACGTGAAGCGACCCTGCAGGTCTTTGCGCAGTACCTGCGCAACAATCGACTTCACTGCGGGCGTGCCGAGCACTTCCTTCGTCTGACCCTCGAACTGCGGCTCGGGCAGGGTGACGTTGAGCACGGCGGTGAGGCCTGCGAGCACGTCGTCTTTTTCGACCTTGTCGTTGCCGACTTTGAGGCGGCGCGAGTTCTTGTCGACCTCGCTACGCATTTGCTTCAGTAGCTCTTGCTCGAAGCCCTGCTGATGCGTACCACCCTTGGGCGTCGCGATGATGTTGACGAACGACCGCGTCGTGGTGTCGTAGCCCGTACCCCAGCGCATCGCGATGTCGACGTGGCAGACACGCTCGACCTCGGTAGCGACCATGGAACCATTGGCCTGCAGCACCGGAACAGTTTCTTTGAACGTGCCCTCACCCTGCACGCGCCACGTGTCGGTGACAGGTGCATCGGTGGCGAGGTATTCGACAAACTCGCTCAAACCGCCGTCGTACTTGAACGTGGTTACAGTGGGTTCGTCGCCACGCTCGTCGGTAACGGTGATGCCGAGGCCCGGAACCAGGAATGCGGTTTGGCGAGCACGGGTGCGGAGGTCTTCGAGCTGAAACTCGGCGTCTTTTGTGAAGATCTGCTTGTCGGCCCAATAGCGCACGCGCGTGCCGGTGGTGCCCTTCGGAGCCTTACCGATCACACGAAGTTCACTGCCCTCGTTGAACGGCGTGAACGGCGCGTCAGGACGTGCCTCACCATCGTCTGCGAAGGTTCCGGGTTCTCCGCGGTGGAAAGACATCGCGTAGGTTTTGCCGCCGCGGTCGACTTCGACATCGAGGCGCTCACTTAGCGCGTTAACGACCGAGGCACCGACACCGTGCAGACCACCCGAGGCAGCGTACGAGCCGCCGCCAAACTTGCCACCCGCGTGCAACTTCGTAAAGACGACTTCGACACCGGTAAGACCGGTGCGGGGCTCGACGTCGACGGGGATACCACGACCGCGGTCACGCACCTCAACGGAACCATCGTCACGAAGCACGACGTCAATGCTGGAACCATTGCCACCGACCGCTTCGTCAACGGCGTTGTCAATGATCTCCCACAGGCAGTGCATGAGACCGGGCGAGCCGTTCGAACCGATATACATACCGGGACGCTTACGAACGGCCTCCAGGCCTTCGAGCACCTGAAGATGGTGGGCGGAATACTCGGAGGTCACGAGAATCAAGCCTAATCGCCCCTACCGACACTCGAGGTTATCGACGCGCACTAAGGCGGGCGTACAGGCGCGGGCTGGGATTGCGGGCGTACGCGGTGAGCGAAACACGCCGCGGAACCGGCCATCGCTCACGGTTGCGTGGTTTGATAAATACATCCCAAACACCAGGGAACGACACGAGGAGGCACCCGATGACGACAGCGACAACGCCGACGGAGACCGTGTCCTACCGCCTGACGGCAATGGATCGTTGCGACTCTTGCGGAGCGCAGGCATACATCGCCGCCGAGGTTAACGGCAGTGAGCTCTTGTTCTGCGCACACCACGGCCGTAAGTACGAAGAGAAGCTTCGCGCGGTAGCCACGAGCTGGCACGACGAGACGGCACGTCTCGCCGAGGTCGACTGACCTTCGCGTACACACAAGAAAAGGCACCGATCATTCGGTGCCTTTTCTGCGTTTACGGCAAATACTTCCGCGGAATCTCGGGGCTCACGCGCAGCACGATTTCTTCACCGATGGTTCCGATACGTTCCGCAATATCCGTCGCGGACTCGAGAGCGGAACCACCGAAAAGGGCAACACGGTCACCCGGTTGCGCGGGCCACGGCTCGCACGTCACAACGTCAGCCTTGATGCTCATGATCTGGCGCGACCCTGCTGGCGTTTGCACGGCGGTGTTGGTCTCGGCGAGCGTCATCAGACCATTCCAGCCAGCGTCGATCACGACGGCGTCGTCACTGACGTGGCGCACGGTCGCTTCGAGCGTTGCGATCGGTGTGATGCCGAGCTCGGCGTCGGATGGGCCGTCGGTTGAGCGAATGCCGTACGCAAAGGCACCGATGCGCACCATGTCGTAGCGGTAATCGGGGCGCGCAAATGACGCTGCGCTAGCCGCCAAGTGCATGCGTGTCGGGGTGAGCCCCACGGCACGAGCTTCGCCCACTGCCCAGTCAAAGATCGCGCGTGCTTCGTCGTCGGAGGCATCCGAGGTTTCTGCGATGTGCGACCAAATACCGCGCACATGAATGGCTCCGGCAGCCTCAAGCGCGTGCGCACGCTCGACAAATGCGCGCCACCGCTCGGGTCGTACGCCGTTGCGGTGCAGCCCGGTATCGATCTTGAGGTGCACGGTGACCGGAGTGCCGACGGAACCTGCAGCGACGTCTTCGAGAAGCGCTTCGGTTCCGATGCCACAGTCGAGATCGGCGGCAACCGCGTCAGCAATGTCTGCCGCACCCTGGAGCATCCAGGCGAAGATTCTTGCGTCGGCTCCGAGGAGTTCGCGAACGCGAACCCCCGTGGCGACGTCGAGGGCGCCAATCCAACGCACACCCTCTTGCCACGCGCGGGTGACAATCGGCGCCAGGCCGTGCGCGTAGGCGTCGTCTTTGACGACGAGCATGTGGTCGGCGGGAGCGACGCGTTCGCGGATCGTCGCGAGGTTGGCCGCGAATGCATCGAGATCGACGACGAGCTCGGCTGGGGCGAGTTGTTCGCGATACTGGCTCATGCGGTCACCTCTCGACGGGCGCGAAGCCCGAGTGGGGCCACGAGCTCGGCCGGCGACATGCCGGTGATTTCGGCCCACTCAGCGATGCTTGGTTCGATCCGTGCGGGATCCCCCAGAAAGACCACCTCGGCACCGTCGTTGACAGTGGCATCTCCGAGGTCGACAACGCAGACGTCCATCGCGACGCGGCCAACGATCGGCCTGCGTTCGCCCGCGATAAGTACGGTGAGTTGGTTACCCAGAGACCGCACGAGGCCCTGGGCATATCCGCCGGTCACGAGCGCAATGCGGGTGTCTGCCGGGGCAACGAACGTGTGTCCGTAGGAGACACCCTCCCCCGTCTTGAGCGCTTTCACCCCGAGAACTTGCCCCACGTACCGAACCGCAGGCGTGGTTCCGTCGACCAGTCCGGCGACGTGCTCTGCAGCGTGGGCGGCGTCGCCGCGGGGCCGCGGCTTGCCGTCGAACACCTCGATCTCGTCGAGGCCGACGTGCACGCCGAGAAAGCCGAGCTCGTGCGCGATGTCGGTGACCAATTCTGCGCCGAGGCCGAGAGCATCGTGTTCGACGCTCACGAGCGCTGCGCGATCAAGCGGCTCGAGGTTCTGGCGAATCGCCGAACGAGAGATCTGCGCGATCGGCAGGGTGCGGGAGGTGACAGAGTAAGCCATTGCGACTTAGAAGGTCATCACCGCTTCGTGCGCGGGTCGCGTGCCGCGGCGGATACTGGTGGCGAGCACGCGGGACTCGTAGAGGCCGGGGATCCAGTTGCCCTCGATGAGGATCGGACCGTTGGGGCCGACGGCGACGTCCCACCCGATGTACGGAACCTCGGGAATGATCTGAGCGACCTCGGTGATGAGAGCCACAACTTCGTCCCACAGCGGCACCTGGAAGTCGATGATCGACTTGCCCGAGTCGGGGTGGTTTTCGTAGAAGGTGTCGTTCTTGCCGTTGTGTCCGCGGCCGACGGCCTTGCCGTTTTCGTCGAGCATCGTGAAGAAGCCACCCCACGAGAACTGGTCAGAGACAGAGCCACGACCGAACTTCTGCACGCGCACCAGGATGTGCACGTTGGTGCCGTCGAAGTAGCTCGTGATACGGGTCGTGTTGACCGTACCTGCGCAGTATTCGGCGAGGTACGGGTGCTGCGTGATCTTCTCTTCGATCAGCATCTGGTCTTTCGAGACGAGCTCGTTGTAGAACGCAGTCCAGTCGGTGACGTCTTTCGCCTCGTAGCGGAACACGCCGTGGCCTTCGCGACTGATCGGCACCTTCGCGATGAACACCCGGTGGCGCTGCGCGAACTCTTCGAGAGCCGCGGCATCGGCGTTATGCAGGTCGAGCCACTCGCGGCCCAGGTACTTCTCAAAGCGACGGTTGAAGTTGAGCTTCGAGATGAAGTTCTCTTCAGCAATCTTCTGGTCGTTGACCTTGACCGCAATGTGGTGCTGCAGCAGCGACGTCATGAACGTCTTGCGCTCAGCTCGCGTGAGCGACGCAAAGTCAGCCTCGTAGTAGTCGATGAACGCGGTGTCTTTGAAACCCGCCGAGTAGAGCATGTCGATAAAGATCGGGAAGGTCGCACGCTTGTGCTCCTTGCCGATCTTCTGCGCGAGCTCCCAGATGCGTCCGGGGTTGAAGTTGCGGAGACGGTTCGTGAAGTACCGAACACGCGCCTTCAGATCAATCTGCATCAGGAATCGTTGCCTTTCGTCACGCCCACAGGCGCCGAACACTTGAAGTGCCCATTCTACGCGCCGCACCCTCTCAGAAACTGAGCCGCGCCCGAATGGCGTGCTCTCTGGTTCCGTGATCCGCCTCCTTCTGCGCGTGCATCGGCGTCGCGCTCCGGGGTTGTGCAGGGTGCGCCCGATAGAATCGAGCAATGGCTCAACTCGCGCTTCGCATGAAGTACCTCTTCGACCGTGCCCGCAATGTTTCGGGTTCCAACATCGTCGAATTCGCGAAGCAAACCAAGCGTGTGAGCAAGGCTCCGCTGCCGGTGATCATCGCCGACATGCTGTGGTGCTCGGTGCGATACGAAATGGGTTTTCGCGACTACGCGGTGTGGGACATTCGCCTACTGAAGGCCAAGGAGCGTCGCACGTGGATGACGCACCCGAAGTCGTACCGCCTCACGAAGACGCTCAACGGTGCCGAATCGCGTGAGGTCATGGAGAACAAGCTGCAGTTCAACGCGGACTTCGCTGACGTCATGGGTCGCGAGTGGATCGATGCGAAGTCGGTGTCGGCTGAAGAACTACAGGCGTTTGTCGTGAAGCACGGTGCGGTTATGGCGAAGCCTGCTGACGGGTTTGGTGGCGCTGGTCTCGGCCGGTACGAAGCTGCCGACGCCGCGGATGCCGCGGCGTTTCAGGCGCTATTGATTGAGCGGAACCAGACACTGGTTGAGCAGTTTTTGGTGCAGCACGATGAGATGGCTCGGTTGTACCCCGGCTCGGTCAATACGGTGCGGTTGATCACGTACCTCGACAAGCAGGGGTCTTTTCACGTGATTGCCGGTGTGCTTCGTGTGGGCAACGGTGGTGTGATCGATAACTTCGCTGGCGGCGGCATGTTCACGATGCTCGACGACGATGGTGTCGCGATGTACGGCGCGGTAGACAAGCACTCGAACGCCTACAATGTGCACCCCGCGACCGGTGTTTCGATCAAGGGGTTCCAGGTTCCGATGTACCGCGACATGGTGACCCTCGTCGAGAAGCTGTCGCACCGACTCCCCCACACGCCGTACGTTGGTTGGGATGTCGCCCTGACCCCCGCCGGCCCCGCGATTCTCGAAGCTAACCACAACTCGTCGGTGTTCCAGATGAAGCCGTCGGTTTCGGGCGTGCGCACCGGCCTCATCAAGCGCTACGAAGACGCCGTCGGATTCAGCCTGCAGAAGTAGCCGGGCGCCCCGGCTCACTCTCCCCTGCCGCACGGAGAATTCTGTTCTGCACGACCATTTCGGCGTCTTACGAAGACACGCCGTGTTTTGCCACGTCTTCCCCAGACTCGTCGTGCACAACAGATCAACGCGATGTGGAAGAGCTCGGGAGTAACGGAGTAGGCGACGTCATTTGGCGGGGATAAAGGCCATATCGTCGATCGCGGCGAGGACTGTGGCTTCGACGGTTGGCCAGCGAAAGACGATCATCGCGTAGGTGAGGCGAATCGTCAGGTACCCGAGTGTGACGGCGTTTGCATCTCGAATGAGATCGCGTGCCCGTTCGGTCGCCCCTTCGTGGTTCGAGCGGCCATCGATTTCGAAAAGCACACGACCGTATCGAAAGTCGACTCGTCCAACTGTCGGGATCAAGACTTGCGACTCAAGTTCGAGACCCATCATCATCAGTCGGAACCGAAATAACGATTCGAGCCCAGAATCAGCGTCGCCTCGGGCTCGGCGAAGCCATCGCGCAATACGTTCTGGTGTCGCCGCAATGACGCGGTGACGCTGACTTTTCGAGAGCAGGCCGACCCGCCACGCCGATTCGAAGGCGACAAAATACGCCTCAACGCTCAAACACCGCCACGCGACCTGCAGCGCCTCAGTGGGCGATGCTAGTCCGAAAACAGTCTGCCTCCGTTCGTGATGGTCAACACAATCACACCGAAAGTGAGGGTGGACGCGACCGTTCGTTCCCACATCAACGTGAACGTTCGCGACCTCGTCAAGCAACCAGACCCCATGTGCCCGCAGAGAACTCACGCACGACACCATCCCACCGTGGGCCGCGGCAATCGCCACTTCGCTACCACCGTCGTTCGCGTATACGCCTTTGCGGAGCCGCACGATGGTTCCGTCCATCGCTGCTGCCACCACCTCATCATTCGACGCACCCCGTTGGCGTAGTTGCCAGGTGCGCGCAGCACCTCCACAGTCATGTATTGCGCCGCGTATGTTCATACCAAGACTGTGAACCTCAGCCGCCCACCTCCGGTCATCCATCCGCAATGTGTGCATTGGGCGGCACGAGTGGGCCGTTGGGGAGGAATCCTGACCGCTGGCCCGTCGCCCATCACCCGTCGCCCCTGTTGTGCACGATCAGGGCGCCGCCTCCGTCCGTTTGCTCGGCGAGTCGGGGCTCTTCACTCATTTCATCGTGCACAACAGGATTCGTGGGTACGGTGGGCGGAACCACGGGACGCAAGAGAGCGGAACCACGGGGTGCGGAACCACGGGACGCAAGACGGCGGAACCACGGGGTGCGAGATAGAGAAACGGGGGCCACAGAGCCACGCGCTACTGCCTAGGTTCTGCGGCCCGTTGGCTCACCACACCAGACCGGGTAAACGACAGGTCCCCCTCACGAGAACGTGAGGGGGACCGAAACGTGGCGCGGGGCCGAAGTTAAGCGCGGCGGATGATGCCGAGCGGCGTTGACTGGTGGCCCTGGCCGAGCGGGTTGTCCTTGAGGATCTTGACGAGGCGGGCCTCGCCGTCCTTCGGGAGCGTCGAGCCGAGGATGTTGCCACCGAGGTCGTTGATGTCAACAACCGCGACGCCAGCCTTCGTGCCGAGGAGCTCCTTGAGGTGGTACGCCACTTCCTTCGGCTTCTCAGGGCCCAGCACGACAGCCTTGTTGTACGGCGGAATGGTTCCGCTCGTCGGGCCGTCGATCGCGCGAGCCTTGTCGCCGGCGATGCGGTAGAAGTCACCCTTGCGGCCGAACGCCTTGGTCACCGCCGCGACAGCAGCCGCGAACAGGATCTTCGGCGTGCCGCACTCGCGCAGCGCCATCTCCATCGTCTCGGGCATGCCGAGTCCGATGCCGTACGGCGTGCGGGTGACGTACTTCGACAGGAAGCGCGCCAGCGGGCGCACCTGAATGTCAGTCACCAGGTACGAACGACCCTGCGTGATGGCAACGATCTTCTCCGTAACGAAGAGGACGTCGCCCTCACCAGCCTTGCCGCCAGCGAACTCTGTGATGAATTCGTCGAGGCTATCGCCGGGCATGACCACGCGGGTCTTGATCGGGATGCGCTGGAACGACTCACCGTCGACAACGATTTCGAGATTCTTGCCCTCGTTGGCTGCACCGCTCATTCGAGGTAGTCCCGCAGTGACTGCGAACGGCTCGGGTGGCGAAGCTTCGCCATCGTCTTCGACTCGATCTGGCGGATGCGTTCACGCGTCACACCAAACGTGTCACCGATCTGATCCAGGGTCTTGGGCTGGCCGTCGCCGAGACCGAAGCGCATGCGAATAACGCCTGCTTCGCGCTCCGAGAGCGAGTCAAGCAACGACTCGAGCTGACGCTGCAGCATCGTGAAGCCCACGGCGTCGGCCGGAACCACTGCCTCGGTGTCTTCAATAAGGTCACCGAACTCACTGTCACCGTCTTCACCGAGCGGCGTGTGCAGCGAAATCGGCTCACGGCCGTACTTCTGCACCTCGATGACCTTTTCGGGGGTCATGTCGAGTTCGCGCGACAGTTCTTCGGGGGTGGGTTCGCGACCGAGGTCTTGCAGCATCTGGCGCTGAACGCGAGCCAGCTTGTTGATGACCTCAACCATGTGAACCGGGATACGGATCGTGCGGGCCTGGTCAGCCATGGCGCGGGTGATGGCCTGACGGATCCACCAGGTGGCGTAGGTCGAGAACTTGAAGCCCTTGGTGTAGTCGAACTTCTCGACCGCACGGATCAGACCCAGGTTTCCTTCCTGGATCAGGTCAAGGAACTGCATTCCGCGGCCGGTGTAGCGCTTTGCGAGCGACACCACGAGGCGGAGGTTGGCACCAAGCAGGTGACTCTTGGCACGCTGGCCGTCACGCGCAACCCACTGCAGGTCGAGGCCCAGCTGGGCCTGCTTCTCAGCGGCGGTCATCGTCGACAGCTTCTCTTCGGCGAACAGACCCGCCTCGATGCGCTGTGCGAGCTCGACCTCTTCCACTGCGTTCAGCAGCGGAACCTTTCCGATCTGCTTCAGGTAGTCCTTAACAGGGTCGGCGGTCGCGCCGGTGATCTGCGTGGCGAAAACCGGGGCGTCATCTTCATCCGAAGCCGTGAGAACGATCGCGCCGGTCGGCAGCGGTTCGGTCATCGCGGGCTTGCGGGTGTCGCTCGCCTCTTCGTCGTCTTCGTCGTCGTCCTTACCGGACTTTGCGGCGTCGCCCTCTTTGGCTGCGTCAGCCTCGTCGAGTTCGACCTCTTCGCCATCAAGCTCTTCGTCTTCGCCGGGCTCGTCGTCTTCGCCCTTCTTCTTACGACCCTTGGGCGCGGCCTTCGCCGTCTTCGCCTTGGGTGTTGCAGAAGCGGTAGCGGTCTTAGCCGCCGTCTTCTTCGCGGCGGGCTTCGCCGCGGTCGAGGCTGCGGTGGCCGCCTTCGTCTTGCGCGCAGGGGCCTTCTTCTCAGTCTCTTCCTGAGCGGCCTGCGCGTTCTTGCTAGCAGGGGTCACGTTTCACCTTTCACCGGATGATCCGGAGGTTTCGGACACTAGTAAGACCCTTGTCAAGTCCTGTGTCGCGAAACAAACGCGGATACAGCCCTGGCAACGGGTCGAATCTTCATTGTCTCACACGGATTCACTCCGATAGGACAACACGTAAAGAAAATAACGCGTCAGGGCTACATTTATTCCCGCCGCGCCACCACGCAAGCGGAAATCCCTCAGAACCTACGTAGTGGTTCCCTTACCGTCGTCTTTCGGACGATTTGCCAGGTATCGCTCCAGCTCCGCCGCCAACTCATCAGCCGACGGCATGGGTGCGCCACCCAACAGTGGCGAGGACTCCCCCGTTGCCGTGGTTCCGGCGCGGTAGGCGTCGTACTGCTTCTCCAAACGCCCAATCAACCGCTGCAGCTCGTCGTTCGCCGCCACTTGCTCCGAAACCTTGCCGATGTACTCATCGAGATCGCGAGTCAGATCGTCAAAGAGGAACGCCAACTCGTTCGCGCGGGCGATCCACTCGATCGTCGCGATCGTGGCACCGGGATTGTCGGTGTCTGCGAGATAATGCGGAACCAGGAGGACGAAACCAGCAACACGGTGGTCTTCTTCAGAGAAACGGTATTCAAGCAAGTGTCCAGCGGTCGCCGGAACCTGGGTGTGCGGCTTCCACCCGGAGTACTGATCAATGAGGTCGCGTCGGTTGCCACTCACGGTCACCGCAAGCGGTCGGGTGTGCGGCACGGGCATGCCAATGGAGTGCACCCACGTCATCGAGTCGACGGCGTAGTCATCGGCGAGGTCGAGAACCGCGTCGGCGAAAGCCTCCCATGCGCAGTCGGGCTCATACCCGGCGAGGAGGAGGAACTGCTGGCCGAGGGCGTCGCGTGCGAGGCACAGTTCGAGCCGCGGCGGCACGTAGTTCGTGAGGTGATCGGCGTCGAAAGTGACAATCGGCCGACGGGCACGGTAGTCCAGCAAGACATCGTTATCGAAGATCGCGATGGGCTGGAGATCGGCGTGAGTCCGCATATAGTCGACGGTTCCGGACACGGCGGCGCCGGCATCGGTAAAGCCGGTCATCAAAACGACAAGCGGAAGACCGCGCGGAACTTCGGGGCCGTGGGTTACGCGCTCGTAAACATCATCAGACAGGGGCACACCCCCATGCTACGAGTCACGCCGACATCGGCGGCGAACTGACGCTGACAGCGAACAGTCCGCCGCAAGACCCTATTTCGTGCTGATCATTGCGCCGCGCCCGCGCCAAACAATGCCGTGACGTGCCAGACAAACCTAGGATAGGAACTATGTCTGTCGCTGATCTCGTGGCCTCGTCCGAATCTCCCCTCTCCTCCGACGCCGACCTTCTTGTTGTGGTCGTCGGAACCTTCCCGGCAGCTGAGGCTCTCAGCGCGTGGCCTGGCCTCGAGGACAACCTCGTCGCAACCGGCTTCAAGGGTGCCGCTGGTTCCACCATGCGCGTTTCTCTCCCGGCTGTCACCAACAAGCCGATCCTCGTCGCTGGCGCGGGTAGCGATATTGACGCCGAGGCTGTGCGCTCGATCGTCGGCCAGGTTGTCCGCGCGACGACGGGATTCGCGAAGCTCGGCATCGTGCTGACCGGTGACACCGCAAACTACCCGCAGGAAGCTGCCGAAGGTGCAGCCCTCGGTTCGTACTCTTTCGACTCGTACAAGACGAGCACTCCCGCCGAGCGCGCAACGAGCGTTGTCCTGTTCGCCGAGGCCAACACGGGCCGCGCCGCTGTCATCGGTGACGCTGTCGCCCTTGTCAAGGACCTCGTCAACATGCCGGCACAAGACATGGGCCCCTCGGAGCTCGCTGACGCAGCTGTGGTCGCTGTCGATGGCCTACCCATCACCGTCACCGTTCTTGACGAGAAGATGCTCGAAGAAAAGGGCTTCGGTGGAATCCTCGGCGTTGGCCAGGGCTCAGACCGAGCACCGCGCCTCGTGCACCTCGACTACAACCCCGTGAACGCCGAACGCCACATCGCCCTCGTCGGTAAGGGCATCACGTTCGACACCGGCGGTCTCTCGCTGAAGCCTGCCGCTGCCATGGTTGGCATGAAGGAAGACATGGCGGGCGCGGCGACCGTACTGTCTGTTGTGCAGGCAGCTGCTCGCCTGGGCGGCAGCAACCGCGTCACCGCCTGGATGTGCATCACCGACAACATGCCGTCGGGTCGCGCGATTCGCCCGGGTGACGTGCTGACGCACTTTGGCGGAACCACGGTGGAGGTTCTCAACACTGATGCTGAGGGTCGTCTGGTGCTGGGTGATGGCATCGCTGCCGCCAGCGAAGAGCGCCCGGATGTCATCATCGACGTGGCAACGCTGACCGGCGCGATCATTGTCGCTCTCGGTATGCGCCACACCGGCGTCTTCGGTGACGAAGAGATCGTCGCCGACCTTCTTGAGGCCTCCGCCATGGAGGATGAGCTCGCGTGGCACATGCCGCTACCCGAGCACATGGAGTCGGAGCTTGACTCCCCCATCGCTGACATGCAGAACGCGAAGATCGGCGACTCGGCCGGTGGCGCGCTGTTTGCTGGCCTGTTCTTGCGTCGCTTTGTTGGTAAGACGAACGACGCCGAAGACGCACCGCGTATTCCGTGGGCACACCTCGACATCGCCGGATCGTCGTGGCACAAGGGCTCCCCGTACGGCTACACCGACAAGGGCGCCACCGGAGCGAGCGTACGTTCGCTCATCAACTTCGTCACGCGTAACGCCTAACCCGGCACGCTGACGACTTCCAGGAGGAATGAATGACCACCCACACCTTCGACATCGTCGTCCTTGGTGCCGGTAGTGGCGGCTACGCAGCCGCCCTCCGCGCTGCAGAACTCGGCAAGACGGTCGCTCTCATTGAGAAAGACAAGGTCGGCGGAACCTGCTTGCACCGCGGATGCATCCCTACTAAGGCACTCTTGCACTCGGCAGAAGTGGCGCACACCGTCAAGACGGCTGCCACCTATGGCGTGACGGCAAGCTTCGACACCGTTGATATCGCGGGCGTACACAAGTACCGCGACAACATCGTGGCGAAGAAGTTCAAGGGTCTCGAAGGTCTGGTCAAGGCTCGCGGTATCACGATCGTCTCCGGCGAGGGCAAACTCGGTGCAGACCGCACCGTCCTTGTCGGTGACGACGTGTACCAGGGCGAGAACGTCATTCTGGCGACGGGATCGTACTCGCGCTCGCTTCCAGGGCTCGAGATCTCGGGTCGTGTGATCGCAAGCGAACAGGCGCTCACTCTTCCGGAGATTCCGAAGAAGGTTCTGATTCTCGGCGGCGGCGTCATCGGCGTTGAGTTCGCGAGCGTTTGGCACGCTTTCGGTGCCGAGGTCACGATCATCGAGGCCCTGGACCGTCTGGTTCCGAATGAAGACGCCGCTGTCAGCAAGGGATTAGAGCGCGCGTTCCGTCGTCGTGGCATCACGTCCAAGCTCGGCGTACGGTTCCAGTCCGCCGCGCAAACGGACGAGGGTGTCACCGTCACGATGGAAGATGGTTCCACTCTTGAAGGGGACTACCTTCTTGTCGCTGTCGGGCGTGGCCCTGCAACGGCAGGTCTCGGCTTTGAAGAAGCCGGGCTCACGATGGACCGCGGTTTCGTCATCGTTGATGATGAACTGCGCACCAACCTTCCCGGTGTCTGGGCAGTCGGCGACATTGTTCCCGGCCTTCAGCTTGCGCACCGCGGATTCCAGCACGGCATTGCCGTTGCTGAGCGCATTGACGGCCAGACGGTCGCTTCGGTTCCAGACAACGAGGTTCCGAAGATTACGTACTGCTCCCCAGAAATCGCATCCGTCGGTCTCAACGAGGCTCAGGCTGCGGAGAAGTACGGCGCAGACAAGATCAAGGCCTACGAATTCAACCTCGCGGGTAATGCAAAGAGCGAGATCATCGGTACCGGTGGCTTCATCAAGGTCATTCGTGAAATTGACGGCCCCGTCATCGGCGTTCACATGCTCGGAGACCGTGTTGGCGAGATGATCACCGAGGGCCAGCTGGCCGTCGTATGGGAAGCTTTCCCCGAAGATCTCGCACCGCTGATCCACGCACACCCCACACAAAGCGAAGCAATGGGTGAAGCCTTCTTGGCTCTCGCCGGAAAACCGCTTCACGCATTGTCGTGACGAGACCCGTTACGTCACTAAGCTAGATACGTCACAAGCAGCATCATGAAGGAGACATCGACATGAGCACATCCGTGGTCCTCCCCGCTCTCGGCGAGAGCGTTACCGAGGGAACGGTCACCCGCTGGCTCAAGCAAGTCGGCGATACGGTTCAGGCTGACGAGGGCCTGCTCGAGATTTCGACGGACAAGGTTGACACCGAAATTCCGTCGCCTGTTTCCGGCGTGATTGAAGAGATCCTCGTTCAGGAAGACGAGGTCGTTGAGGTCGGCGCCATTCTGGCGAAGATCGGTGATGGCTCGGGCGCTGCCCCGGCTGACGCCGCTCCTGCCGCCGAAGCACCGGCAGCCGAGGCTGCTCCGGCAGAGGCACCCGCCGCAGAAGCACCCGCCGCAGAGGCACCCGCCGCAGAGGCACCCGCCGCAGAAGCACCCGCTGCAGAAGCCGCACCGGCCGCTGAGGCTCCGGCCGCGGCTGGCGACGCGACCGACGTGAAGCTCCCCGAACTGGGCGAGAGCGTCACCGAGGGTACCGTCACGCGTTGGCTGAAGCAGATCGGTGACGATGTTGCCGTCGACGAGCCGCTGCTTGAGATCTCGACCGACAAGGTCGACACCGAGATTCCTTCGCCCGTTGCAGGCAAGCTCCAGGAGATCCTGGTTGCCGAAGACGAGACGATTGCGGTCGGTTCGGTCCTTGCCCGCATCGGTTCGGGCACAGCACCTGTTGCTCCCGCCGCCGCACCTGCACCCGCTGCTGAAGCACCTGCTGCTCCGGCTCCGGCCCCGGCTCCTGCCGCACCTTCCGCGCCGGCGCCCGCTCCGGCACCCGCCGCTGCACCGGCACCCGCCGCTGCACCGGCTCCTGCCGCCGCGCCGGCACCGACCGCTCCCGCCGCACCGAAGCTGGTTCTGCCAGCCGAGGGCGACGACCGTCTCTACGTCACGCCGCTCGTGCGTCGCCTCGCCGCTCAGCAGGGCGTTGACCTGACGACCGTTGAGGGTACCGGCGTTGGCGGACGCATCCGCAAGGAAGACGTCCTCAAGGCCGCTCAGAACCCGGCTGCAGCCGCGGCTCCGGCAGCAGCACCCGCTGTCAAGCTCGAGACGTCGCCGCTGCGCGGCACCACGGTTCCGATGTCGCGTCTGCGCAAGGTTCTTGCTCAGCGCGCTGTTGAGTCGATGCAGCAGACCGCTCAGCTGACGACTGTCGTTGAGGTTGACGTAACCAAGGTTGCGAACTTCCGCGACGAGAAGAAGGCTGATTTCCTCGCAAAGACCGGCGACAAGCTGTCGTTCCTGCCGTTCTTCGCACTGGCTGCTGCTGAGGCACTCCGCGCGTTCCCGGTTGTCAACTCGACGGTTGACGGTGACAACATCGTCTACCCCGCGACCGAGAACCTGTCGATTGCTGTTGACACCGAGCGTGGCCTGCTGACGCCGGTTCTGCGTGACGCTGCCTCGAAGAACATCGCGCAGATCGCTCGCGACATCGCTGACCTGGCTGACCGCACGCGCAACAACAAGCTGAAGCCCGACGAGCTCGCTGGCGGCACGTTCACGCTGACCAACACCGGTTCGCGTGGCGCACTGTTCGACACGCCTGTCGTGTTCTTGCCGCAGTCGGCAATCCTCGGCACCGGAATCGTTGTGAAGCGTCCCGGCGTCGTGAAGGTTGACGGCAACGAAGCATTCGCCGTTCGTTCCTACGTCTACCTCGCGCTGTCGTACGACCACCGCATTGTCGACGGTGCTGACGCTGCTCGCTTCCTCGGCGCCATCAAGGCACGCCTGGAAGACGCAAACTTCGCTGCCGACCTCGGCATCTAAGTTCCGTTAACGACGAGGGGCCCCGGTTTTTACCGGGGCCCCTCGTCGTTGCTGGTTAGTCGCGGCGCAGCGTCAGGTCGCCAGCCGATACGTTCACCGTGATGCTGCGCGAAGCCGATGAGTTGGTGTCGAGATCAATATCCGCATCACCAAATGACACGTCGCTCGATACGCGGTACTCCTGGTCCGGCATAGCCAGGTTGACGTCGCCGGCAGATACCGAGAACGTCGACGTGGTCGGCGCGGTGCCAGCGATGGTGCCGCGGACGGAACCAGCACTCACCTCCACGTCGAGAGTTTCGACATCGCGGGCGGCGAGTCGCGCTGAGCCCGCGCTGACAGTGACCGCAAGATCGTCAATCACACCGCTCAATTGCACATCGCCAGCGCTGATCTCAATGTCGGCGGTGACGAAGTCTCCGGTCACGATGGCCGCGCCGGCACTGTTCTGCAGGTCGAGTTCGAGCTTTCCGTTGAGCTCTTCTGGCAGCGTCAGCGTCACGGTTTCCTCGCCGAAGAATCCGAACCAGGGCCCGCCGCTAAACCACCCGCTGTCGTTATGAACGACGAGTGTGTCGTCCTGCGTTGTCAGGTTCCACGAGCTGATGCCTTTGGCGCGGTTGGTCTGCACGGTGAGTGTTGCCTCATCGACGTCGTCAAAGACAACGGTGAACGAAGAATCCGAGTTGTTGACGTCGATGCGTTGCACACCTTCAGCGTCGGCCGTCAGCACGTCGCTTTGCTTGTCACCGATGCGCGCGGCGCTGGCCGCGGCGACCGCGATGCCGCTGCCAGCGATCACGAGCCCCACCACGGTAAAGGCGATGGCAATCCCGCGCCCGCGGCGCGGGCCAGTCGTCGACGACATACTTGTGGTTGCGTTGTTGTTCGTCATGATCATGCTCCAGAATCCGCACCGAGGTGCGTCAGGACAGCGAGAACGCGGCGGTTATCAGATGCGCTGGTCTCGAGGTCAAGTTTGGTGAAGAGGGCGGAGATGTGCTTCTCGACTGAGCCCTCGGAGATAAAGAGTGCGCTTGCGATGGCGCTGTTCGATTTGCCCTGCGCCATGAGTGCGAGCACATCACGCTCGCGATCGGTGAGGCTTTCGAGACGAGAGTCCCGGCGGCGACGACTCAGCAACTGCGCCACTACTTCCGGGTCGAGCACCGTGGCTCCGTCAGCGACGGCCGTAGCGCTTTCGAGAAAGTCGTTCACGTCGGCGACGCGATCTTTCAGCAGATACCCGAGTCCTGCCGAGTTCGCCGTGATGAGGTCAGTGGCGTAGCGCTCTTCGACATACTGGCTGAGCACGAGGATCGCCATCTGCGGGTTGGCCGCGCGCACGGCAAGGGCGGCACGAATACCCTCATCGGTGAAGCTCGGAGGCAGTCGCACATCGAGGATCAGTAGGTCGGCATCTGCCGTCACCAGGGTTGCCATGAGGGCGCCAGCGTCAGGCAGAGCCGCCGCCACGGTGTGCCCAGCGTCTTCCAGCAGGCGCACGAGACCTTCACGCAACAGCACGGCGTCTTCGACGATTACGATGCGCATGGCACGCTCACTTCCACGGTCGTCGGCCCGCCCACGGGGCTCGTCAGCGAGAAACTTCCGCCCACGGCGGCGATCCGCCCAGCGATGCCGTCGATACCGCCGCCCGGCGTGCGTACCGCACCACCGGTTCCGTCGTCTTCCACGCGCGCCCAGACGCGGCCGCCGTCGCGCTCACGTACCGTCACGCGCACCTGTCGCGCGTGCGAGTGCTTAGCGGCGTTCGTCAGTGCCTCGGCGATGACGAAGTAGAGCGCCGCCTCGGTGGGCTTGGAGCAGCGTCCGGAGACCTGCACGTCGAGCAGCACGGGCACGTGCGAGCGAGCGGCGAGCGCCGAGAGCGCGGCATCGAGACCGCGGTCGTCAAGCACCGCGGGGTGAATACCGCGGGCGAGCTGACGAAGCTCGGTGATCGCGGCCTTCGTCGACAGGTGTGCTTCTTCAATTAACGCCGCAGCGGCTTCGGGGTCGGTCGCCATCTTGTTCTTGGCCATACCGAGCGTCATCCCGACCGATACAAGTCGTGGCTGAACGCCGTCGTGAAGGTCACGCTCAATACGCGTGCGTTCAATCTCGGCGGCGTTGATGGCCTCGTTCCGGCGATGTGACGCGACATTCGCCTGAGCGACAAGTTGCGCTTCACGTGACGGCACCAGCATCGACCGGGAGATCTCGCGGTGCGCGACGCCAAGCGCAGCAAGCAAGGCGAGGGCGACCAGAATCGCGATGACCGCGGCAATGGTGGCGCCCGCACCGCTCATCGGGCCAAAAATCAGAATCCAGAACTCGCGTTGCGGAAAGCGAGCGGAACCAATGAGCACGGTGAGCGCGGAAAAGATCGTGCCGAGAAGGCCGATAGCGACGGACGCAAGCACGAACATGATCGTGAAGTGCAGGGCACCGATCCAGTTGCGGGAGTCTTTGGCCTGAAGCCACACGGTGTGCGGGACGCGAAGCCAGTCGGTTCGCGGCGAGCGTGCGTACGGGTGAGGCGGTACGTCGAAGCCAAAGAGGCCAGCGACACGCGCCTCTTCCATCCGCGCGATTCCGGCGAGAAACAGCAGTGCGAGGGCGAGCGGGATCAGCCCGATGCCGAGAACAACGAGGAGTCCCGCGCCGGCGGCCGTGAGCGCAGCCATGATAGCGGTCGCCGCGACGCCGACGAAGAACAGCGCCCACAAATGGGCAACAGCACCAGCGATGGGTTTGACGGTTGATTTCATGCTTCTACGCTAAATTTCTGCCGATCAGAGCACAGTGGCGTTGTCCTCACACCGTGTGGGGGATATCCCCCACCTGCCATCTTCCCCTGGCGGGCCCCACCGTCGCGACGAATGTTTCAAAACCCTTTACGTGACTCCTACGCAGGCGTAACGTACAACCAAATGGTTGCACAAATAGAACTAGGCGATGCGGAGATCGACCGTGTATTTCATGCACTGGCGACGTCGACGCGGCGCGACATCCTGCGCCGAACGATCGAGCAGGAGCAGTCAGTCTCGACGCTCGCCGCTGATTACGATATGTCGTTCGCGGCAGTTCAAAAGCACGTCGCCGTGCTGGAGGCCGCGAACCTCATCGTCAAACGCGCCGAAGGACGCGAGCGGCTTGTCCGCGCCAATCCCGAGATGATCGCCCGCGCGCGGGCACATCTCGCCCATTACGAAGCCATGTGGCGGTCGCGTATCGCCCGACTTGATGACCTGATGGCCGCAGAGGCCACCCCAGCTAAAGAAGCATGACAATGCCTGTCACCGATATCCACACCGATGCCGAAAATCTCACGATGACGGTTACCGCCGATTTCGCGGCACCCGTCGAGCGACTCTGGAACGCGTTCACCACGCCGTCGCAGCTCGAACGCTTTTGGCGCCCTCCGGGATGGTCCGCCACGTTCACCGCGTGGGACCACACGGTCGGCGGCCGCGCGATCTACACGATGCACGGCCCGCGCGGCGAGTCGTCGACGGGTTCGTGGGAGCTTCTCGCGATCAACGAGCCGCACAGCTTCGAAGTCATGGACACGTTTGTTGACGAAGACGGCGATGCCCTCGACGGCTTCCCCTCGATGCGCATGACGTTCACGTTTGAGAGCACCGCTGACGGTAGCCGCATGGTCAACACCAGCTACTTCACGTCGGCCGAAGCGCTCGAGCAGGTCATCGCGACACCGAGGGTGAGCCATTCGGCTTCGAAGGCGAAGTGCTCATGTTCGACGCGCCACGCCGCGTGGTCACGACCGAGCGCATGCAGGGCATGCCGACGGAGACACTCAATGACCTCAACCTCTACGAAGAGGACGGTGCCACCCTCATCACGGTGCTTATCGAGTACCCCGACAAGGAAACCCGCAACATGATCCTCGCGACCGGCATGGCAGACGGCATGGAGGCGTCGTTCGCTCCCCTCGAGCACGCGATTCTGCAGAACGCCTGACGCGCACGAAGCCGGCCGATGTCATATCGGCCGACTTCGGCATGGACCCACATTCACTTCTTTTCATAGACCTCCCGAATCAGCCACTGGTCGCCACGATTCTCGATGACGACCGTGACCGCCGATGCGTCCGGCGGGGTCACTGAAAACACGGCGATGCCGCCGTAATCATCGATGAGCTCGACAACGCCCGCGTGCGGCACGAGGGCCGCAGATGTCGCATCGCTCAACAGCCCGGCGCACGTCGGTTCGCCTTCACACGATGCAACCGCAATGAGTAGCGCCGTCGCGACAGCCGTGATCTCTGGCTGCCCCTCTTTCGCGACGATCGTCGCCGGAGCTGGCGGAGCGGGTTCCGGAACCTCGGGCGCGGCTGGTGACGCCGCGGCAGGTTCTGCCGCCGGGGGCGCTGGCACCTCAGTATCCGCGTCACCGGGTTGCGGCGGCGCTTCCGTCGTCGGCGCAGAGACCTTCGTCACACCCTCCGGTCCGTTGCTGTCTGGCCACATGGTTCCGACGACCACGACGGTGAGTCCCAACGCGACCGCCACGAGCCACATACGCTTTTTCGAGGCGCGGTGCTTCCTACTTTGTGGCACCGGTTTACGGCGCGACTCACGCCGCTCTTTCACGACACCGAGCAGCCGCGCGACAGCCCCACGCACCACCGCCGCTGGTTGCGACACTTCCCTTGCCCCGCCAGGCTCCAGCAACCGGTCGAACGCGGCACGGCGCTTGGGCACGAGCGCATCAGCCGAGGCGCGCGTGGTCTGCAGTTGCGAGCCGAGCGTCGTCAGCTCGACGGGCTGCGGTGCCGCGATGTGAACCAGCTGCCGCTCGATGTCGGTAAGTTCTATCGCATCAGCGACCGCAACCAACCCCGTAGCGTCGGTCAGCACCCTATTCAGGTCTCGATCTGCCGCGTGCTCCGTCAGCATCTCGAACATGCGAGCAGCACCGCCCGCCACCGAGTCCCCCGTCGCGACCACGAACACCGGTCGCCCCGCCTCCGTCACCCACCACCGACCCGCGACGGGCTCAGCCGTATCGTCCGCGCGCAACTCAGTCACTCCCCGCAGAATGCTGCAACCGAGGGTGACGATCTCCCCCGCACGCATTTCACTGCCGCGACGGCGCTCCAAGAACATTTCCAATGGTTCCACCACCCGCGGCATCAGAACGTCGTGCCCATCCGTGCGTCGAAACACATCGAGAGGCGCCCACACGTGTTCGGCACCGACGAATCGCATTGCCGCGGCGGGCACCGCATTGTCGCTATCGACCAACAGGCATGACCCGTTTTCGGCAATCGCCAGCGTCGCCTCACACGGGGCATCCGGCGGTGCCACGCGACGAATAGCGCGAAGGTCGCGCGTCAGCAGAGTCGAAGACATGCCCCCAGGTTCACCCCGCCGCGCCGTGCTACGTCGGCCATGAGCGAAACTGTGGGTAGACGGCGGGTCAGGTGAACATGTGGAGGAGCCGTTCCAGGTATTCTTGACACCATGGCTGCCCGCAATTCCGCTCCTGAGAAGCGCCCCGGACTCATTTCCCAGATCAAGACCCTCGTGAAGTTCACGAAAGATGTCTACCCCTGGCTTCCGTGGCTGCTCATCGGCATCCTGGTGGCGGGTATCGCGCTGGGTGTCGGCCTCGGATTCCTGATTCCGCCGGTTGCCATCTGGAGCATCATCCTCTGGGGCGTCACCGGCCTCTTGCTTGGCTTCCTCGGTGCCATGATCACGATGTCGCGCCTGGCGACGAAGGCCATGTACGTCAAGATCGACGGCATGCCCGGCGCCACCGGCTACGTCATCACCAGCGGCCTGGGTCGTGGCTGGAATGCCGAAGAGACGCCCGTTGGCGTCAACCCCAAGACGCAAGACGCCGTGTACCGCGCCATCGGCCGCGCCGGCATCCTGGTTCTCGGCGAGGGCGCCGAAGGTCGTCTCACCCGCCTCATCAGCGAAGAGAAGATGCGCGCCAAGCGCGTCGCCCCGCAGGTTCCGGTTCACGTGATCTACGTCGGCAACGGCGAAGGCCAGGTTCCGATCAAGGCCCTCGCCAAGACCGTCAAGGCCCTGCCCAAGAGCATCGACAAGGCAACGCAGGCCGCTGTCATCAAGCGCATGGCGTCGATGACGCAGGGCATGGCGTCACTGCCCATCCCGAAGGGCATCGACCCGACGAAGGTTCGCGCCCCGCGCCCGCGCTAAGCGCAAGGCCCGCAGACAAATGAAGAGAGGCACCCGACTCGGGTGCCTCTCTTCATTTGGTTATAGCGGAACCATTTAGCGGCGGAAGATTCCCGGCGCACGTACCAGCATGGTTCCGGCGATCTTGTCGTGCAGGCCGCGTTGGTCTTGATCCCAGACGACAGCCGGGATCACAAGCAGGATGAGAACGGTGCGCACGATGGGGCGCACAACGCCCGTCCAAGCGCCGTCAGCACGCAGCACTCGCATGCCGACGATGCGGTGCCCAGGGGTGCCACCGAGCGTCGGAACGAAGACCACGTTGATTCCCAGGAAGATCAGCATCTGCGCCAGTGGGCTGTAGTCGAAAAACGCCATCGACAGGATCGTGACGGGGATCCAGTCAATGATGAGTGCGAGGATGCGGGCGGGGAAACGGGCGATGCTTCCGACGCCGGTTTCGGGGAGGCCAAGACCCTGGCCAGGGTAGTACGCAGAAGGGTTGGTCACCCCTCCAGCCTAATCGTCGTATGTAACACGCTTGAAACATTCGGGATACGCTCGAGACACGACGAAAAGGTAACGTCACGTTAGTCGCCCGACATTTGGGCACTGTAACGCCGCTCTACCCCATTGGAGATTGCATGTTCCGCGATTCATCTGAAGTGCTGGCGTACATCAAGGAGAACGACGTCAAGTTTCTTGACATCCGTTTCACGGATCTCCCCGGTGTGCAGCAGCACTTCAACATTCCGGCCTCGACCGTTGATGAAGAATTCTTCACGGTCGGCCAGCTCTTCGACGGATCATCGATTCGCGGGTTCGCGTCGATCCACGAGTCGGACATGCAGCTCATTCCTGATGTCACCACGGCGTACCTGGACCAGTTCCGCGCCGAGAAGACGCTCATCATGATCTTCGACATCTTCAACCCGCGCACTGGAGAGGTCTACAGCAAGGACCCCCGTCAGGTCGCCAAGAAGGCAGAGAAGTACCTGGCGTCCACGGGCATTGCCGACACGGCATTCTTTGCTCCCGAAGCCGAGTTCTACATCTTCGACGACGTTCGTTACGAAGTCTCCGAGGGCAAGAGCTTCTACTCCGTTGACTCGGAAGAGGCCGCATGGAACACCGGTCGCAAGGAAGAGGGCGGCAACCTCGCCAACAAGACCCCCTTCAAGGGCGGCTACTTCCCCGTCTCGCCGGTCGACAAGACCGCTGACCTGCGTGATGACATGTCGCTGCGTCTGATCGAGGCAGGCCTCCAGCTCGAGCGCTCGCACCACGAGGTGGGAACCGCCGGACAGCAGGAGATCAACTACAAATTCGACACCATGGTGTCGGCTGCCGATGGCATCTTGAAGTTCAAGTACATCGTCAAGAACACGGCTGAGCTGTGGGGCAAGACCGCAACGTTCATGCCGAAGCCGCTGTTTGGCGACAACGGCTCGGGCATGCACACCCACCAGTCGCTGTGGCTCGACGGCAAGCCCCTCTTCTTTGACGAGAAGGGGTACGGTCAGCTCTCCGACATCGCACGTTGGTACATCGGTGGTCTGCTCAAGCACGCCAACGCTGTTCTCGCGTTCACGAACCCGTCGTTGAACTCCTACCACCGCCTGGTCAAGGGCTTCGAAGCTCCGGTCAACCTGGCCTACTCGGCTGGAAACCGCTCGGCTGCGATCCGTATTCCGCTGACCGGTTCAAACCCGAAGGCAAAGCGCATCGAGTTCCGCGTTCCGGACGGCGCATCGAACCCGTACTTCGCATTCGCTGCGCAGCTGATGGCAGGTCTGGACGGCATCAAGAACCGCATCGAGCCACTCGAGCCCATCGACAAAGACCTGTACGAGCTGCCCCCCGAGGAAGCAAAGAACATTCCGCAGGTTCCGAACTCGCTGCTCGACTCGCTCGAGGCACTGCGCGCCGACCACCAGTTCCTTCTCGAAGGCGGTGTGTTCACCGAAGAGCTCATCGAGACCTGGATCAACTACAAGATCGAGAACGAGATCAAGCCGATCGCTCAGCGCCCGCACCCGTTTGAGTTCGAACTCTACTACGGAGTCTAATTCTCACGAGATTGAAACCCCGTCACCAACAGGTGGCGGGGTTCCGTCGCTTCTGCGCTCATTCGCGCAGAACATGAATGTTCCCCAAATCCCACATTTCTCAATTTGAACCGCAGGTCAAGTTCCACCACTGTGGGAGTCATGACTTCTCGCTTTGTCTTTGCCGGCGCAACCGCCGCTCTGCTCTTCGCACTCACCGCGTGTTCCGCCCCAACCACCGACACCGCGGTTCCGGAGCCGGACACGGATACATCGGCATCCACGGAAGCAACGGAACCAGCACCCGACGACGCAACGAATGGTTCCGACGCCGAGTCGTTCACGTGGGACCACCTCACGAGCTGCGAACAGATCGGCGCACCGGTGGCGCAGTACACCGCCGACCTCGTCCTGGTGGAGAACTACTTCTCTGAGTATGAGATCCAGTGCGAATGGGAGCACCCGGATCCTGTGGAGTGGGTGGATGTGCGCACGGTGTCGATTACGCTCGCGCAGAACTCGTTCGTGCTGACATCGGAGCAGCTCGCTATGACGGAGAGCCTGGTTGAGCACCCAGACGAGGCACTGGCAGCCGTCGGCGGCGTTGCGTACAGCATGGACATGGAGACGGCGATGACGGGAGTCAGCGCCACGACAGTAAGTGTTCCCGGCATTGACCTCACTGTTTCGGCCAGCGAACACGCGAGCCTGCCACCGCTGCGCGATGCGGCAGCGGTTGAGGTCGCTAAACAGCTTCTGCGGATCTAGCGACTACCCGTAGAACAGCTTCTCAAACACCCGACGGGACCGCCGCGCGGCGCCGAGGTAATCCTCCTCGACCCGCGTGGCGGAGCGGTCGGGGTACCCGACAACGCGACCGATGCCGTCAAGCTGCTGACGGTCGCCGGGCAATACGTCTGACGCGCGACCGGTGAGCAGAGTGATCGCCGAACGCAGGCGCGACGACAGCTCCCACGCCTGCATGAGACGCGACGCTGACGACTCGCTAATGAGGTCAGCGGCGACCGCCGCGGCCATGGCTTCAACGGTCGAGGTGGTGCGCAACTCCGGCACACGCCACGCGTTTTGTAGCTGCATGAGCTGCACGAGCCATTCGACGTCACTGATGCTGCCGGGCCCGAGCTTGAGGTGGCGCGAACGATCAACACCCTGCGGCAACCGCTCGGCTTCGACGCGAGCCTTGATGCGCTTAATCTCACGCGTTGCGGCAATCTCGGGCTGCTCGGGGTACCGCATGCTGTCGGCGAGCATCGTGAACTTACGAATGAGCTTGACGCTACCGGCGATACCGCGAGCACGCAGCAGGGCCTGAGCCTCCCAGGGCTGCGACCAGCGCTCGTAATACTCCTCATAAGCCGCATATGACCGCACCATAGGCCCTGAGCGTCCCTCGGGGCGCAGATCGGCGTCGAGTTCGAGAGGCACGCGGTGATCTTCGCTGTGCTCACGCAGCTTCGCGACGAGTCGGAGGGACAGCTCCTGGGCCCGCTGCGGTTCAACCCCATTGGGGTCGTAGATAAACATGACGTCGGCATCGGAACCAAAAGTGAGTTCCGCTCCTCCGAAACGCCCCATAGCGATCACCGAGAAATCGAGGTCGTTGTCTTCGGGCGGAACCACTTCACGGCGCACGGTGCGCAGGGTCGCCTGGATCGTAACTTCGGTAATCGTGGTGAGCGCCGCAGCGGTCTGCTCGAGCGTGATCGCGTCGAGCATCGACGCCATGGCGGTGCGGAGCAACTCGCGGCGGCGCAGCATCCGCACCGACTTCATGGCGTCTTTCGTGGTCTCGTGGCGAGACTGAATGGCGCGCGCCTCCTCCTGCAACACGAAGCCGGCACGTGGTTCCAACCCGTCCGCCTGGTCTAGCCAGGCGACGGACTCGGGGATCCACTCCATGAGTTCACCGACGTAGCGAGAGCCGGAGAGTACGCGAGTGAGGTGCTGCGCGGCGACCGAGGAGTCGCGGAGCATGCCGAGGAACCACGGCGAGTCGCCGAGGCGCTCGGAGATGCGGCGGAACGCGAGGAGTCCGTAGTCGGGATCTGCACCCTCGCTGAACCAGCGGATCATGATCGGCATCAGGTGCCGTTGAATTGAAACCTTGCGGCTGAGTCCCGTGGTGAGCGCCTGAATGTGGCGAAGCGCACCGGCTGGGTCGCGGAACCCGATCGCGGCGAGTCGGGCGTGTGCGTGCTCCGAGGAGAGCGAGCGTTCTTCTGCGCCGAGCGAGGCGACGGCGCTGAGCAGTGGCCGGTAGAACAGGCGCACGTGAATCTCACGCACTTCGCGTTTGATGCCCTCCCACGCCGCGATCAGCTCGCCGCCGGTGACGGCGAGCTTGGAGGCGCGTGCGATGAATCGCTGCCCCTCTTCGCTACGCGGCATCAGGTGCGTGCGGCGGAGGTTCTCCAACTGCAGCCGGTGTTCGATCACACGCAGCTGACGGTAGTGCTGCGCAAACGCGGCGGCGTCTTCTCGACCGATGTAACCTTCGGCCGCGAGCGTATCGATGGCGCCGAGGGTGGAGCGTTCACGGATCTTCTCATCTGAGAGACCGTGCACGAGCTGCAGCAGTTGCACCGTGAACTCGATGTCACGCAGACCGCCGGGGCCGAGCTTGAGCTGATACTCGATGTCATCGGCAGGAATGTGCTCGGTGACGCGCTCGCGCATGCGTTGCACCGAATCGACAAAGTTTTCGCGCGCCGAACTCATCCAGATCTTGGGCTGCACCGCGGCAACGTAGGCTTCACCCAGCTCGACGTCACCGGCCAGCGCACGCGCCTTCAGCAGGGCCTGAAACTCCCAGCTCTTCGCCCACCGGTCGTAGTAGGTCAGGTGCGAATCGAGCGAGCGCACGAGCGCGCCCTGCTTACCTTCGGGTCGCAGGTTAGCGTCAACTTCCCACAGCGGTGGTTCCGTCTCCACGCCAGAGATTCCGCGCATGAGTTGCACGGCGAGTCGCGTCGCAATGTCAATCGCGCGGGCTTCAGAGACCAGCTCCTCGTCAGCTGTGCCTGAGACAAATATGACGTCGACGTCACTGACGTAGTTGAGTTCGCGCGCACCCGTTTTACCCATGCCGATGATGGCGAGGCGCGTTGCCTGCATTTCAGTGTGGCTGAACATTGCGGGTCCGCCCACACCGGTGAGCTTCGCACGAGCTACCGACAGCGAGGCTTCGAGTGCTGCGGCGGCCGCGTCAGCGAGGGCCGCCGCGACGTCATCGACCACGATCACGGGGTCGATCGCTGCGGTGTCAAAGGCGGCAATGCGCGCGACCATGCGGCGATAGCGTACGCGTAGTGCAACCCAGGCCGCTTCGCTGCCGGAGCACGCGAATCCGTCGATATCGCCGACGGATTCCAGTAACTCGGCGCGCAACTCGTCTGCCGTCGGCAACGCATCGCGCGCCACCGCGAGGTCGGTCAACTCGTGCGGGTGACGCAAGTAGAAATCAGCGAGCCCCGTCGACACTCCAAGCACGCGCCACGCTGTTTCGGCGGCCACTGGTTCCGCCAGCACGGTGCGCACCGGAACCACGTCACGGCGCGCGATACGGATGAGTCCGGTGAGCGCACGGTCGGGGTCAGCAGCACCCTCCGCACCATCGAGCAAAACGTCGGTGGAAAGCCCGGTCAGTGCAGAGAGTTCATCGAGTAATGCGGCAGCGCTACTGAGCGCACTAAAGCCACGGCGGGCAAGGTCGCTGAGGCTCGTTGAGCGGCGCGACACCATGATGCCGCCTAGAGCATTTCGAGGTTGTTAGCCAGTTCGAACGGCGTGACCTGTGAACGGTAGTCAGCCCATTCCTTGCGCTTGTTGCGTAACACGTAGCTGAACACCTGCTCGCCGAGCGTTTCAGCGACGAGCTCCGATTCTTCCATGTATTCGAGGGCGTGGTCGAGGCTCGCGGGCAGCGGCGCGTAGCCGAGCGCGCGGCGCTCCGACTCCGTGAGAGTCCACACGTTGTCTTCGGCTTCGGCGGGCAACTCGTACTCTTCTTCGATGCCCTTGAGACCGGCGGCCAGCATGAGCGCGTAGGAGAGATACGGGTTCGCAGCGGAGTCGAGCGCGCGATACTCGACGCGGGTCGACTGCGTTTTGTTGGGCTTGTACATCGGCACGCGGATGAGGGCTGAGCGGTTGTTGTGGCCCCAGCACACGAAGCTCGGGGCCTCGTCGCCACCCCACAGGCGCTTGTAGGAGTTCACGAACTGGTTCGTGACCGCCGTGATTTCGTTAGCGTGCTTGAGAAGGCCCGCGATGAAGTGGCGGCCCGTCTTGGAGAGCTGATACTTCGCGCCCTCTTCGTAGAAGGCATTGGTGTCACCTTCGAATAGCGACATGTGCGTGTGCATGCCCGAGCCTGGCTCGCCCGACATCGGCTTCGGCATGAACGTCGCGTAGACGCCCTGCTCGATCGCAACTTCTTTAATGACGGTGCGAAACGTCATGATGTTGTCGGCCGTCGCCAACGCATCGGCATACCGCAAGTCAATTTCGTTCTGACCGGGGCCGCCCTCGTGGTGCGAGTACTCCACCGAGATGCCAATGTCTTCCAGCATCCGCACGGAGCGCCGACGGAAGTCATGCGCGGTTCCGCCGGGCACGTTGTCGAAGTATCCGGCAGAGTCAACCGGAACGGGTTGCCCGTCGGGGCCCAGCTGCGACGAGCGCAACAGGTAGAACTCGATCTCCGGGTGCGTGTAGAACGTGAATCCGCGGTCGGCGGCCTTCGCGAGCGTGCGCTTGAGCACGTGACGCGGGTCGGAAACAGCAGGCTGTCCGTCGGGGGTCGTGAGGTCGCAGAACATGCGAGCCGTGGGGTCGGTCTCACCGCGCCACGGGAGGATTTGGAAGGTCGCCGGGTCGGGGTTGGCGAGCAGGTCAGACTCGTATCCGCGCGTCAGACCCTCGATCGCTGAACCGTCGAAGCCCAGCCCTTCAGCGAATGCGCCCTCGACTTCGGCGGGGGCCAGCGCAACAGACTTGAGGGTGCCAATAACGTCGGTAAACCACAGGCGCACAAACTTGACACCTCGTTCTTCGATCGTCCTCAACACGAAGTCGCGCTGCTTGTCCATTCGCTTCCTCTCCTCGGGGTGTTCCCAGACTACTGGGCTGACGAGCCCGAGCTTCCCCAGTTGTCTTCGGCTTCGTCTTCGGCGGCCCACGCTTCAGCGCGACGCTTGACGACGGCGGGCGCATCAGCGGCCTCAGCTTCGGTGGCAAACGGCCCGAGCCGGTACGGCGACGGCGACTGCCGCCCCTTCTCCACCTCCTGCGTGAGGGTGTTGTACCAGTACTGGTCGTCGGCCATCGGGTCGACGTAGGGTGCTTCGTTTGACATGTACGCCTCCTTCGCTTCGATCCTAGGAGGATCAACGCATTCACCGATATAGGCTGAGCGCATGAGTTCTCAGCGTGCCGTCGGCGTCGACATTGGAGGCACCGGCATTAAAGCCGGAATCGTAGATCTGCAGCACGGCGAAATGGTTTCGGAACGCGTGCGCGTGGCGACCCCCGAAGGCGCGGCTCCCGCTGATGTGCTGGCGGCCGTACAGTCCGTGCTCGCAACCCTCGGCGTCGAAGACGACCACGATGTTCCGCTCGGCGTGGCCTTTCCCGCGATCGTCAAGTACGGCAAGACGCTGTCGGCGTCGAACGTGTCACAGGACTGGGTCGATTTCGAAGCCGAGAAATTCTTCGAAGACGGCCTCGGCCGCAATATTCACTTCGTCAACGACGCTGATGCTGCTGGTGTTGCCGAGCACCGTTACGGTGCCGCTCAGGGCCGCGATGGCCTCACGATCGTGACGACGCTCGGCACCGGTATTGGGTCGGCGTTTATCTACGATGGCGTGTTGATTCCGAACACCGAGCTCGGCCACCTGCAGCGCAAAGGCGAGAAGATCGAAGCGTGGGCGGCGTACTCCGCGATGGAGCGCGAGTCGCTGTCATGGAAGAAGTGGTCGGCACGCCTGCAGGAGTTCTATTCGCAGGTCGAGTTTCTCTTCTCCCCTGACCTCTTCGTCGTCGGCGGAGGCGTATCGAAGCACCCGGAACAGTTCTTGCCTCTGCTCGATCTGGCGACGCCGATCGTTGCGGCAACGCACCGCAATGCGGCGGGCATCATCGGTGCCGCCGCTCTCGCCGGCGACTAAATCGCGCGAAACCGCACCGTGGTTCCGGCGGGCACCTGCGCGACGATGTCGCGGTGCCGCGGAACCACGACAGCGATGACGGGGTAACCACCGGTCACCGGGTGGTCGGCGAGGAAGATCACCGGTTGGCCGTTTGCGGGTACCTGAATCGCGCCGCGCACAACCCCTTCGCTGGGGAGTTCAGCGGTATTGATGCGCTCGAGCAGGGTGCCGCTTTCGAGACGGAGTCCGACGCGATCTGACGTTGCCGAGACGATGAAATCTGCGCTCGTGAGGGTTTCTCGGGCCTGCGCGGTGAACGAGTCAGCGCGGGGGCCGAACGTGACGTCGAGCGTGACCGTGTCGGCCGGTGCGGCGAGGGGCGTGGGGGCCGGAACCACGGGCGTCACGGCGTTGGATGGTTGTGTTGGCGAGATGCCAACTCGGGTACCTGCCGTTATCGGGGCGGGCCCGAGGCCGGAGAGAGTATCCGTGGCTTGTGACGTGAGCGTGGATGGTGCTGCCCAACCGCCGCGGACCGCGAGATAGGTGCGAACGCCGCGGCTGGCGTAGCCGAAAGTGAGGGTGCCGCCAGCGGGGATCGCTGTGGGTGTGCCCGGGGCGATCGGTGTATCGATCACGTCAGGGCTGCCGTCGACGTCAGCGCCCGGTGTCGTGAGCGTCGCGGGCGCGTTGGCTCCGGTGATGGCGACGACGGCGTCAACGTCGAAGTGCAGTTCGGCGCCGCCGAGGGCGAGTTCGAGCGTGGCCGCGGTGCGCGGGTTGCCGACGGCCGTGTTGGCGGCGTTGTGCGCTGCACGGTCGGCGGCACCGGACGCCGTGACGCCGTCGGCGGCGTGACCGGGGCGCCCGAGATCTTGCACGAGAAGTTGCAGGCCCGGTTTGATCACGGTGATACCCGGGATCGTGGCTTTTGCCATGTGCGGCGTGGCGAGCGAAACGCTGCGGCGCACTGCGCGGAACCGAACGGCGTCGCCCGGGTGTAACAGCGCGGGTTGTTCGCGTTCGCTGTCCCAGAGTGCGGTGCCCGTGTGCCCAATGAGCTGCCATCCGCCCGGGGTCGCGCGGGGATAAACACCGGAGAACTCCCCCGCCAGACCCACAGCCCCGGCGGGCACGCGCGGTCGTGGTGATGACCGTCGCGGTACGTGCAGGCGGGTGTCGGGGGCGACGAGGTAGGCAAAACCCGGTGCGAACCCGGTGAACGCGACCCGGTAGTCGGATTCCGTATGAAGCGAGACGACGGTGTCGCGAGAGAGGCCAAGCAGTGTCGCCACCTCGTCGAGATCGTCGCCGTTGTAGACCACATCGATGTCAATCGGCACGGGTTGGGTCGCCAACACAGCGCTGGCGTCAGCAGAACCCAGCCACTCCTCGACCTCGGCGCGAGAAACGTGCACGGCGAAGTTCACGAGAATCGTGCGGGCCGCCGGAACCACGTCAATGACGCCCTCGGGACGCTCGGGCGGGAGCCCGGCGAAGGCCGCCATCGTATCGGCGAGCGTGGCGTACTCGGCGAGCACCGCGTGCTGCCCGACGGGCAGGATGCGTTGTGGCGCGGTCACAGCGCAGACACGGTGACGCCCGCCGCCTCCAGCGCCGCGCGCGTGCGACGAGCCATCTCGAGCGCTGACGGGCTGTCGCCGTGCACGCACACCGACTGCGCCGCGAGCTCAATGGTTCCGCCGTCCACCGTCTCCATCACCCCCTCTGTCACAAACCGCACCATGCGGGCCGCCGCGGTGTCAGCATCGTGAAGCACGGCACCGGGTTCGGATCGCGGGACCAACGTGCCATCTGCGCGGTACCCGCGGTCGACGAACGCTTCAGCAATGGTTCCGATGCCGCGTTCTGCTGCCCAGCACAGGCCGGCGGAACCCGCGAGCCCCATCACGGGGAGGGCGGGAGTCACCAGCTGCATGGCGTCGTAAACGGCGTGGGCGACCTTCTCGTTGCCTGCCATCGTGTTGTAAAGCGCACCGTGCGGCTTGACGTATGCGAGCGGTGCGCCGGCCGCGCGGGCAAGCCCGTCGAGCGCTGCAAGCTGGTAGGCGACGTCAGCCGTCAGCTCATCGGAGGCCATCTCAACGTAGCGGCGGCCGAAACCGGCGCGATCACGATATGACGGGTGTGCGCCCACACGAACGCCAGCGCTCGCGGCAGCCGTGAGCGTAGCGATGATGCCGATGGGGTCGCCGCCGTGGAATCCGCACGCGACGTTAGCGCTCGAAACGATCTCGAGCATCGCGGCGTCATCGCCCATCGTCCACGCGCCAAAGCTCTCTCCGAGGTCTGCGTTGAGATCCATACCTCTACCCTGGCACGCTCCCGAGGAAGTAAGGGAATGGGTCGGCCGATACGCCGGGTTCTGTTCGGGGATTGCTCCCTCTGACGGCCATCTCTCTCGGCGCGACGTTGCCGTAGCGCTCCAGCAGCCTACCCGGGGACTCGGCGAGCCGCGTCAACATCCCCTGTCTGGCCTTGCTCCGGACGAGGTTTACCTTGCGGGTCATGTCACCATGACCCCGGTGGTCTCTTACACCACCCTTTCACCCTTACCGAGTACGCTCGGCGGTCTACTCTCTGTGGCACTATCTCGCGGATTACTCCGGGTGGGTGTTACCCACCGCCCTGCCCTGTGGAGCCCGGACGTTCCTCGGTGCGGTAGCCCGCAACGCGACCGTCTGGCCGACCCATTCTTCTCCTATCGTATCGCTCCCTTGGTTCCGCTCTGCGCGGCGAAGCCTGCGGCACCGGAACCACGGGCTGAGAAACGCACGAGGGCCGCGGACGAGAGATTTCTCGTCCGCGGCCCCGTAGTTCCGCTCTTTAGTGTTCGACGGCCTTCTCGGCGCCGTAACCGGTGAGCGAGCGCACTTCCATCTCAGCCGCAAGCTTGCGGTCTTCGACGCGCTGGCTGACGACCGATCCGAGCCAACCGAGGAAGAAGCCGACGGGGATCGAGACGATACCCGGGTTCTTCAGCGGCCAGATGGCGAAGTCGACGTCCTTGAAGACGCTGTCGGGCGAGCCCGAGAACACCGGCGACAGCACGATCAGGATGAGTGCTGCGGCGAGACCGCCGTACATGCTCCAGACAGCGCCCTGGGTGGTGAACTTCTTCCAGAACAGCGAGTAGAGGATCGTCGGCAGGTTAGCCGAGGCTGCGACCGCGAAGGCCAGTGCCACGAGGAACGCAACGTTCTGACCCTGCACACCGATACCACCGAGCACGGCGAGAATACCGATCACGACAACGGTGCGACGAGCGACCTTGACTTCGCCCTCCGACGAGTCCTGGCCCTTCTTGATCACGTTCGAGTAGATGTCGTGTGCGAACGATGCAGCGGCAGTGATCGTGAGACCTGCAACCACAGCGAGGATCGTTGCGAAGGCGACGGCCGAAATGAAGCCGAGCAACAGCGGTCCGCCGAGCGCGTTAGCCAGCAGCGGTGCTGCCGAGTTCACGCCACCGGGTGCGTTCTTGATGACATCCGGGCCGACGAGCGCTGCAGCGCCGTAGCCGAGAACGAGCGTCAGCAGGTAGAACAGGCCGATGAGCACGATGGCCCACACCACACTGCGACGTGCTTCCTTCGCGGTCGGAACCGTGTAGAAGCGCATCAGCACGTGCGGGAGGCCAGCCGTACCGAGCACCAAAGCAAGACCGAGCGAGATGAAGTCAAGAGGGTTGGAACCATACTGAATACCCGGGGCAAGCACGGCCTCCGGAGGCGTCGCGGTGGCGTGCTTCACAGCGTTGCCGAGCAGCGTGTCGAGGCTGAAACCGTTGATCGCCAGAACCCATACCGCCATCACGATCGCACCACCGATGAGGAGGAAGGCCTTGACGATCTGAACCCAGGTCGTGCCCTTCATGCCACCGATGAGTACGTACACGATCATCAGAACACCAACGACGGCGATAACGATCGACTGGCCGATAGCTTCCTTGATACCGAGAAGCAGCGACACGAGCGCGCCAGCGCCGGCCATCTGTGCCAGCAGGTAGAAGAGGCAGACGGCAAGCGTCGTGATGGCAGCGGCCATACGAACCGGGCCCTGCTTCAGACGGAACGACAGCACGTCGGCCATCGTGAACTTACCCGTGTTGCGCATCAGCTCTGCGACCAGCAGCAGGGCGACAAGCCACGCCACCAGGAAGCCAATCGAGTACAAGAACCCGTCGTAGCCGTTGATCGCGATGGCACCAACAATGCCGAGGAACGATGCCGCCGACAGGTAGTCACCGGCGATAGCGAAGCCGTTCTGCGGGCCCGTGAAGGAACGCCCGGCGGCGTAGTAGTCAGCCGCCGACTTGTTGTTGCGGCTGGCGCGAATTCGCGTACCAGACATACCAACCCGTGATCGCGAACGTCGTCACGAACTGCAAGAGCCCAAGGATGAGTCCGACGTTGATGTGCCCGAATACGGGCGTTGCCATGAAGTCATGGGCGTACGCACCAAGCAGAACGTATGCGAAATACCAAACCAAGAAGAAGATCGCGAGCGGAAAAACAAAGCTGCGATGCGACTTTCGAAGAGTTGCGAACCTCTCCGATTCCTGAATTTCGACATAGTCGATTTCAGTCGTTGGTGGTGAATCGGTCATGGGGCCTCCTTGCCCGGCTCCGGTTAAAGCGGCATCTTTGCCGCCCGCCCGCGTAACCGTTGGGTGGTTAGCGCGTAGGATGTCAACCTAGAGAAAAGCCACTTCTCGTGTCACCCCCCGAAAGTTGGTATCAATGCCGATCGCTGACAATTCGCCTAGTGACGATGATGCTGTCGCCAAGGCCGTCAGAAGCCTCGCGGCACGCACGAACTTTCCCGTAGCATTCGGTGGACTCATCGCCGACGGCGAGGTGCAGGTCAAGCACATTTTTGGCGCACGAACTATGTTTCTTGAAGATTTGCGGGTCATGCCGCAGCGCGGTTTGGGTGGCCAAGCGGTCGCTGAACAGCGCCCGCGAATGACGAGCGATTACCGTTCCAACCCGCGTATCACACATGACTACGACCGCCAAGTTTTGGGCGAGGGAATTGCGACTTTGTTGGCTGTTCCTGTTGTCGTGAACGGCGAGGCCCGCGGCGTACTTTATGGCGGTGCGTGGGACGCCGCGAGCATGACCGGCGTCATCGCCGCACCGGCATTTCAGGTTGCTGAAGAACTTGCCACCGAGATTCGCATTCGCGACGAGGTGCGCCGCCGGTTGGCGCGCACGCCGTCCAGTGCGCCGACCGGAACCATGTCACCGGCACAACGAGAAGAGTTGCGTGAGAGCTACGCCGAGCTACGCTCGTTGAGCGCGGCCGTGACGGATCAGACGCTGCGGGCACGGCTCGAAGGTCTCGAGCGCCGCCTGGCTGGCCTCTCAGGCCTCGCACCGGAGGGTGCTGCTGTTGCGGTCGCCACCGACATTCACCTCTCGTCGCGAGAAACCGACGTGCTTGCCTGCGCCGCACTCGGATCGACGACGGCAGAGATCGCAGCGCAGCTCGGGTTGAAGCAGGGCACCGTCAAGGCATACCTCGGCACGGCGATGGCGAAGCTCGACTCGTCAACGCGCCACGCGGCCGTCACGAAGGCGCGCCTGCTGGGGCTCCTCCCCTAACGCTCGGCTACTTTCCGGCGTTTTCCGCGATTTTTAGATCGAGCGGAAAGTCGAGCGGAAAGGTTCCGAACAGGAGCGTCGCGGCGCGCGCTGCGGCCTGTCTCACGACGTCGGCGGCGGCATCGGCGAGGTCGCCGGGAACGTGCAGAATGACTTCGTCGTGCAGGAAGAATGCCAGGTGCGGAACCGCCTGGAACGCCGCACCTGATGGTTCCGTTTTCTGCCCGGTTGTTTCGGGAAGTGCGGCAAGACCGCGGCGAATTTCAGCGAGCCACGCGAGCGCCCATTCGGCAGCTGTGCCCTGCACGATGAAGTTGCGGGTGAATCGACCTCGGTCGCGTGCTGAGCGGCGCGCGCGTTGCTCTGAGCTCGAATCAGCGTCGGCGTCGGTGGCCGCGCGTTGCACGGCGGTCCATTCGTCGCTCGCGGGTGGTGACGAGCGGCCGAGGAGCGTTGACACGATGCCGCCGTCTTCGCCGGTCTGTGCAGCGTCGTCGACCATGGCCATCGCTTGTGGGAAAGCGCGACGGAGGCGTGGCACGAGGCGGCCCGCTTCGCCGGTCGTGGAACCATACATCGCGCCAAGCACGGCAATTTTCGCTTCTTGGCGGGTGGCGACGATGCCGCGATCGACAAGACCCGAGTACAGGTCTTGGCCGCGTGCGGCATCGGCCATCGCGAGGTCTCCGCTCATCGCGGCGAGCACACGGGGTTCGAGCTGCGCGACGTCAGCGACGATGAGACGCCAGCCCGGTGCCGCACGCACCGCGGCGCGAAGTGCGCGGGGAATTTGGAGGGCACCGCCGCCGGAAGACGCCCAGCGGCCGGTAACGACACCGCCGGGCACATAGACCGGACGGAAACGACCGTCGCGGACCCATTCGGAAAGCCAGGCCCACGCGTTGGCAGAGTAGAGGCGCGAAAGCTTCTTGTATTCGAGTAGCGGCTCGATCGCGGGGTGGGTTTGTTCTTCCAGCTCCCATTTGCTGGTCGACTCGACCATGATGCCAGCGCGGTGGAGCGCCCGGAGGAGTTTGGGTTGGCTGTCGAGGCTCACGGTGGGGTCGCCGAGCAGCTGCCGTACTTCGTCGGCGCGCTGCACCATGATCGACGGGGTGCCGCCACCGGGAGGCCGCACCCCCAGCGTTTCGGCCAGCATCTGTTCGTGGGCCAGCACGTCCCACGGCAGCCCCGCACTGCGCATCTCGGCGGCGATGAGGGCTCCGGTGGATTCCGCGACTGTCAATAGGCGCAATCGCCCGTCTGCGGCGTCGAGAATGGCACGTTGACGATCGAATTCGGCACGTACGTCTGCGGGGTCGCCGGGCACGTGCCGCGGACCCTGCACTCCAAAATCAAACAGCGCCTCGATGGGCCGCTCTGATGGTTCCGCCGCCGGTGCGACTTCCCACGCGGTGGCGTGACGGAGTGACTCACCACCCGCGACAAAGGCAGAGTCGCGCAGAATGGCGTGACACAGCCGCAGGTCGTGGGCGCGTGCAACGCGGACCCCGGCGTTCAGGAGCGTTGGGTAGACCAGCGCAGTGTCATTGAAGACCCAGCGCGGGCTGTTGGGGTGCTCGTGCTGCTGAACCCACGCGGGCCAATCGGCAACGGCAATCTGCTGGGTGCGTTCGGTACCGTCGGCGCTGATGAGCGTGGCGACGTAGTTAACGCCGTTTCGGGCGTTGAGAATCCAAGCGGGGTCGGTGGCCGACAGGCTCAGAGCCCCGACTCCTCCGTGCGCACGAGGATCGCGCCACAGCTCGGGCAGTTCGCGATCTCGTGAACCGAGACAACGCGGACTTCCTGCAGGTCAGTGGCGTTGAGCACCATGTTGCACGCACCGCACGTGTTACGGGTCAGCAGGCCAGCGCCGACGCGGTCGTACTGTTTAGCGAGGGCCTCGGGAATACGGCCGATGACCGAGACGCGGTCGCGGGCCAGCTCTTCGAGTTCGGTCGTGGTCTTGGAGATCAGTTCGCGTGCTTCGGCGGTGAGGCGTGCACCCTCTTCGTTCGTGACGTCGATGATGGCCTTCTGCTCGTTGACGGCCGTCTCGGCTTCTTCGAGGCGCTCCATGATGACGAGTTCGGCATCTTCGAGGTCGCTCAGGCGCTTCGTCAGCGCGGTAATCTCGTGCTCGAATGCGACGGCCTGCTTCGGGTCGGATGCCGTTGCGAGGCGCTCCTGGTCGCGCTGGCGGCGGGCTTGAGCAACCTTGACGTCGCTTTCGAGGCGGCTGAGTTCGAGCGCGACATCATCGCGCACACCCAGGCGTTGCGAGAGCTCTGAACTCTGGCCCTGCTTCTGCGCGGTGAGCTCGGCGATGCGAGCGGCCTGCGGCGGGTTCTTGCGGCTCGCTTCGGCCACGAGAATGCGGCGGTCGAGGTCAACAAGGTCAAGCAGGATGCGCTGGTCAGCTGGGGTCGCGTTCACCCTTCCAACTTACGGCAGAAAGCCGGAATCTCGGGAGTGTTCCGGAACAATGGTTCCGTTCTCTGCCGCCGTGTTAGGCCGCAACCGTGGCCGCACCGATGATGAGGGCGATGCCGCAGCCTGCGAGCGACCAGCTCAACAGGCTGCCGACCAGAAATTCTTCGGCCTTGGAACCAATGCCGCGGTCAGCATTAATCTCCGGAAAACGCACGATGCCCTTACCCGCCATGAGTGCCGCGATGATGCCGACAGCGCCTGCGAGACCGAGGGCGACGATGGCCCAGCGCTCGAGCGGGCCGATCCACCGACCGCCGCGCATCGTGGAGATCACGCGAGGCGCGGCAGGCTCGGGTGGCACGACCTGCACGCGCGCCCATCTCCAGCGGCCGGCGATGATCCACGAGCCCACGGGTGCGGGTATCTCCGTCGGCGGCATGGGTGCATGAGTGTCGGCTCGTCGCGCAAGGGTCAGCGTGGCGCGAACCACGACGTTGGCGCTGTGCGCGAGGAACGCGGCGACGGCAACGGCCATGGTCGCGACCGTCGGCGAGACGACCGCCCCCGTTGCCTCCCACGCGTCGGCCCACGACGGCTGCACGAGCGTCGCGAGAGACGGAACCAGCAGGAGCGCTGCGAGCTTTGCCGCCAGCAGGAGACCAATGGGGACGACGAGGCGCGACGACCACCGGCTGGCGAGCGTCAGCGCCCAGAGCGCGGCTACGACAATCAGCCCCAGCGCGACCCACCAGGGTGCGGAGAACACGGCGATGAGAACGATGGGCCACCCCGCGAGTGCGACGACGGCAGTGACGATAGCGATCGGGCGTTGCCGTGCCGACAACCACACGAGCATCGTGAGGTCGGCAATCGCAATCGTCAAAAGCAGTAGGGCGGCAGTCATTGGTGTCCTCCACGCCCCACCGTAGGCGGTTGCCCCGACATTGACTTGCGATTTGCTTATGTTTTCGAATTATTAGCAAATCGCTTATGTTCGGCGAGCGCGGCCGCCGTCGGCGTCACGCTTCTCGGTTGAGCCAGAGCTCGTAGCTTTGCGCCACAACTGCCGCACCCGAACGCTTCGCTGCTTGCGAAACCGCGGCCTGGGTGATGCCCTCGCTGTCGGCAATCTCCTGCTGAGTGCTACCGCCAATCAATTTCAGGGCGATGCGCATTTCACGGGGCCGCATCGCCGAGATGAGGTGATCGCGCAGCAGCAGACTGACGTTCGCTTGCACGCCCCCTTCCCCGACAACCCACGTTCTGGTTCCGCTTCGCGCACCGCGCTTCTCTGCCTCGTCAATCGCATTGCGGGCACGCCACCAGGCGTCGCCATCGAGCACGGGGCCGGTGGCGCCGGGGCCCACTTCGCGCGATTCACCAACACCAATACCGAACCGCACGTCGACGCCATCGGCGAGAGCCAGGCGCACGAGTCCGGTGGCCGCGCAGGCATCGTCGAGAGTGCGGTAGATCACTTGAAACTCGTCGGCAAACGTCGGCCATGCTGGGCGCACGGGCGCAATGAGACCGTCGGCCTGCGCAAACGCCTCGGCGATGGTGCGCTGCGCAGCCATGCGGTCGTCGAGATTGCGCGAACCGACCACGTCAAGAATCACTGCAGCAACACTACTCATGACATAAGCGTATCACTTATAACAACAAAGTATAAGTGAATCGCTAATGATCGAGCGTGGCCGTGAGTGTCGGAATCACTAGGTACCGTAGATATACGCCCGCATTCAAGGAGTATGCCCCGTGAAACTCGCCCAGCGCGCGGCCACCGCCGAGCCTTTCCACGCTCTCGCTTTTGGGCAGCGCGCCGCCGACCTTGAGGCCGCGGGTCACCACGTTGTGAAGCTCTCGATTGGCGAGCCTGATTTCGGCGCCCCGCCCGCGGTGCATGCGGCCATGCGCGAGGTCATGGATGGGCGCGCCCTCCCCTACACGCCAGCGCTCGGCCTCCCCCTGCTACGAGAAACGATCGCCGAGTACTACCGATCGAAGCATGGCGTCGCTGTTGACCCGGCACGGATCGCGATCACCGCCGGCGCCTCCGGGGCGCTTCTGTTGGCAACCGCCGCGACCACCGATCCCGGCGACGAAGTCATCATCGCTGACCCGTCATACCCGTGCAATCGCGAACTTGTGCGCACCTTCGGCGGAACCATCGTCTCGCTACCCACGTCAGCCGATACCCGCTACCAGTTGGACGCCGCGAGTGTTGCGGCGGCGTGGACCGATCGCACCGTCGCCGTCATGGTCGCGAGCCCGTCGAACCCAACCGGCACGTCGGTCACGACCGCCGAACTCGACGCCGTCTGCACCCTCGCGCGTGAACGCGGCGCGTGGCGCATCATCGATGAGATTTACCTCGACCTCGCTGATCCGGCGGCCGACGGCACCCCGGCGCGCACGGCGCTCGCGATCGACCCCGATGCGATCGTGATCGGTAGCTTCTCGAAGTACTTTGGCATGACCGGCTGGCGCTTGGGCTGGATGGTGCTGCCGGAACCGCTGGTTGAGCCGGTTGAGAAGCTTGCGATGAACTACTTTTTGTGCGCATCGACACCCGTGCAACACGCTGCGGTCGCGGCGTTCTCTCCCGAGTCGATCGCAGTCTGTGAAGCGCGGCGTGAAGAACTGCACGAACGGCGCACGCTGGTACTTGAGGGTCTCGCGGCACTGGATCTCGTGGTTCCGGTCTCCCCCGACGGCGCCTTCTATATCTACTTCGACGTCAGCAGCACCGGGCTCGACGCGTGGACCTTCTGTGAACGCGTGCTCAACGAAGCGCACGTCGCGCTGACTCCCGGCCGCGACTTCGCTCAGGGCACCGCAAACAGTCACGTGCGCTTGTCGTACGCAGCCTCGCGCGACGAGCTCGCGGAGGGATTGCGCCGACTAGGCGGATTCTTGGCCTCGGTTAAGGGGTAGCAGCGGCCGCAGGTTCGCCCTATGCCACGATGTTGGCATGGACCCGTTCTCACAGTTTCAGCTCGCGATGTTCGCCATCTGGCTCGGCTTGTTCATTCTCGGCCTCCTCATCGCGTATGGCGTGATCTACTTCGCCGTACGCAACGCCCTGCGCTCGCACGCGCGGTGGGAATACGCCGGCGGCGTTGCCGGCGAAGACCGCCGCGCGATCGAGCGCTAACCCCGTTGGGCTGCCAGCACACCGCCACGAACAACCGTTACGCACGATCCGGTGTGACTGGTGTGACCAGAGGGGCTGATGTGGCACATAGTGCGTGCCTACCGATCTCAACCGTGCATAACGGTCGTTGAGCAGAACCACGGAGTGCGGAACCACGGGGCAGAACTATGGGGCGGAGCTATGGGGTGCGGAACCATGGGGTGCGGAACCATGGGGTGCGGAACCATGGGGTGCGGAACCACGGGGTGCGGGAACGCGAAAACCCCCGAGAAATTCTCGGGGGTTTTGCTTGTGGTGGGCCCTACCGGGATCGAACCGATGACATCCACGGTGTAAACGTGGCGCTCTACCAGCTGAGCTAAAGGCCCTGGTGTCATTCCATCCTAGCGGGTGAAATCGCGTGCTCTGCACCATCGGCAACGCAAAACCTCGCAACAAACCCGCACGATGGTTCCATTACGGCGTCACAAATCCCCCATGATCAGCCAAACACGCCCGTGCGACGAATTAAGACAATAAAACCGATGTCCGATCCTGGCCGTACACGCCATTTATGAGTAGGCTGTGGACTACGCGTGTTGTGTGGTGCCGACAAAGCCCCCCGCGCGTCGAACCGATGCCCTTGGCATGATCTGCCAGAACGACGAAAGGTCGCCCGGTGACTGTTCACGACCAGGATCCGTACTCCCAAGAACCCCTCGACAGCGATCCTGAGGAGACGGGTGAGTGGCAAGAGTCCCTCAACCAGCTCGTCGACGCTAAGGGTCCGCAGCGTGGTCGCGAGATCATGCTCAGCCTGCTGTCGAAGTCGCGAGAACTGCACCTTGGTGTGCCCATGGTTCCGACGACCGACTACATCAACACGATCGCATCGGAGAACGAACCTGAGTTCCCCGGTGAAGAAGAAGTTGAGCGCCGCTACCGCGCCTGGACCCGCTGGAACGCTGCGCTGACGGTGCACCGCGCACAGCGCCCGGGCATCGGTGTTGGTGGCCACATCTCCACCTATGCATCGAGCGCGTCGCTGTACGAAGTTGGTTTCAACCACTTCTTCCGTGGCCAAGACCACCCGTCGGGTGGCGACCAGATCTTCATTCAGGGTCACGCCTCCCCCGGTATCTACGCCCGCTCGTTCCTCGAGGGTCGTCTCTCAGAGGCGCAGCTCGACGGGTTCCGTCAGGAGAAGTCGGCCGCCCCCAACGCGCTGCCGTCGTACCCGCACCCGCGTCTGATGCCGGACTACTGGCAGTTCCCGACCGTGTCGATGGGTCTCGGCCCGATCAACGCGATCTACCAGGCCATGACGAACAAGTACCTCACGAACCGCGGCATCAAGGACGCCAGCGACTCGCACGTGTGGGCCTTCCTCGGCGATGGCGAAATGGACGAGGTCGAATCGCGCGGTCAGCTTCAGGTTGCTGCCAACGAAGGTCTCGACAACCTCACGTTCGTCGTTAACTGCAACCTGCAGCGCCTCGATGGCCCGGTGCGCGGTAACGGCAAGATCATCCAGGAGCTCGAGAGCTTCTTCCGCGGTGCCGGTTGGAACGTCATCAAGGTCGTCTGGGGCCGCGAGTGGGACTCGCTGCTCGACGTCGACACCGACGGCGCGCTGCTCAACCTCATGAACGTCACCCCCGACGGTGACTACCAGACCTACAAGGCAGAGTCGGGCGCCTTCGTGCGCGAGCACTTTTTCGGTCGCGACGAGCGCACCGCCGCCATGGTCAAGGACTACACCGACGACCAGATCTGGGGCCTCAAGCGCGGTGGCCACGACTACCGCAAGGTCTACGCCGCCTACAAGGCTGCAATGGCTCACAAGGGTCAGCCGACGGTCATCCTTGCGAAGACGGTTAAGGGCTACGGTCTCGGTTCGCACTTCGAGGGCCGCAACGCGACCCACCAGATGAAGAAGATGACGCTGGAAGACCTCAAGGGCTTCCGCGACGAACTGCACATCCCGATTACCGATGCGCAGCTCGAAGAGAACCCGTACCAGCCGCCGTACTACAACCCCGGTACCGGTGACGAGACGATCCAGTACATGCTCGAGCGCCGCAAGGCTCTCGGCGGCTTCCTGCCCGAGCGTCGCACGACGCACGTGGGCCTGAACCTGCCGGGCGACGACATGTACAAGCAGGTCAAGAAGGGCTCGGGCACGCAAGAAGTTGCCACCACGATGGCCTTTGCGCGTCTGCTCAAGGATCTGCTGCGCGACAAGGAAATCGGCAAGCGCATCGTTCCGGTCATCCCGGACGAGGCCCGTACCTTCGGTATGGACGCCTACTTCCCCACCGCCAAGATCTATAACCCGCACGGCCAGAACTACACGTCGGTCGACCGCGAACTGCTCCTTGCTTACAAGGAGAGCCCGCAGGGTCAGATCGTTCACGTGGGTATCAACGAGGCTGGCGCCGTTGCGGCGTTCACCGGACTCGGAACCTCGTACTCGACGCACGGCGAGCCACTGATTCCGGTTTACGTCTTCTACTCGATGTTCGGCTTCCAGCGCACCGGTGACGCGCAGTGGGCTGCCGGTGACCAGATGGCACGCGGTTTCGTGATGGGTGCGACCGCCGGTCGCACGACGCTGACCGGTGAGGGTCTGCAGCACGCTGACGGCCACTCGCACCTGCTCGCATCGACGAACCCGGCAACGGTTTCGTACGACCCGGCATACGGCTACGAGCTCGCGCACATCGTTCAGGCTGGTCTTGACCAGATGTACGGTGGCAACCACCCGAACCCTGACGTGATGTACTACATCACCCTTTACAACGAGCCGATCGTTCAGCCCGCTGAGCCGGAGAACGTCGACGTCGAGGGCATCGTCAAGGGCATCCACAAGGTCTCAACCGGTGAGGGTGAGGGCCCGCGCGCTCAGATTCTCGCATCCGGCGTTGGCCTGGGCTGGGCTTACGAAGCTCAGCAGCTACTGAAGGACGACTGGGGTGTTGTGGCTGACATTTGGTCGGTCACGAGCTGGAACGAGCTGCGCAAGGACGGCCTCGCCGCCGACGAGCACAACTTCCTCCACCCCGACGAAGAGCCGCGCACCGCGTACATCACCGAGAAGCTCCGCGGTGCCGAAGGTCCCGTCACGGCTGTCAGCGACTACATGCACGCCGTGCAAGACCAGATTCGCCAGTGGGTTCCGAACCGCTTCGCATCGCTCGGTGCTGACGGCTTCGGCTTCTCCGACACGCGCGCTGCGGCTCGTCGCTTCTTCAAGATCGACGGCCCCTCGATCGTGGTTCGCACGCTCCTCTCTCTCGCCGAAGACGGCGTCGTTGACCGTTCGCTCGCGAAGCAGGCAATCGACAAGTACGACCTGCTGAACGTGAACGCCGGAACCAGCGGCAACGCAGGCGGCGAGAGCTAAGCATGGCATCGACTACGGGAGGGGCTGCGCCCCAAAGCAAGGCAGAAACCCTGGCCTGGTTGCGCAAGATTTCTGGCGACCTGGCAACAGCAACACTGACGCGCTTGGAGGAGTCCCTCCCGTGGTACGCCGAAATGCCGCCGGCCCGCCGGTCGGCGGTTGGCCTGGTCGCCCAGGCTGGCATCACTTCATTCATCCAGTGGTTCGACGATCCCACGTCGACACCCTGGATTGCAGCTGACATCTTCGCTGCCGCTCCTCGTGAGCTGTTGCGCAGCGTCAGCCTGCAACAGACCCTGCAGCTCATTCGCGTCACCGTTTCGGTGACCGAAGAGCGCGTCGCCGGCCGCAGCGAAAGCCTGCGCCAGGCAATCCTCGAATACTCCCGCGACGTCGCGTTCGCCTCGGCCGACGTGTACGCTCGCGCAGCCGAGGCTCGCGGCCTGTGGGACGCCCGCCTCGAAGCCCTCGTCGTTGACTCGATCCTCACGGGCGAAGCCGACGAAGAACTTCCCAGCCGTATTGCCGCACTCGGATGGCACGGTCACGGTGAAGTCTGCGTGCTCGTCGGAACCACGCCGCAGCAGTTTGACGTAGACCAGTTTCGCCGCGCGGCTCGCAAGCTCGGCATCGACGTTCTCATCGGTGTGCAGGGTTCGCGTCTCGTGCTCGTCATCGGCCGCGCCGTCACCTCCACGCGCAGCGAAGACACCCCAGACATCCCCTTCATTGAAATCGCCGGCCATCTCGAGCCGCACTTCGGCCCCGGGTACCTCGTTCTCGGCCCGACCGTTGCCACGCTCGTCGACGCGAGCCAGAGTGCGCGCGCGGCCCTCGCCGGCTTTGCCGTTGCCCGCGGCTGGCGTCACGCCCCGCGACCGGTCGAGGCCGATGACCTTCTGCCCGAACGCGCCCTCGCCGGAGACCCGTTCGCCAAGCAAACCCTCATCGACCGCATCTACCGTCCTTTGCAGGCGCACTCGGCCGATTTGGTGACCACGCTGTGGAGCTACCTCGACAACGGGCGGTCTCTTGAAGCCACCGCGCGCGAGCTGTTCGTGCACCCCAACACGGTGCGCTATCGCCTCAAGCGCGTCAGCGAAGTGATCGGGTGGGACGCCACGGGCCCCCGCGAAGCCCTCATTTTGCAGATGGCCCTGATTCTTGGTTCCATCGGCACCACTGAGTTGCTGCGTCGTCGTCCGACACGCCGAACACCGTAATTCCTGTCGAGTAGGCACAAAGCTTTTCGGCATTTATGTGTGGGAACCCCCAGCACAGACCCGATGAGATTGGCAAGATAGACAAGTGATCGTTGTTGCATGCCCCGGCCAGGGGTCTCAAACTCCCGGTTTTCTGTCGCCTTGGCTCGAGCTCGACGGAGCCCGCGCGCGGCTCGAAGCGTACTCGGACGCCGCGAAGGTTGACCTGATCACTCACGGCACCGTTTCTGACGCCGACACGATTCGTGACACGCAGATCGCTCAGCCCCTCATCGTCGCAGCATCGCTGCTGACGTGGCACGCACTCGGCGAGGCGGCTGGCCGCGCTGGTGGCGTTGCTGGTCACTCGGTCGGCGAGCTAGCCGCCATCGCCGCAACCGGTGTCGTGAGCGACGAGACCGCGATGTACCTCGTCGGCGAGCGTGGCCGTGCCATGGCACAGGCAGCGACCGAAGCCGCAACCGGCATGAGCGCCGTCGTCGGCGGCGTCGAGGCAGACGTTCTCGCCGCGATCGCCGAGCACGGCCTGCAGCCCGCGAACTTCAACGGCGGCGGCCAGATCGTTGCCGCCGGCGCCCTCGATGCTCTCGCGCAGCTCGCTGAAAACTCGCCGCGTGGTGTGCGCGTCATTCCGCTCCAGGTCGCTGGCGCTTTCCACACGCGTTACATGGGCTCGGCTGTCGAGGCACTGCGCGGCGCTGTCGCAACCGTAGCCGGTGCCCAGGCTCCCGCAACGAGCCTCTGGACCAATAGCGATGGTTCCGTCGTCGCAGATGGCCAGCGCGCTCTTGATCTTCTCGTCGGCCAGGTATCGTCGCCCGTGCGTTGGGACCTATGCATGCAGTCCTTCGCCGATAACGGCATCACCGGACTCGTCGAGCTCAGCCCGGCTGGTGCGCTCGTCGGCCTCGCCAAGCGCGGCCTCAAGGGCACGCCCACGGTCGCCGTGAAGACCCCAGAAGATCTCGAAGCAGCGGTTGCGCTGCTGAATGGAGTGGCCGCATGACTGTGACCTTGAACCAGGCCAAGGGCCCCGAATTCACTCGAATCTACGCATATGGCGCGGCCCGTGGCGAGGTCGCTGTTCCCAACGACGACCTGATCGGCCCGATCGACTCGAGCGACGAGTGGATCCGCCAGCGCACTGGCATCATCACGCGCACGCGCGCTGTTGCCACGACGTCGGCACTCGACCTCGCATCGGAGGCCGCTCGTGAAGCTGTCGAAAAGAGCGGCGTCAACCCCGCTGACATTGACTTAGTGATCGTCGGAACCATCAGCAACGTGCAGCAGACGCCGTCGATGGCTGCTGTGGTTGCGGATCGCATCGGCGCCAACCCGGCCGCTGCGTATGACAGCAACGCTGCGTGCGCGGGCTTCGCCTATGCCGTAGCGCAGGCCGATGCCCTCATCCGTGCTGGTGCGGCGAAGTACGCCGTCGTCATTGGCGCTGAAAAGCTCAGCGACATCGTTGACCCGACCGATCGCTCGATCTCGTTCCTGCTGGGCGACGGAGCGGGTGCTGCCGTTGTCGGCCCGAGCGACTTCCCCGGCATCTCCCCCACCGTGTGGGGCTCCGACGGTTCGAAGGCTGACGCCGTGGGCATGAACCACACGCTCGTTGAGTACCGCGACGGCGAAGCCGAGTGGCCGACGCTGCGCCAGGAGGGCCAGACGGTCTTCCGCTGGGCAGTGTGGGAAATGGCCAAGGTCGCCGAGAAGGCGCTCGAAGTCGCCGGCATCGACGCGAAAGACCTCGCGGCATTCATCCCCCATCAGGCCAACATGCGCATCATCGACGAGTTCGCCAAGCAGCTGAAGCTGCCGGAGACCGTCGCGATCGCACGCGACATCGAGACCACAGGCAACACGTCGGCAGCTTCGGTGCCGCTTGCCGCACACCGTCTGCTCGAAGAGCACCCGGAACTCAGCGGTGGCCTCGCCCTGCAGATCGGCTTCGGCGCTGGTCTCGTTTTCGGCGCGCAGGTCGTTGTCCTGCCGTAGGGGACCCCTAGACTTTTCACAGCCAACCTAATCAGAGGAGAAACACCATGGCATTCACGAACGACGAGGTCCTTGAGGGCCTGACCGAGCTCATCATCGACGAGACCGGCATCGACGGTAGCGAGGTCGCTCTTGAGAAGTCATTCACCGACGACCTCGACATCGACTCGATCTCGATGATGACGATCGTTGTCAACGCAGAAGAGAAGTTCGGCGTCAAGATTCCGGACGACGAGGTCAAGAACCTCAAGACGGTTGCTGACGCAGTCAACTACATCGCCTCCAACCAGGAGTAAGGCGTTGCTGGCGTGCCACGCAACCTGCCGGGGCACGCCAGCTTATGACCACAGAGGAGTATCAATGACCAAGCGCATTGTCGTCACGGGCATCGGTGCAACGTCGGGTATCGGCGGCACAGCAGGTGACAACTGGAGCAACCTGCTCGCAGGTGTCTCCGGCGCGCGCACCATGGAGCACGACTGGGTCGAGCAGTACGAGTTGCCTGTCAACTTTGCAGCTGAGGCCGTCGTTCGCCCCGAAGAAGTTCTTGCCCGCCACGAAGCAAAGCGCTTGGATCCGTCCAGCCAGTTTGCTCTTGTCGCTGCACGTGAAGCCTGGGCTGACGCTGGCGCCCCCGAAGTCGAGTCCGAGCGACTCGGCGTCGACTGGGCCACCGGCATCGGCGGCATCTGGACCCTCCTCGACGCGTGGGACACCCTGCGCGAAAAAGGACCGCGCCGCGTTATGCCGCTCACGGTTCCGATGCTGATGGCCAACGCCCCTGCCGGCAATCTGTCGCTGCAGTTTGAGGCTCGCGCCTACGCATCCACCGCGGTTTCGGCTTGTGCCTCAAGTAATGAGTCGATCCTCAACGCTTACAACCACCTGCAGGCGGGTCTCGCTGACATCGTTATCGCCGGTGGTAGCGAATCGGCTATTCACCCGATCACGATGGCTTCGTTTGCTGCCGCTCAGGCGCTGTCGAAGCGCAACGACGACCCGGCAACGGCATCGCGCCCGACCGCGGTTTCGCGTGACGGATTCGTCATGGGAGAGGGCGCTGCCGCACTCATCCTCGAGACCGAAGAGCACGCCAAGGCTCGTGGCGCGAAGATCTACGCCTACCTCGTCGGCGGCGCGCTAACGGCAGACTCGTACCACATCACGGGCAACGACCCGGAGGGCAAGGGCGCCGCCCGCGCCGTTCGTCAGACGCTCGAAATTGCTGGCGCGTCGGCTGACGATGTCACGCACATCAACGCTCACGCGACGTCGACCCCGGTGGGAGACCCCAACGAGTTCGTCGCACTGCAGACCGTCTTCGGTGACCGCATTCGCGAGATTCCGGTGGCTGCGACCAAGGCTGCCACCGGTCACCTTCTCGGTGGCACCGGTGCGCTCGAGGCCGTGTTCACCGTACTGGCGCTCAAGAACCGCACGGTTCCGCCGACGATCAACGTCGACGAACAAGACCCCGAGGTTCCGTTCTTGATCACACCGAAGCCCGCAGAGTTGGGCGCTGGCGACCAGCTCGCGATCAGCAACTCGTTCGGATTCGGCGGCCACAACGCCGTCATCGCATTCCGTAGCGCGTAACGCACACATTGTTAGAGGGCTCCCGGTATTCCGGGAGCCCTCTTTGTACGTAGGGAGCGGATTCACTTTCTCGCCCTCCGGGAATAATCACCGATGGTCGGTACTTGCGCCTACCGCTCCACACCCATCCCGCGCCACGCGGACGCGGAATCCCCTATCCAACTTTGTGTAGCCACACCACCGGCACGCCATCACTGGCGTGACGGAATGGTTCCAGCTCTTCATCCCATGCGCTTCCCAGCGCAAGCTCCAGTTCGCGTTGCATTTCAAACGCGTCGCCGTCGGCAATCTCCATCGCGTAACGCACGCGGTCTTCACCAATCACGACGTTGCCGGCAGTGTCGACCTGACCGTAGTGAATGCCGAGGCCCGGCGTGTGCATCCAGCGACCACCGTCGCTGCGGGGCGTGGGGTCTTCGCTCACTTCATAGCGGAGGTGTTCCCACCCGCGGATAGCCGTCGTGAGTGCGGCGCCCGTGCCAGCGGGTCCCTCCCAGTAGAACTCGGTGCGGCGGGCACCGGTCAGCACCGGCTGGTCAGTCCATTCAAAGTTCACGGCGCGACCAAGAACGCCGCCTACCGCCCACTCCAGGTGGGGGCACAACGCGCGTGGCGCAGAGTGAATGTAAATCACCCCGCGCGCCTGTGGTGTCGCCATGATCTCTCCGTTTCTTCAGGTGCGTCTTCCCCAACGACCTGCACGGATACCCGGCAACATCTTTTTGATTGTTCCCTTGCATTATCACAAACCCACCTCCGAATCACAACCATGTGATTCCGAGAGTCCCGCTTGACCTAAAAGCGAAACGGTGCCCGAATCAGAAAGGCTTGATCAGACACCGATTTGGTAGGGCGGGTGGGACTTGAACCCACGAATCGTCGGGTTATGAGCCCGCTGCCTTAACCAGCTTGGCCACCGCCCCCTGTTAGATGAGCCTATCGCAGGCTCATCGGTATTCTATGCTCGGTCACGCGGCACTTCGGGGTCAGAAGGAGGAGTCTCAAGCGGGCCGCCCGCGAAGGGCACATCCCCTTCGGCGCGTGGCCGCCGCGTAGCACCCCCGCGCGGGATTCCGAGTTCTTGACTCTCGCTGACGACCTGCGGGTGATAACGCGCGAGCTCAATGACACCCCAAATCGCGATGGCACCGGCAATCGCGAAGCCGACGTACGCCCACGACGGCGCGCCCGCTGCTTCACCCAGCACGAGCAGACCGATCAGCACGGCAACGATGGGGTCGATGACCGTGAGTCCCGCGATAACCAGGTCGGGCGGGCCAGAGGCGTGCGCGGTCTGCACGAAGTAGCCACCCACAGCAGTACCGGCGACCAGCGCGATCACACACACGAGCGTGAGCCATTCAAAGTCGCCCGCCTGGATGCGCTTGATGACAACCTTTGCGAGCGTGGCTACGAAACCATAGATGATGCCGGCGCACAAAATGTAGAACAGTGGGCCCATCTTGCGACGGAGCCCAAGCCACAGCCCACCCAGCACGATGATGACGACCATCAAGATGCTCAGCACGATCGAGAGTTGGTAGTCCGAAACGTCTTTATCTTCCGCGAAAAGAGCGGCAATGAGCACGAAGAGGAAGACGCCGCCAACACACGCTGAAATCGCGACGACCGACCGTCTTGTCGGATTGTGCCCCGAAATACGCGCGTTCAGCAGCGTTGTCATGACGAGCGCGATGGCACCGAGCGGCTGCACCACGATGAGCGGCGCCTGCGCGAGTGCAGCCAACTGGCAGACAATCGCGAGGCCCAGCATCAAGGTTCCGATTACCCAGCTGGGGCGCACCAGCAAATGCTTCAGGTGATTGCCGCTGAGTCCTTTGCCACCATCGCGCCCGAGTTCGAGCGCAACCTTCTGCACGCCGCGGTGCTGGTACTGGGTTCCGAGCGACAAAAATGCCGCACCGGCGATGGCAAGCGGGATACCGAGGAGCAGACCGGGGTTCTGAAAGACGCCCACGAGCGTCTCCCCCACATCTCCGACGTTCTCGATCTCGGCAAGTATCACATCACGAGCATACGGGGCTCCGGTGCCCAGACTAGGCTTGACGCGTGGCTATTCGACCAATTTGCATTATGGGTGACCCCGTCCTTCACGCGACAGCTTCTCCTGTCGGGGAGATCACCGCTGAGATTCGCACGCTTGTCGCCGACATGTACGAGACGATGGACGCGGCTCCCGGCGTCGGCTTAGCCGCGCCGCAAGTGGGCGTGGGGCTGCGCATTTTCACGTACTCATACGAAGACGACGAGGGACAGCCGTGGCGCGGCGAGATCATCAACCCCGAGTTGTTTATGACGCCGACGGAACCAGGACACCCGGATGAAGACGAAGAGTCGGAGGGCTGCTTGTCGGTTCCTGGTGAGCGCTTCCCGCTCCGCCGCTCCGATCACGTGCGGGTTTCTGGCATTGACCTCGAGGGCAACGAGGTTCTCATCGAGGTAACCGGCTGGCGTGCGCGCATCATGCAGCACGAGTTTGATCACCTCAACGGCGTGATCTACGTCGACCGTCTGCACGACTCCGACTGGAAGACCGTGCAGAAGATCGCGAAGAAGCGTGGCTGGGGCAGGCCCGGTTTGTCGTGGACACCTGGTGTCGACGGATTCGAGAGTTAAGCCAAATCGGCTAGAGTACACGAGGAACAACGTTCACTCTCGCAGGCCCGTTGCTCCCGAGCTTCGTTACCCGAAGCACAACAATGTTTCTTATGGGGAGAATCACACACATGACTAACAGCACTATTGCGCGCCGTTCGCTTGCTGCCGGTGCAGCGCTTGCCCTCGCACTGAGCCTCGGCGGTTGCTCTGCAGTTCAGAACATCTTCGGCGGCGGCAGTGACGTCCCGCGCGACGACGATGGCCAGGTCACCGAGCAGGGAACGGGCTCGGCGTACGATCTCGAAGTTGGCGACTGCCTGAACTTCCCCGCCGCTGACGAGTTCAGCGACGTTGAGCTGGTTCCGTGCGGCGACGCACACGACTCCGAGGTCATTCTGAACTTCGAGTCGGCGCTTGCTGAGTTCAATGAAGAAGAGATGTACGCCGAGGCTGACGAGCAGTGCGCTACGGAGTTCCAGTCGTACGTTGGCCTCGACTGGGAGACGTCGATTTTCGACTACACCTACTTCACGCCGCTTGAGGCTGGTTGGGAAGACGGCGACCGCGTCATCACGTGCGTTGCTTACCAGGCTGACGCAACCGACGGTTCGCTCGTGCAGACCACCGGTTCGGTTCAGGGTCGCGCTGAATAACTTTCACCGTTGAAAAGCGGCTCTCGTCATCGACGAGGGCCGCTTTTTGGTCGCCCCGTCTCGTCGACACAAACAAATAACCCCCGGAGAATATCTCCGGGGGTTTCTTGCTCCCCCATTTGGACTCGAACCAAAAACCTGCCGATTAACAGTCGGCTGCTCTGCCAATTGAGCTATGAGGGATCAGCCCCGATGCGGGGCAACCACACCAGCATAGCAAAGAAGATCGGCGCATCAGAACACGGCCCGACTTCCGGGCGCGTCGCGCGAATGCCTCCGAATCAACCCGCCGCACACACGGAGAAACCGCTAGTGACGCCGCTCGCGACGCTGCCGACGCGTGCGCGGCTTTTCCGCCGGTTCCGCCAGAAAAGCCGCCGCGATCGGCCCGGTGGGCGTCGGTCGCGGCACCGCGGTGAAGTCACCATCGGCGACAACATGGCCAGCACGCAGCGCAATTGCCGAGGCGTTAAGCTCGCGTGTCAGATTCACGTCGTTCGTGACGATGAGGCTCGCCATATTGCGCTCACGCTGGCGACGACGGATGGCCTCGTAAATCACCGGCCGCATTTCGACATCGAGATTCGCCATCGGATCATCAGCGACGAGCAACGTCGGTTCGAGTACGACGGCGTGCGCGAACGCAACGCGCTGCAGCATGCCGGCACTCAGTTCGTACGGAAACTTGTCTGCCGCACCGAGCGGGAGATGCACTTCGTCAAGCAGCGCGGCAACGCGCTGTCGCAACGCGGCAGCATTGTGCTTGCGCGAACGCGACGTGATCGGCGACGCAATGATCTCCCCCACCGTGAATTGGGCCGGGAGAAGCGCGCCTGCGCCCTGCGGCAGGTAACCGGTGCGCACGAGCCACTCACGACGCAGGCGTCCCGGGCGCTTGCCGGGGATGCCACCGACCGTGAGGTCGCCACCCACAATCTCTACTCCAGAGGCCGCTTGCCCCGCCACGAGCGACGCGAGGGTGCTCTTGCCTGCGCCCGCAGGCCCAGCAACAACGAGCGTCTCTCCCGGCTCCATCGTGAACGTCACGCCATCAACGATTCGCAACTGCTTGGTTCCGATACTGAGATCAACGGCGCGAACCGCGGCGGAGTCATGTCGTCGGCGTGCCATCATCCCATCCTGGCTTAGGCGAGCGGTGAGGTCTACTCGCCACGCAGACTGCGAATGCGAACGTCGAGGTCGCGCAGTTGCACCCGCAGCGCACGCCCCTCTTCCGAGTCCGGCGCAATACGTTGCACCGCACCGAGAAGCTCGTTCTTGCGCGCAATCATGGCGCGCTCCACTTTCGACAGCGCAAGATCTTGAGCCGCGACAACAGCGGCTTGCTCGTCTTTCGCTGGGAACTCCGCGGCCAGCAACTCCCCCGCGATAAGCCGGAACGGCTCGCGCACGCCACCGATAGCCGTCAACGCCCAGCCCGGCTTCGTCCGCTCCGGGTGTGCCAGAATCGCCGCCCGCACCGCGTCAAACGCCGGGTGGCTAAACGGGGCTTCGAGCGCTTGCGCCATCAGATCCTGATCAAGCAGGTGCCCGTACTGCAAAAACGCCATCAGCGTGTTGCGGTCACGGTAGACGTCGGGCGTGCGGGGCAGCGTCGCGAGCGTCACCGCGACGGCGGGAGCATGTTCAGGGTCGGAATCATAGGGTGCGGAACCATGGGATGCCGAGCTGCCAGCGTACGGGTCGTGAGCTGCTTGCGGGGCGCGGCGCTCGTCCGATCGCTTCTCCGCTGGCGCACGACGCACAGCGGCATCCACCTCACGGTGCACGTCGGTCGGGTCCATGCCCAGGCGTCGTGCAAGAACGCGCTCGTATTCGGGGCGCAACAGCGCGTCGCGGATGTCAGCCAGCACAGGGGCTGCGGCGCGCAACGCGCCGACGCGCCCTTCGACGGTGGCGAGGTCGTAGCTTGCGAGGCGCTGGTCGATGACGAACTCGAACATCGGCACCTTCGACGTCATGAGCGACAGCACGGCTTGATCGCCCCGCTGCAAACGGAGGTCACACGGGTCAAGGCCGTCGGGTGCAACGGCAACGTAGGTTTGCGCGTTGAAGCGCTTTTCCTCGGCGAAGGCACGAAGCGCAGCCTTCTGGCCTGCGGCGTCGGGGTCAAATGTGAAGACAACCTCGCCGTGGCTGGACTCATCACCCATGACGCGACGCAGCACGTTGATGTGATCAACGCCGAACGCCGTGCCACACGTCGCAACGGCCGTCGTGATGCCGGCGACGTGGCACGCCATGACGTCGGTGTACCCCTCGACCACGACGACCCGCTTGGGGTCGCCGCGTGAAATATCGCGCTTCGCGAGGTCAAGCCCGTACAGCACTTGCGCCTTCTTGTAGATCGGCGTCTCGGGCGTATTGAGGTACTTCGGCCCCTTGTCATCTTCGTAAAGCTTGCGGGCGCCGAAACCGATGGTCTGCCCAGTAACGTCGCGAATCGGCCAGATGAGACGTCCGCGGAACCGATCGTACACACCGCGGTTACCCTGCGACACAAGACCAGCCGCCAGCAACTCTTCGCGCGTGAAGCCCTTGCGGGTGAGCGCATTCGTCATGTTGTCCCACCCGCGCGGCGCGTAGCCCACGCCAAAGTGGTTCGCGTGCGCGGCGTCAAAGCCACGCTCGCCCAAGAACGCACGGGCGGTCTCGGCCTCGGGTGAGCCAATTTCGGTGCGGAAGTACTCTGCCGCTGCCGCATTGGCCGCATACAGACGAGCGCGCCCGCTCGTCTCGGGTGCCGAGCCGCCGTCTTCGTAGTGCAACGGATAGCCGAGGCGCCCGGCGAGGCGCTCAACGGCCTCGGTGAAGGTGACGTGGTCCATCTCACGCAAGAACGTATAGACGTCGCCAGACTCGCCACAGCCAAAGCAGTGATAGTAGCCAACCTGCGGGCGCACGTGGAAGCTCGGCGACTTCTCATCGTGAAAAGGGCAGAGCCCCTTCATCGACCCCACACCGGCATTGCGCAGTGCGACACGTTCGCCGATGATTTCTTCGATACGGGTGCGGGCCTTCACCTCATCGACGTCGGCCTGCAAAATGCGGGGCATCAGTACGACCTGGTGAACGGACGAGCTCCGGGCGACCAAATGCCGACGTCAGCGGCGTCAATGTCGCCGACAAAGCGGCGGTGCCAAGCGAGAGCGGTGGCATCGGTCAGGCTGGCGACCTGGTCGACGATGACGCGCTTGCGGGCCACATCGTCGCGTGCCGCGCGGAAATCAGCGGAGAACACTGGGTCCAGCGCGTGGCCGCCCTCGTCCCACAATGCCGAAGCGAGGCGCTTAAGCACCTTGCGCTGCTCCTTGTAGATCGACTTGCGGCCCTCGATCGATACGACCGAAGCACCGATGATGCCCTTGAGAACAGCAACTTCGGTTTCGACGTCGCGCGGAACTACGACATGCGCTTGGTATCGAGTCATGGATTCGACGGGGTACGACTCGCGGGTTGCCACGGTCGCGGCACGCGCGAAGCGGCCAATGAGCTCGCTCGTGAGGTTCTTGAGGCGGGCCAGGTCGTGACGCGAGGCATCGAAGCTCTTCAGCCACGGCGGGATGCGCGTGAGGCGGTACAGCGCCTCGTCGAGCTCGTCACGTGAGTAGTCAAAGCCCACCCACGCTTGAATGCCAGAAACGAGCGCTTCGTGCTCTGCTGGGTCTGACAATCGAGCGGGGCTCAAGTAGCCGTTGACGATGGCGTCTTCGAAGTCGTGCACCGAATACGCAATGTCATCGGAGAGATCCATGACCTCGGCTTCAATGCAGCGCACGCGTTCGGGCGCACCAGCACGCATCCACTCAAATACCGGCTCGTCGTCGGGATAAACGCCAAACTTTAGGCGCCCACCCGGGTCGGGCACGGGCGCGTCCAGCGTCCACGGATACTTGCACGACGCGTCGATACTGGCACGCGTGAGGTTCAGACCGAACGGGTCGCCATTCTCATCCAGCACCTTTGGTTCCAGCCGCACCAAAATGCGCAGGGTCTGTGCGTTGCCTTCAAAGCCACCGATGTCGCGAGCCCACGAGTTGAGCGCGCGCTCACCATTGTGGCCGAACGGCGGGTGGCCGAGGTCATGCGTGAGGCACGCGGTGTCGACCAGGTCGGGGTTGAGCCTCAGGCTCGTCGCCAGTTCGCGGCCGACCTGCGACACCTCGAGCGAGTGCGTCAGGCGGTTGCGCGCAAAGTCAGCGGGAGACGCCGGCGACAGCACCTGCGTCTTCGCTGCGAGGCGACGCCACGCGGCGGAGTGCAACACGCGAGCGCGGTCGCGTGCGAAGTTGTCGCGTTCGGAGCGGTGCAGCTCGGGGTGAAAACGCTCGACATCATGCGCATCGTAACCGTCCGCGATACGCCCTGATCCCACGCCATCAACCGCCACTGGTATCCGCTTCTCCTTCAGTCAGGTTGCACGCGACATCAGCTGCGATGTCGTGCGAGTTCAGCCAGCCATCTGGCAAAACGGTGCGCTTGGGAGTGCCAGCTCGACCACGTTGTCCTTCTGCCGCCTCACCGGGGTAGGGCGCATCCAGATCAAGCAGGGTCGTCAGCTCGTCAATTTCCGCCAACGTACTCACCGTAGCGAACTGCGAGCGAATATCGCCACCAACCGGGTATCCCTTGAAATACCAGGCGGCGTGCTTGCGAATGTCGCGGCACCCGCGAACCTCGTCTTCGAAGAACTCGGTGAGCAGTTCAGCGTGACGCTTGAAGGCCGCGGCGACGAAGCCCAGCGTGGCGTCAACAGACTTCGCGGCAATGCCATCGCCGAGGGCGTGGGCGAGCTCGCCGAACAGCCACGGGCGACCGAGGCAGCCGCGGCCAACGACAACACCGTCAGCACCGGTCTCGGCCATCATGCGCACGGCGTCGTCGGCAGACCAAATGTCACCGTTGCCGAGCACCGGAATACTCGTGACGGTCTCTTTAAGCGTCGCAATCGCCGACCAGTCGGCCTTACCGGAGTACATCTGGCTCGCCGTGCGACCGTGCAGCGCCACCGCCGCAGCACCCGCGTCTTCGGCCATACGACCCGCGTCGAGGTAGGTGAGGTGGTTGTCGTCAATGCCCTTACGCATCTTGACGGTGAGCGGCAAGTGCTCGGCAGCCTCGACAGCCTGCGTCACGATCTGGTTGAAGAGCGTGTGCTTCCACGGCAGCGCCGAGCCACCGCCCTTGCGGGTGACCTTCGGCACCGGGCAACCAAAGTTCAAGTCAATGTGGTCAGCGCGATCCTCAGCGACGATGATGCGCACAGCTTCGGCGACCGTCTTCGGGTCAACGCCGTACAGCTGAATCGAGCGGATATTCTCCGACTCGTGATGCGTCACCAAACGCATCGTGACTTCGTTGCGCTCGACAAGCGCACGCGACGTAATCATCTCGCTGACGAACAGGCCCGCCCCGTACTCGCGGCAGAGCCGACGAAACGCGGTGTTGGTAATACCCGCCATCGGCGCCAGGACGACCGGAGCTTCCAATTCGATCGGCCCGATGCGTAGCGGCTGAGTAGGAGCTGTAGTCATCGTCACCTCCCTATTCTCCCCTATGCGAAGCCCGCGGGATGCGGCTCGCTCACAGCCGCACATATTTCTCTGCGCTTTCGCCCTGGTTCCGCCGCACGGCAGTAGTCTCGGAGCATGACCGACACCACTGAGACTCCGCTGCGCGACATCGCGTTTGTTGACGCTGCGGGCAACGAACATACGCTGGCCGAGTACCGCGACAACGTGGTCATGATTGTGAACGTCGCCTCAAAGTGCGGCCTCACGCCGCAGTATGAGCAGCTCGAAGAGCTGCAGAAGACGTACGGCGACCGCGGCTTCACCGTGCTGGGCTTTCCGTGCAATCAGTTCATGGGACAAGAGCCCGGAACCATGGAAGAGATTCTCGATTACTGTGCGGTGACGTGGGGCGTCTCGTTTCCGATCAACGACAAGATCAAGGTCAACGGGCGCTACGCCGCCCCGCTGTACAAGGCGTTGAAGAAGACGAAAGACGCCGATGGCAAGCGTGGCCCGGTGCTGTGGAACTTTGAGAAGTTCGTACTGACGCCCGACAACACGCTGCACCGGTTCCGTCCCCCGGTGATCCCGACTGACAAGGCTGTCGTCGACGTCATCGAGGCGAACCTGCCCCGCTAACGCAAAACAATGGCGCTCACCGTAAGGGTGAGCGCCATTGTCATGTCGGCAGGATTACGCGTTGTTTTCAGCCCACACCTGGCGGAGGATCTGCGCGAAAGCGTCTGCGGGCTGCGCGCCCGAGACACCGTACTTACCGTTGATAACGAAGAACGGAACACCCTGAATGCCGTACTGCGCGGCCTGCGCCTGGTCGGCGCGAACGTCGTTCAAGTACTGCTGCGATTCGAGGGCTGCGCGGGCGGCGTCGCCGTCGAGGCCAGTCTCAGTCGCGAGGTCAACAAGGCTGTCGATCTCACCGACGTGCTTACCTTCGGTGAAGTATGCCGACATCAGGCGCTCAGCCATGGCGTGCTGCTGACCCTGCGCCTTGGCGAAGTGCAGCAGCTCGTGAGCACGGACCGTGTTGGTGTGCTTCAGCACGTCAAAGTTGTACTCCAGGCCGACGCCCTGAGCCACGTTCGTCACGTGGTCAAGCATTTCCGAAACCTTTTCCTTCGGCATGCCCTTGTGGGTTGCCAGGAAGTCAATTTCGCTGCCGTCGAAGTCAACGGGGGTATCGGGCGAGAGCTCGTACGAGTGGTACGTAATCTCAACCTGCGGGGCGTCGGCGTCTGCAGCGGTAGCGGCAATGCCACCTTCGAGGTTTCGCTTTCCGATGTAGCACCACGGGCAGGCGATGTCGCTCCACACGTCAATCTGAATCTTTTCGGTCACATAAGCCACAACATCAGGACCGCCGATTTCTATTCCCGGAGTTTTCCCTGAGTCATTTGCTCGTGTGGAGTTCTACGCTAGAGGTGCAGTCATCACTTCTGCATTGAAGGGGAATCATGGAGGGGACGAGGCGTTACGCTCGTGCGCGCCGTCGGCGTGCGCGCCTGACGGTCATGTGGAGCGTTATCGGCGTTATCGTCCTTGGTGTCGTCGGCTTCTCTGCGGGCGCCGCCACTGGGCTTATCCCCATCTTCGCGACGCCAACGCCGTGGTCTTCAGCCGAATCTCCGACGCCCGCTCCCCCAACAACGACACCGCAGGTTCCGGAACCACCGGCGACGTCGACAGCACCGGAGCCGTCTCCGACTCCCCCACCACCCGTAGCGTGTGCGGCCGGCACGACGATGTCGGTCATGGCGCACTACGACGACGATCTCATCTTCGCGAACCCGGCGATCACGAACGCCATCGCAAACGGCCAGTGCGTGCGCACGGTGTTTGTTACGGCGGGCGACGCTGGGTCAGGCATGACCTACGCGACGTCGCGAGAGACCGGAATTCTCCGCGCCTACGACGTGTTGCGCGGGGTCGATGGCGAGTGGACCGAAGAACACCTCGTGTTGGGAACCGGCCTGCCTGTCACCCGTTTCACCCCGGCCGATGACCCCGATATCGCGGTCACGTTCATTCGATTGCCCGACGGCAATATCTCCGGCCAGGGCTTTGAAGCCACCGGGTGGGAGAGTTTGTCGCGACTCTACGGTCAGACCATCGATGTCATGCACACCGTCGACACGGCAACACCGGTTTCGCTCGACCTGCTCAAGCAGTCGATCGGTGAACTCATCACCGCGGCACACCCGACCGCCCTCATCACTCTGGTGCCGGGCTGGTCGTGGGTTTCGCACCGCGACCACTCCGATCACAGCACCGTCGGCTCGCTCGTTCGTGACTCGGCGCAAGCAGCAGGACTGTCGGTCGACGTCATGCGCTACGCCACCGGCTACGGCAACAAAGACAAGCCTGCCAACGTCACCGGCGACCTGCTCGATCTGAAGCTGCGCGCGTTCTTCGAGTACACGAAATACGACCACGTCATGAAGTGCGATACGCCCGTCGCGTGCCTCGACATCAAGATGTTTGGTCACTCCCTCGAGCGCGAATACTTCTTGACGGACGGAGAGCTCTAGATCACTTCGGGGCGTTGACGGCGCCGCCGAAGCGCCGGTTGCGACCGGTATAAATGTCGATCGCCTCCCACAGATCGGCACGTGTGAAATCGGGCCACAGCGTGTCGAGAAAGACCATTTCGGCGTAGGCCGCCTGCCACAGCAAGAAGTTTGACGTGCGCTGCTCGCCCGATGACCGTACGAATAGGTCGACGTCGGGCATGTCTGGCAAATACAGCCGCTTCGCGATGAGCTTCTCGTTGACCGCGCTCGGCTTGATTTTGCCGGCTGCAACGTCTTCAGCGATCGAGGTCATGGCATCGGCGAGCTCAACGCGGCCACCGTAGTTGACGCACATCGTCAGGGTGAGGGTGGTGTTGTCTTTTGTGAGCTCTTCGGCGTAGCGCAGCTCTTTGATGACCGAGCGCCACAGCCGCGGCGTGCGCCCAGCCCACCGCACGCGAACGCCCCACTCGTTGAGCTGGTCGCGACGGCGGTGGAGCACGTCGCGGTTAAAGCCCATCAAGAAGCGCACCTCTTCGGGTGAACGCGCCCAGTTCTCGGTCGAGAAGGCGTAGACAGACAGGTGCTTGACACCCGCTTGAATCGCACCGGCAACGACGTCCAGGAGCGCCAGCTCCCCAGCTTTGTGACCCTCAACCCGGTTGAGCCCGCGCTGGTTCGCCCAGCGACCGTTGCCGTCCATCACGACGGCGACGTGCGCGGGGACCGACTTCTTCGGATACTCAGGCGGGTAGATTCCGGTCCAGTCCAGCGGTCGAAACTCAACGGCATCTTTGTGGGTGTATGGCTTCGGGGTCACTACGCCTCCACGTGTGCGAGCGAGCGAATGCTGCGCTCGAGGTGCCATTGGGTGTACGCGGCGATCAGGCCAGACGCCCGGGTGTGGTCGTTCGGGCTCGCGGCTTCGATGGTTGCCCAATCGCCGCGAATGAGAGCGTCAAGCATTGTGGTGGTTCCGGCGGGAATGCGAGCGGAACCAACGGGTGCGCAACTGTCGCACACCATGCCGCCGAGTTGGGCAACAAACGTCTGGTGCGGCCCCTCTTGTGCACAACGGGCGCAGTGATCGAGGCCAGGCGCCCAGCCGGAGAGCGACATCGCCCGCAGCAGGTACGAATCAAGAATCGACCGTGACGCGTGCTCGCCGCGGGCCAGCGCACGCAGACCGCCGACGAGCAGCAGGTACTGCTGCGGCGTGGCCTCCGAATCACCGAGGCGGTCGGCGGCCTCAACCATGGCGTTGGCTGCGGTGAAGCGTTCGTAGTGCAACACGATGTCGGCGCCGTAGGTAGCGAGGGATTCAGCCTGATTCACGATGTCGAGCGAACGACCCTCGTAGAACTGGCCGTCAACGACCATGAATGGTTCCAATCGCGAACCAAACTTCGAGCTGGTGCGTCGCACACCCTTCGCAACGGCGCGAATCTTGCCGTGGCGCTTGCTTAGCAGCGTGACAATGCGGTCGGCCTCCCCCAGCTTGTGGGTTCGGAGCACGACGGCTTCATCACGATAGGTGGGCACACCCCATTATCTCGCGTGGCACCGACACTGCGGGTTGCGCCTCGCTAGGCGGCCACAAACACGGGCTTCGCATCGGTGATGCTTTCCAGCCGCAACTGCACCGCGGTTCCGGGCTCCCCCGCCATCACCGCGGTCGTCGTCACCGGCGGATCAAGCAGTTCGACCTCGGCGCGCTTCTCCCGACGGTCGACAATCAGCCCATCGAACGTCTCGCCCACGCGCGGCGCGAGAATAACGGCAGTCACTGCCGCGATGCATTCGCGCTCGAGCGCTCCCGCCTTCTGCGAGCTCGCGGCCATGATTTCCGGCAGGTCCTCCAGGCCTTCTGATGCCCACGCCGGAATCTCGGTGCCGTTGGCGATGGCCTCGCAATGCGCGAGCACGTAGCGGTCAACGAGTCGACGAAGTGGCGCCGTGGTGTGCGCGTAGGGCGCACCGATCGCGGCCTGAATGACGTCGTCGGGGTTTTCGGAGCCGGTGAGAACGTGATAGTCAGCGCCGCGGAACAGCGACCGCGCGGCCATCAGTACGGCGACCGCGGCCGGGTGGTTGCGGTGGAGGCGACGCAGAAATGCGCCGTATTCTTCGTCTTCTGCGAACGGAATGCCCATCTCCTGCACTTCGCGGCGGAAGTTCACCATCGCGTCGTGTGGCGGACGTGGCATCGTGCGGAGAATGCCGCGGCCCGCTTCCAACTGGAGCCGAGCAGCCTCCATCCCCGTCATCAGCGAAATTTGGGCGTTCCACTGTTCCACCGGCAAGAGTTGGCTGCGCTTGATCGTCCACGAGTTGCCGTCGGCGACGATCTCTTCTTCCGGCATATCCAGCGAGGCCCCACCGCGATCTGCTTCGCGCGCGATGCGGAGCTCACCGACCTGCTTGAGCAACGTCATGAGCGGGTCACCGCTGTCGACACGGCGCTGCGCTTCGTCGTACGTGAGCTGTTCACGGCTCTGCACGCGCGCCCGCTTGAGCGTCGACGACACACGTTTGCCAGTCTCGTCCAGGTCAATTGCCCAGACATAGGCAGCCCGAACCACACCGGGCAGCAGGCTCGCCCCGTCTTCACTGATCACCCGCGGGTGCAGCGGCGCACTTTCGTCCGGCGAATACATCGTCTGCCCTCGTTCACGGGCCTCGCGATCGATCGCTCCACCCGGCTCCACCACCGACGGCAGATCGGCGATCGCGTAAAAGACACGAAACCCGGATTCCGTCTTTTCAATGAAGAGCGCCTGATCGAGGTCTTTGGAACCTTCGGGGTCGATCGTGACGAACTCAATGTCAGTCGCATCCGCTTCGGGCATGGGCACGTGTGCGGTGGCCCGGCGCGCTTCGGCTTCGACAGCGGCGTCAAAGCTCACGCTGATCTCCAAGCCATCACGAATGGCCGCAAACTGCGCAGCAAGGTCAGAGTGGGGTGTTTTTAAGCGTGTCGTGCGAAACGGCATGCCTTCAACCTAACCCCATCGCAGGCGCGAGAATGGATAGGTGATCGACACCATCTTCGTGATTCCGCTCTGGGCTGATCTCCTTGCCGTCGGCCTCGGCGGCGTGCAAGGCGCCCTCTTTGCCTCCGGATTCCAGGGCCAGCGTCGCCTGGATCTGCTTGGTGTCGCGATCATTGGCCTGTTGCTCGGTATGGGTGGCGGTCTCATCCGTGACCTGCTCATTGGCGTACCGCCGGCGACCCTGCAATCGAACTGGTATCTATTGACCGCGTCGGGCGCCGCTCTCATCGGTATGCTGCTCGCCGGAGTGCTTCACCGCGCCAATACGATCATCGTTGTTCTCGATGCCGGCGCGATCGGCATGTTCGGTGCGTTTGGCACGGTCAAGGCCCTCACGGTGGGCCTTCCCGTCGTTCCCGCTGTCTTTGTCGGCGTCTGTGCCGCTGTTGGTGGTTCCATTCTCCGTGACGTCATCATGGGCCTCCCGGTCGCCATCATGCACGTCGGGTCGCTCTACGCCGTCGCCGCCGGGCTCGGTTGCGCGACCGTCGCCGTAGCCCACTCTGTCGGCGCTCCCATGGTTCCTGCCGCCATCGCCGGCATCATCGTGACCGCTGTGATCCGTGTGCTCGCCGTGATCTTTGACCTGTCGCTGCCGGAGCAGCGCCGTCTGCACCGCCGCAAGGTGGCTGCCGAGACCGGAACCATCACGATCATTAAGCCGCCGGTTACGGACTAAACAAAAATGGGGGCGCCGTGCGGCGCCCCCATTTTGAATCTGTCTTAGACCAGCGCCGACTCGCGGTCGCGCGAGCGGATCGAGCGGTTCACACCTGAGACGATGGCGCGCAGCGACGACGTCGAGATATCGCTGTCGATACCGACGCCCCACAGACGGTCGCCGTCAACCTGCAGCTCGATGTACGAAGCCGCCTGAGCGTCGCCGCCGGAGCTCATCGCGTGCTCAACGTAGTCGTAGACCGTTACGTCAAAGCCGAGGCCCTGCAGCACGTTAACGAAAGCAGCAACGGGGCCGTTTCCGGTGCCCTGCGTCTGGATGCGCTCGTCGCCGTCACGCAGCACGACGTCGAGCACGACCTCACCGGTCATCTCCGAGCTGGTGCGCGTTGCGAGCAGCTCGAAACGACCCCAACGGTCTTCCGCGATGTCTGCGGGCAGGTACTCGTCGTTGAAGATCGCCCAAATCTGGTCGCTCGTGACTTCGCCACCCTCCGCGTCGGTCTTGGCCTGCACAACACCAGAGAACTCAATCTGCAGCTTGCGCGGCAGGTCGAGAGCGTGGTCGTTCTTCAGCAGGTACGCGACGCCGCCCTTACCGGACTGCGAGTTGACGCGAATGACAGCTTCGTACGAGCGACCCAGATCCTTCGGGTCGACGGGCAGGTACGGCACCGCCCACTCAATGTCGTCGACACTGACGCCCTGCTCTTCAGCCTTCGTGGCCATGGCCTCGAAGCCCTTCTTAATGGCGTCTTGGTGCGAGCCACTGAAGGCGGTGAAAACGAGGTCGCCGGCCCACGGGCTGCGCTCCGGAACGGGCAGCTGGTTGCAGTATTCGACGGTGCGCTTGACCTGGTCGATGTCGCTGAAGTCGATCATCGGGTCGATGCCCTGCGTGAACATGTTGATGCCCAGTGCGACGAGGTCGACGTTGCCGGTGCGCTCACCGTTGCCGAACAGGCAGCCTTCGATACGGTCAGCCCCGGCCAGGTAACCCATCTCAGCAGCCGCCACCGCGGTTCCGCGGTCGTTGTGCGGGTGCAGCGAGAGAATGACGTTCTCGCGGTACTTCAGGTTGCGGTTCATCCACTCGATCGAGTCGGCGTACAGGTTCGGCGTCGCCATCTCGACCGTGGCCGGCAGGTTGATGATGACCTTGTTGTCGGGCGTCGGCTGCAGGACGTCAAGCACGGCGTTGCAGATCTCAGCGGCGTACTCGAGCTCGGTACCGGTGAAGCTCTCCGGCGAGTACTCGTAGTAGACCTTGGTCTCCGGAATGCGCTTCTCGAATTCCTTGCACAGACGTGCACCTTCGAGAGCGATGTCGATGATGCCCTGCTTGTCAGAGCGGAAAACGACCTCACGCTGCACAATGCTCGTCGAGTTGTAGAAGTGCACGATGGCCTGCTTGGCGCCGGCAATCGACTCAAACGTGCGCTCAATGAGGTGCTCGCGCGACTGCGTCAGCACCTGGATCGTCACGTCGTCCGGAATCAGGTTCTCTTCGATGAGCTGACGCACGAAGTCGAAGTCAGTCTGGCTCGCCGACGGGAAGCCGACCTCGATCTCCTTGTAGCCCATGCGAACCAGCAGTTCGAACATAACGCGCTTGCGTTCGGGGCTCATCGGGTCGATGAGGGCCTGGTTGCCGTCACGCAGGTCAACCGCGCACCAACGCGGGGCCTTTTCGATGTGCTTGCTCGGCCACGTACGGTCAGGCAGGTCAACCTTGATGATTTCGTGGAACGGACGGTACTTGTGGATCGGCATTCCGGAGGGGCGCTGAGTGTTTTCCATGATGTTTGCTTCTTCGTTGATAGAAACCAGAAGGACCAACGGCAAACTCCGCGACGAGGAAGGCCCTAGAACGAGGTCTCGTCGCGGCAGCTAAGAAGGAGCATGCCCGCGCGCATATTTTCAGCGTAGCACGCTCCCAGAACAAGTGATGCCGCGATAAGAGCGGATGCTCATTATCGCGGCATACGCCGAAGCTGGTGATCGTCCCCACGAAATCTCAGCCTCGACAACTCTTTCAACGAATGCGAATTTCGTTGCCTTTGAGGTAGCGCCAGCATAACCAGCACGACGTCGCCACGACAAGAGACCGTGGCGTTTCTGGGGATAACTTCAGATTGAGTTAGAAGCCGAGACGCCCCAACTGCTTGGGGTCGCGTTGCCACTCCTTCGCAACCCGCACATGCAGGCTCAAAAAGACGCGGCTGCCGAGGAGCTGTTCCAGCTCCGCGCGGGCACGAGCACCGACGTCGCGGAGTCGGGAGCCCTTGCGGCCGATAATGATCGCCTTTTGGCTGTCACGCTCAACAATGATGTCGGCGAAGACGTCGGTGAGATCGCTGTCTTCGCGCTCCGCAATCTCCGAAACCGTGACCGCAATCGAGTGCGGCAGCTCATCACGCACGCCGTCGAGAGCGGCCTCACGAATGATTTCGGAGACGCGGTCTTCGATCGATTCGTCGGTGACGATACCCTCCGGGTACAGCGCCTCCCCTTGGGGCATGAGTGCGAGCAACTCGTCAGAGAGCACGTCGAGCTGCTCGTTCGTGACGGCAGAAAGCGGAATCACAGCCGCCCAGTCTTCGCGCAGGGCGTCAACCTCGATGAGGCGCTCCATGATGTCATCGCGCGAAGCGGTGTCTGTCTTGGTCACAATCGCGACCTTCTTGGCGCGCTTGTAGCCGTCAAGCGATGCCGCGATGCGCGTGTCGCCCGGGCCCACCTTCTGGTCAGCGGGCACGCAGAATGCGATCACGTCAACATCGCCGAGCACCTGCTCAACGAGGTCATTGAGGCGCTGACCGAGCAGGGTGCGCGGACGGTGAATACCCGGGGTGTCCACGATCACGAGCTGACCGGTCGGTCGGTTGACGATGCCACGGATCGCGCGACGCGTGGTCTGCGGCTTGTCGCTCGTGATGGCGACCTTCTCGCCCACCAGCGCGTTCGTGAGAGTGGACTTGCCGACGTTGGGTCGGCCGACAAACGTTACGAATCCGCTGCGCATTATTCGTCTCCTGATTCCAAGTTTTCGTTGGCAAATGCCTCTTCGGCCGCCTTCAGCGAGGCGCTCCGTTCGACGATGATGTTCGCGAGGCCCTTGCGGCGCCCCCGTGATTCACCGCCGGTCATGATGATGCCGTCAGACTCAGCGATTGAGCCTGACTCCGGCACACGACCGAGTTCTTTCGCGAGGAGTCCGCCGATTGAATCGACGTCTTCGTCTTCAAGCTCGATACCGAACAGATCGCCCACCTCGTCGAGCGGCAGTCGTGCCGAGACACGGTACCGGCCGTCGCCGAGGTCGATGATCTCCGAGCCCTTAGCATCGTGCTCGTCAGAAATGTCGCCAACGAGTTCTTCAATAAGGTCTTCCAGCGTCACGAGGCCCGAAACACCGCCGTATTCATCGACAACAAGGCACACGTGAATGGAGTCGCGCTTCATTTGCTGCAGCAGCGTCTCAGCTTTCATCGCCTCCGGCACAAATACCGGTTCTCGGGCAAGGTCAATCGCGGGGCGGGCACGCCACCCTGACTCATCGGCAAACGTCGACGCGATAATGTCTTTCAGGTACAGCATGCCGACAACGTCGTCGCCCTCGGTGATCGGCATACGCGAAACACCCGACGAAAGAAACAGGCTCACGGCGTCTTCGGTCGTCGCGTCGTTTTCGATCGTGACAATTTCCGTGCGCGGAACCATGACGGCGCGCACAAAGCGGTCGGTGAAGTCAAAGACCGAGTGGATAAGTTCGCGGTCATCCTCTTCGATGAGGTCGTGGCTTGCCGCCTCATCCACCATGCTGAGCAGCTGTTCTTCGGACGTAAACGATGCCCCGCGCGACACGCCTGGCGTCACACGGTCGCCGAGCGCGGCGAGACCGTGAGCGAGCGGGCCGATGGCGATGCGGCACGCCCGAATAATTAGTGCTGTTCCGCGCAACAGGCCCGTGGAGTGCTGGCGCCCGACAGAGCGCGGGCTGGCGCCCACGAGCACGAACGACACGGCGGTCATGATGAGGGCGGCGGCGAGAATCGACCAGCCGATGTGGTCGAGCAAGAGCATGAAGAGCGCGGTGACCATCACGGCCGCGGTGGTCTCCGCGAGAATACGCATAAAGACGACGGCGTTGGCATGTGCCGACACGTCATCACCGATAATCCGCAACGCCTTCGCATTGCGACCTGAGTGCGACCAGTCGGCAAAGTCTTGCCTGCTGGTCACGCCAAGCGCGGCATCAACTGCCGCCATCAATCCGCCAAACGCCACCAGCAAGACTGCGGCGATGAGCAAGAAGATTGTCATCGCGCGTTTTTCTCGCCCTCATGGAAGTGAGCGATCAGTTCGCGCTGAAGTCCGAACATTTCGCGCTCCTCGTCGGGCTCAGCGTGGTCGTATCCGAGCAGGTGCAGCAGGCCGTGCGTGGTAAGCAGAATCAGCTCATCCATCATGGTGTGGCCGGCCGTCTTCGCCTGCGACTCCGCAACCTGCGGGCACAGCACGATGTCACCAAGCAGACCTGGCTCAGTCGGCTTGTCCATGGTTCCGGGGCGCAGCTCATCCATCGGGAACGAGAGCACATCGGTGGGACCGGGCTCGTCCATCCACTGCACATGCAGGGCTTCCATCGCGCCTTCGTCAACGAGTTGGATCGCCACTTCGGCGTCGGGGCTGACGTACAGCGCCGCGAGGTTGCTTTCGGTGAGCCGCAGCAGCACGGTCTCGTCGATGCTGATGGCGGATTCGTTGTTGATCTCGATCATGATCGTCCTCGTCGGGGCTGTCGGTCTTGGGGGCGAAGACCCGCGCGGCGTTCCGCACGATTCGCCAATTCTGAAGCCTGCTCGCGTTCGTGGCGGGCTGCGGTGCGCTTCTCGTCGTACTCGCTGTACGCGTCGACGATGCGGCCGACCAGCGAGTGGCGCACGACGTCGGCGCTGGTGAGGCGCGCGAAGTGAATGTCGTCGATGTTCTTGAGCACGTTGGAGACCAGGCGCAGACCACTCGTGCCCTGCGGCAAGTCGACCTGCGTGATGTCACCCGTGACGACCATCTTGGTTCCGAAGCCCAGGCGCGTCAGGAACATCTTCATCTGTTCCGGCGTCGTGTTTTGCGCTTCGTCGAGCACGACGAAGGAGTCGTTGAGCGTGCGACCGCGCATGTACGCGAGCGGCGCGACCTCGATGGTTCCGGTCGCCATCAGCTTCGGCAAAATGTCGGGGTCGATCATTTCGTTCAGCGCGTCGTAGAGCGGGCGCAGGTACGGGTCGATCTTGTCGGTGAGTGTGCCGGGCAAGAAGCCCAAGCGCTCCCCCGCTTCAACGGCCGGTCGAGTCAGAATGATGCGGTTGACCTCTTTGCGCTGCAGCGCCTGCACGGCCTTGGCCATCGCCAAGTAGGTTTTTCCGGTACCGGCGGGGCCGATACCGAAGACAATCGTGTTCTCGTCGATCGCATCAACGTAGTCACGCTGACCGAGGGTCTTCGGTCGAATGACTTTGCCGCGCGACGACAGAATCGGCTCGCTCAGCACTTCTGACGGGCGAATGCCGTCTTGCTGCAGGCGCGCCGACGTGGCAACCTCTTCCGGCGCCAGGTGGTGGCCCGAGCGGGTCATCGTGAGAAGTTCTTCGACGAGGCTCTTCGCTGCGGCGACGGGTTCGGCATCACCGGTAAGGGTGATTTCGTTGCCGCGCACGTGAATCTGCACGCCGGGGTGTTGCTTTTCGACCATCCGCAGCAGGCGGTCTTGTGGGCCCAAGAGCTGGACCATCGCGACGCCGTCGGCGAAGATCTGCTCTGTCACGGTTTGTGGGTCAGACACCCATACTCGTTTCGCTTAGTCCGCCCGCGAGAACGTGGGCGTGGACGTGAAACACGGTTTGACCCGAGTTCGCGCCGGTGTTGAAAATCAGTCGGAAGTGACCGTCTGCGTGCTCGTTGGCGAGCTCTTGCGCAACGGCCACCATCTCCTGCAACAGGGCAGGATCGGCAGCGGCAAGTTCTGTGACATCGCGGTACTCCTGCGTCTTCGGGATCACCAGGAGGTGAACCGGAGCCTGCGGAGCAATGTCTTTGATCGCAAAAACGTTGTCAGTTTCGGCGACAAAGGTCGCGGGGATCTCGCGCTGCAGAATGCGGGTGAAGATCGAAGGCTCGCTGCTCATACCGAAAGTCTACCGAAGCCGCTTCACCAGCGGCCGAGAACCACGCTCAGCGCTGCCAATGCCGCCGGCCCTGCCGTCGACGTGCGCAGCACCGTGGTTCCCATGCGCGCGAGCGTCGCGCCCGCCTTCTCGAGGTTCTCGAGTTCTTCCGACGTAATGCCACCTTCGGGGCCCACGACGAGCCAGACGTCGCGGTCGGCGGGCAGCTCAAGCGCCGTGAGCGCCCGCTCTGCGGAAGGCTCCAGCACCACGATGCTAACGTCGCTTGCCTTCGCGGCGAGTTGCGCCGTCGTGACGGGCTCACTCACCTGCGGCACCCATGCGCGGTGGGCTTGCTTCGAGGCCTCACGTGCGATGCTTTGCCAGCGCGCGACGCCCTTCGCAACCTTCGCAGCATCCCAGCGCGAAACGCTGCGGGAGGCCTGCCACGGCACGATGGCACTCACGCCGAGTTCGGTGGCGGCTTCAACAGCACGTTCATCGCGATCGCCCTTAGCGAGCGCCTGCACCAGCACGATGCGGGGCGTCTGCTCGTCGAGCTGCTGGCGCTGCGCCAGCGCAATCTCCACGCGCTTGGGAGCAACCGACGCGACAACGCCGGTTACCCATGCGCCGAGGCCATCGCCCAGCGTGACTGTTTCGCCAACGCGCACGCGCCGCACGGCGGCTGCGTGGTGCGCCTCGGGGCCGGTGAGCGCAACAGACTCCCCCGCCAGCTCCTCGGGAGAATCAACGATGAAGTGCAGTGCCATTAGTGCGTACGGAACCGGTCGCGCAGCTTGGCGAACAGCCCCTGCTGGTGCTGTGCGAGCGCTGGCTTCGGCGATTTCATCGAACCCTGCAACTGCTCAATGAGCGCACGCTGCTTGCTGTCGAGCTTGGTCGGCGTGACGACGTGAATGCCGACACGAAGGTCGCCGCGGTTGGAACCGCGCAGCGGCGTAATACCGCGGCCCTTGATCGTGAGTTCGTCACCAGACTGTACGCCCGGGCGAATCTCCAGGTCGACGGCGCCATCGAGGCCGTCGATCGTCGTGGTCGTGCCGAGAATGGCGTCGGGCATCGCCACTTCGAGCAGGGCGACGAGGTCATCACCCTCGCGCGCGAATGCGGCGTTGGGAGAAACCTTGATCTCGAGGTACAGGTCGCCGTTCGGGCCGCCAGCGGGTCCTACTTCACCCGAGCCGGGAAGCTGCAGACGCAGACCGTCGTCGACGCCGGCGGGAATGTCGAGCGATACCGTGCGACGCGAACGTACGCGACCCTGGCCAGCGCACGTGACGCACGGCGACGGAATCGTGGTTCCGTATCCGCGGCACACGTTGCACGGAGCGTTCGTCAGCATCGTGCCGAGCAGGCTCCGAACCTGCTGCTGAATGTGTCCGGTGCCACCACAAATGTCGCACGTTTGCTCCGAGGTTCCGGGCTGGCAGCACGACCCCTGGCACGTCTCGCACAGCACGGCGGTGTCAACCTCGATGTCACGGTGCACACCGAAGATCACGTCAGCGAGCTCGACGGTGACCTTGACGAGGGCATCCTGACCGCGCTCGCGGCGCGAACGCGGACGCGGACCACGCGACTGACCGCCACCGAAGAACGTCTCGAAAATGTCACCGAAGCCACCGAAACCGCCGCCGCCGCCGAATGCGGAGTCACCGCCGTTGTCGTAACGCTGACGCTGTTCGGGGTTCGAAAGCACGTCGTACGCGTGGGTGACGAGCTTGAACTGCTCTTCGGCCTCTTCACCCGGGCTCACATCGGGGTGAAGCTGACGCGCAAGCTTGCGGTACGCCTTCTTGATTTCTTCGGTCGTCGCATCGCGCGAGACACCCAAAACTTCGTAGTGGTCTGCCACTTCAGCCTTTCTCGGGGCGCATGCCCCTCATCACGTCAGCGACGTGTGTCATCTTCGTCCAGCAACCGGGTCAGGTACCGCGCGACAGCGCGCACGGCAGCGAGGTTGCTGGGATAGTCCATGCGCGTCGGACCCATCAGCCCAATACGCGCACGGGAGCCAGGGGCGTCATAGTCACTCGCAACCAGTGAGGCTTCGGAGAGGCCAAACGCAGCGTTTTCGGCACCGATCGAGGCGGCAAGCCCCTCACGGTCACCCACCATTTCTTCCATCAGACGCACGAGGGTCGCCTGCTCTTCGATGGCTTCGAGGAGCGGGTGAATGGAACCACGGAAGTCGAGTTCGCGACGCGCGAGGGTCGCAGCGCCCGCCATGACGAGCTTGTCTTGGCGAAACTCATCGAGCTCTTCGGCCACCGTATCGATGAGCGCCGTGAATACAGCATCGGTGTTGGCGGGATCTTCGCGGTGTGCGTCCAGTCGCGCACTCGCGGTGCGAACTTCGTTGCCGGTGACGAGCGTATTCAGCTGCACTTTGAGCGCCTGCGCATCGTTCTCGGTGACCTCCTGCGGGAGGTGCACGATGCGCTGCGACACGCGACCGGTGTCGGTTACCACGATCACGAGCATGCGCACAGGAGCCAGCAGGACGAGTTCGATGTGGGTGACGGTGGCACGCGCAAACGACGGGTACTGCACGAGCGCGACCTGACCGGTCAGCTGGGTGAGACACCGCACGGTGCGCGACAGCAGATCGTCAAGGTCGGCGGGTTCGTCAAGGAAAGTGGAGATCGCGGTGCGCTGCGCCGTGCTCAGTGGGCGAATCTCTGCGAGGTGGTCGACGAAGACGCGGTAGCCCTTGTCGGTGGGTACGCGGCCGCTCGACGTGTGCGGAGCGACGATCAGCTCTTCTTCTTCGAGAAGCGCCATATCGTTGCGGATCGTGGCCGCTGAGACACCAAACGCGTGGCGATCGACGATGGACTTGGAGCCCACTGGGTCGCGGGTTTCGACGTAGTCCTGCACGATCGCACGGAGAACCTGGAGTCCTCGTTCGGATACCACGACCTCTCCTCTCGCTGGCACTCAGTACGGTCGAGTGCCAATTCTACCGCTTCCGGGTGGGAGAACGGCGAACGCCTCAGCGTGCCGCGTGCTTCAGCAAGACCGCAGTCATTTGGGTCAGTTGAAACTGGTCGGCAATATCAAGCGCCGAGTGAAAACCGAGTTCCGGGTCTCCGCCGGCATCAAGCAGCATCTGCAGAATGTTTTCATCGTTACGGAAAACTGCGCACGCGATAGCCGTCTGCCCCATCGTGTTCTCGACGTTGAGGTCTGCTCCGAGCTCGATGAGCGCGGCGACCGCCTCCGGCTGTTGCGCGTAGGCGGCAACGATGAGCATCGTGTCGCTGCGAGCATTGCGGGTGTCGACCGGCACGCCAGCGCGCACCATTTCTGTCAGCTCGGCGACCCGACCTTCGCGAGCCAGCGCAAAGGTTCCGTTGACCACTTCTTCGCTGAGACCAGCGCCCGGGTTTTCCATGTCAATCCTCCGTCAATGCGCGAACCACGGCGTCCGCGAGCAGTCGACCACGTCGTGTCAACACGATGCGGCCTCGGAGCGCTGCGGCGGGCTCGACGAGCTCGTCGGCGATGAGTCCGGCCACGGCGGAGCGACGCGATGCAGGAATCTGATCGATCGCCAGGCCCTCGCGAATGCGGGACTGCAACAGCACCCGCTCGAGGATGGCGGCGGAACCATCGACGGTTTCGCGCGCGTACGCAGGACTGTGCGAAGCGGCGAGGCGCTGCGCGTAAGCAGCGGGGTGCTTGACGTTCCACCAGCGGGTGCCGTCGAGGTGTGAGTGGGCGCCGGGGCCATACCCCCACCAGTCGGCGCCGCGCCAGTACGCGAGGTTGTGGCGCGAGCGGTGGTTCTCGCCGCGGGAAAAGTTGCTGACCTCGTACCAATCGAAACCGGCGGCGGCGAGCTGGTCGTCGACGAGCTCGTACATATCTGCTTGCAGGTCATCGTCGGGCGCCGGAACCACGCCAGAGCGAATCTGGCGCGCCAGTTTCGTGCCGTCTTCGATGATGAGGGCGTATGCCGAAATGTGGTCAGGCTCGAGATCGATGGCGGTGCGCACGGAGGCTGCCCAGTCGTCGAGCGACTCCCCCGGTGCGCCGTAGATGAGGTCGACGCTGACGTCGAGCCCGGCTTCACGTGCCGCTGCCACAGCGGTCGCGACGTTTTCCGGGTTATGGGTGCGGTCGAGCGCTGCGAGCACGTGCGGAACGCTCGACTGCATGCCAATCGAGACGCGGTTGACGCCGGCGGCGGCAAGCTCAGCCATGACGGCGGGGGTCACGGTGTCAGGGTTGGCCTCGACGGTCACTTCGGCGTCTGTGGCGAGCCCAAAAGCGTCGCGCACGCCACCGAGCATGCGGGCGAGGTCTCCGGCGGGCAGCAACGTTGGCGTGCCACCGCCAAAGAAAACGGTCTGCGCTTGACGCAACGGGCCGATGTCGCTCAGGACGTGACGCGACAGCTCCACCTCTTGCAGCAGAGTGTCGGCGTACGTGTCTTGCCGGGCGCCGCGCAGTTCGGTGGCGGTGTACGTGTTGAAGTCGCAGTAGCCGCAGCGCACACGGCAGAACGGCACATGCAGGTATACGCCAAAATCAACGTCGCTGTGCGCGACAGTACCTTCGGGGAGAGCGCCGGAGGTCGGAACCTCGTCACCCTCAGGAAGCGGGCCGCCCATTACGCGGTGGGGGTGGCGAACAGCGGCGAAATCGCGCGCAAGTAACCACTGAAGAGTTCTTTGCGGCGGCGACGCGTCAGCACCGGCAGCACTTTGTACAGCACCGATTCGGGAGCATCAAACGCACGCACGGTGAACCACACCTCATCATTCTGCAGCCACTCGAGCATGAAGCTCTCTTCGCCGCTGACGACCGAATCGTCCATGGTTCCGAGGGCGAAGCCAACGCGACGGGGCTCTTCAATGACGAAGATCACGCGCAACTCAGCGTCGGCACGCTGGCCGCCGACGCGTCCGCGCACGTGCACCGTGGTTCCGGCGCTCACGTAAGGCGTGCCGTCAGCGTCAAAACGTTGCTCCGGCTCAGTCTTCGACGGACGAACGGGATTACCCTCTTCGTCAAAGCTGACGCCGAGGTAGCTCGGCTCAGACGCCGGACGCACATCGCTCAGGGTAAGACCCGAAGCCTTGTGCGTTGTCCATGACAGCAGCGCGTCGCTGGCGGTCGCAAACCGCTCAGCACCGCTACCGATTCGCCAAGATTCCTCCGCCGGGATGCTGCGCTCGGGCGGATACTGCATGAGATCCGGGGCCTGCGTTGCTCCGACGGCGGCGTAATTGACGGTCTCGTCTCTAAACGTCCCGCGCCGCATAAAAAACAGCCTAACTGTCGTTGCTGGTCGATGCCGGAGAATTGCTCACAGTGTCGCCAATGCCAGGGATTCGTTGAGCAGATATCAGGGTCTCCCCTGATTCTTCTACTTTTCCTTGGTCTCGACGTCGCCGGACAGCGCCGCGATGAACGCTTCTTGCGGCACCTCGACTCGACCAACCATCTTCATACGCTTCTTACCTTCCTTCTGCTTCTCGAGCAGCTTGCGCTTACGGCTGATGTCACCGCCGTAGCACTTAGCAAGAACGTCTTTTCGGATGGCACGAATGGTTTCGCGAGCGATGATGCGGGCGCCAATGGCGGCCTGAATCGGAACCTCGAACTGCTGGCGCGGGATCAGCTTGCGTAGGCGCTCGGTCATCAGCGTGCCGTAGGCGTAGGCCTTTTCACGGTGAACGATCGAGCTGAACGCGTCAACCTTCTCGCCCTGCAGCAGAATGTCGACCTTAACGAGGTCAGCCTCTTGCGAGCCGGCGGGTTCGTAGTCGAGCGAGGCGTAGCCCTGCGTGCGGCTCTTCAAGTGGTCGAAGAAGTCGAACACAATCTCACCGAGCGGCATCGTGTAGCGCAGCTCAACGCGATCTTCGGAGAGGTACTCCATGCCGAGCAGCGTGCCACGACGCGACTGGCAGAGTTCCATCACGGTGCCGACGTAGTCCTTCGGCAGCAGGATGCCCACCTTGACGATCGGCTCCGACACGGTCGCAACGCGACCATCCGGGTACTCGCTCGGGTTGGTGACCGAAACGTGCTGGTTGTTATCGGTGGTGACCTCGTACGTCACGCTCGGTGCGGTCGTGATGAGGTCAAGGCCGAACTCACGCGACAGGCGCTCGGTGATGATCTCCAGGTGGAGAAGACCGAGGAAGCCACAGCGGAAGCCGAATCCGAGGGCGACAGACGTCTCCGGCTCGTACTGCAGCGAGGCGTCCGACAGCTTGAGCTTATCGAGGGCTTCACGCAGATCGGGGTAGTCAGAACCATCGATCGGGTAGATGCCCGAGAAGACCATCGGCTTCGGGTCGACGTAGCCCGCAAGCGCCTCTTCTGCTGGCCGGCGGTGGTTGGTGACCGTGTCGCCGACCTTAGAAAGACGCACGTCCTTCACACCGGTGATGAGGTAACCCACTTCACCGACGGACAGGCCCTTCGTGGGAATCGGCTCGGGGCTCGAGACACCAATCTCGAGGACCTCGTGGGTGGCACGGGTCGACATCATCTGAATGCGCTCGCGCGGCTCCAGGCGGCCGTCGATCATACGCACGTACGTGACAACGCCACGGTAAGAGTCGTAGACCGAGTCGAAAATCATGGCGCGCGCGGGCGCGTCAGCGTCACCCTTCGGAGCCGGAATCTGCTCGACGATGCGGTCGAGGAGCTCTTCAACACCCATGCCCGTTTTGCCGCTGACGCGAAGAACGTCTTCGGGCTTGCCGCCGATGAGGTTCGCGAGTTCAAGCGCGTACTTCTCGGGGTCAGCCGCGGGCAGGTCGATCTTGTTCAGCACCGGAATGATCGTGAGGTCATTCTCGAGCGCCAGGTACAGGTTCGCGAGGGTCTGCGCCTCGATACCCTGAGCCGCGTCGACCAGCAGGATCGCGCCTTCACAGGCGGCGAGCGAACGCGACACCTCGTATGTGAAGTCAACGTGACCCGGGGTGTCGATCATGTTCAGGGCGTACGCCTGGTTGCCATCAGACCAGGGCAAGCGAACGGCCTGGCTCTTGATGGTGATACCGCGCTCGCGCTCGATATCCATGCGGTCCAGGTACTGGGCACGCATCTCACGGTCAGAGACAACACCGGTGATCGACAGCATGCGGTCAGCAAGCGTCGATTTGCCGTGGTCAATGTGCGCGATGATGCAGAAGTTGCGGATCTGCTCGGGCGGCGTCGCAGCGGGCTCGAGAGGCTTCAGGGCTCGGGGAGACATATCTAACAGAGTCTATCTGCCCGCGAGCATTTCTGCCGCCTCGAGAGTGTCACCGCGGCGGGTCGAGTCCTGCCGCGAGCGCGGGCGGGACCACGTGAGCGGTTGCGAGGGATAGCGGCGGGGGCGAGAACTTTCGTTGGCGATCACGCGAACGGCCGCCAAACGACGAAAGAAGGTTGTCTCTCGACACGCGAAGGTGAGAGAAACCTCACCATCAAACCCTTGATTCTGAGTGCCCGCTGGGAAGACGCTCGACACATTGTTGTTCCTTCTCCCACCCCTTTGGAGGCACCATGTCGTCCCCTTCCTCTACGCGCTCTCGGCGCGTGCTTGCTCCGGCCGCGGTTGCCGGACTCGTCTTGGCGTCTGTGGGCATATCCGCCCTACCCGCGTCAGCGGCGGTGTCTGTTGACGCCCCGGTCATCATCAGTGAGGTCTACGGTGGCGGCGGTAACTCCGGTGCCGCGTTCAACCGTGACTTCATCGAGCTCATCAATGTGTCAGACGCGACCGTCGACCTCAGTTCGTGGAGCGTGCAGTATGCCTCCACCACGGGCGGCACGTGGCAGGTCACTCCCCTCACCAGCATGACCCTGGACGCCGGTAAGACACTCCTCGTCGGTCAGGCGACCGGTTCGAACACGTCACTGCCGGGTTTTGACCCTGACGTCAACGGCACGATTGCGATGAGCGGAACCGGCGGCAAAGTCGCGCTGGTAAATTCTGCCAGCGCGCTTTCTGGTTCCACGGGTCTCGCCCAGGCAGAGAGCGTCATCGACTACGTCGGATGGGGTGCGGCAACAGACTTTGCCGGCGCCGCGGCGCCCGGAACATCGAACAGCACGAGCATCTCGCGTAATGGCGACGCCGTGAACACGATCAACAACGCGGCAGACTTCGCGACACAGACGCCGACGCCGCAGGCATTGGGTGACGGCGGTGGACCGGTCGATCCCGGTGAGGAAGAAACCCTCACGATCGCCGAGATTCAGGGCACCGGCGACGCATCGCCGTATGTGGGCGCAACGGTGCGCACGCAGGGCGTCGTCACCGCCGCGTACGCGACCGGGGGCTTCAATGGCTACACGATCCAGACTCCGGGCACCGGTGGCGTGAGCGACCTCGGTTCGCACCTGGCGTCGGACGCGATCTTCATCTACTCGCCCGCGACCGTCTCGAGCGTCGCCATTGGTGACACGGTCGAGGTCGCCGGTGTGGTCTCCGAGCACTTCGGCCTCACGGAGATCACGGTGACCGCTGGAAACGTCACTCAACTCCCTGCCGCGAGCGCACCGCTTGCGATCACCGCGGCGTGGCCGGCCGACAACGCGACGCGCGAGACGCTCGAGTCAATGCTCTACCTGCCGACGGAGTCGTTTACCGTGAGCAGCACCTACACGACGCACCAGTACGGTGAGGTCGGGTTGGCGTGGGGCGGAACCCCGCTGCAGCAGCCGACGGATGTGGCGGTTCCTAGTTCCGCTGAGGCGGCAGCGGTTGCCGCTAACAATGCGGCACGTGCGGTGACGCTCGACGACGGCGCGTCGACCAACTACCTGAACTCTGCTAACACCTCCCTGGTTCCGGCCTACGTGTCTCTCAGCGAGCCGGTAACCGTGGGCGCATCGGCGACGTTGACGGCGCCACACATCGTGGACTTCCGTAACGACGTCTTCAAGCTCAACCCGACCTCTCCCCTGCCCGGTGGCATTCCCGACTCCGTGGACTTCGCGAACATCCGCCCGGCGGCTCCCGCTGAGGTGGGTGGCGACGTGTCGGTCGCATCGTTCAACGTGCTGAACTACTTCACGACGCTCGGCATCGACACCGCGTCGTGCACGGCTTACACCGACCGCGCCGGCGATGGCGTGACCGTCCGTGGCGGTTGTGACCAGCGCGGCGCATGGGACGGCGCTGACTTCGATCGTCAGCAGGAGAAGATCGTGGCTGCCATCAACGGCCTCGATGCTTCCGTTGTCGGTCTCATGGAGATTGAGAACTCGGCAGCTCTGGGTGAGGCAACGGACGAAGCCTTGCTGAGTCTGGTTGAGGCTTTAAACGCGGGGCTCGAGACACCCAAGTGGGCGGCTGTTGCTTCGGCCTCGAACCTCCCGCCGCTGGCTGAGCAAGACGTCATCACGAACGCGATCATCTATCAGCCCGCTCTCGTCACCCCGGTGGGTGCAGCCTCCGCGTTTGGCGAGCAGAGCGGCGATGGCGAAGCCTTCGGCAACGCTCGTGAGCCCATCGCGCAGACGTTTGTGCCGGCAACGGGTGGTACGGCGTTCACGGTCGTCGTGAACCACTTCAAGTCGAAGGGTTCGGCGGGCCCGTGGCCGGGCGATGCTGACACCGGTGACGGCCAGGGCTCGTCTGTGGAATCGCGCGTTCGTCAGGCCACGGCACTGCGTGACTGGATTGCCACCGACCCGACGGGCAGTGGCTCGAGCGATGTGCTTCTCGTCGGTGACTTCAACTCGTACGGACAGGAAGACCCGCTGCAGGTTCTGTACCAGGCCGGTTTCGTCAACGCCGAGCACCACTACGGCGTGACGGACTCGACCTATGTGTTCCAGGGACTCTCGGGCTCGCTCGACCACGTACTGTTGAGCCCCTCGGCGCTGGAGCGCTCAACGGGTGCCACGGTGTGGGACATCAACGCGGGCGAGGCCCTCGCGCTGGAGTACAGCCGCTATAACTCCGTCGGCGCGCTCTACCACGAGGCCTCCCCCTACCGGTCGAGCGACCACGACCCTGTGCTGGTCGGGTTGAACGCTGGGCAGGTGGCGTCGAGCACGTCACTCGCACTGAGTGCTTCATCGGTTGTTGCAGGTTCGACAGTCACAGCGACGGCTACCGTGGCGACGGATGGCGACAGCAGCGGAACCGTGGAGTTCGTTGTTGACGACGTCGTCGTTGGCAGCGCGGCGACAGTGAATGGTGTTGCCTCACTCGCGTTGCCATCAACGCTGGGTGTTGGCGACCACACGGTTGTCGCGATCTTCGGTGGTTCCGCTACCGCACTCGCATCAACTTCCGCCGGTGTCACGCTGACGGTGACGGAGCGAGCACCGATCGCGTCGTCGCTGTCGCTGGACAGCAACTTCCTGGTGATCAACCGGTTCTTGCCCGCGAAGGTGACGGCAAGCGTGACCGTACCCGGTGGTTCCACTGCCGGAACCGTGTCGTTCTACGCTAGCGACCGTCTGCTAGGCAGTGCTCCGGTCAATGCACAGGGCACGGCGAAGTTCACGGTGTCTGACCGCCTGCACCGCGGACTCCAGCGCATTACCGCCGTGTTCACCCCCGCTGGCTCGGGCGTGACGGTGTCGCAAGACACGACGTGGGTGCTCGTGCTGCGGTAAGCGCCTGATGATTGCCCGTGCGGTGGAGAATTTCTCTCCCGGCACGGGCAATCGTGGTTTTAGGGTGGGCGTATGAACGGCGGGACGGCGATCGAGGTGGTGCTGGTGCACGGCATCCGCACGTCGGCGACGATGTGGCGAGCGCAGGTCGAATATCTCGAAGGTCTCGGATACCGAGTGACGGCGGTTGACCTGCCCGGCCACGGCACCCGGATGACAGAGACATTCACGTTGAGTGGGGCGCTCGAGACGATCGACACCGCGGTGCGTGATGCCACCGGGCCGGTGCTGCTCGTCGGGCATTCCATGGGCGGGCTGTTGTGCACGGCCTATGTCGGCGGTGAAACAGCGCCGCCCGTCGCCGGATTCGTCGCTGCCTCATGCACCGCCTTTCCACGGGGTGCGGCGTTGGCGACGTATCGTGCGCTCGCCGGAACCTTTAACTCGCTGCCCGATAAGGGCATGTGGTTGACGAAGCAGATGCTCGCCGCCACCTTGCCCGACGAAACCCGTGCCGATTTTGGTGCCGGCGGGTACGCGCTGGCTGCGCAAGATACGGCACTGCGAAGCCTCGCCGCTCTCGACCTGCGCACCGCCCTCACCCGCATCATGGTTCCGACCTGGTTCGTTAACGGGCAGTACGACCAACTGCGGGTTTCGGAGAAGGTTTTCGTGAAGCTCGTGCCGGGCTCTGAACTCATCGTGGTTCCGCGCGCTACCCACCTCGTGTCTGCCATGAGACCGGCGGCATTCAATGCGGCGTTGCGGCTCGCGATCGCTACGCTGGAGAGGGATCTGGCAGCTACCGACGTGGCTGCCGAATCGAGCGCCTGAGGATTTTCTGACACGGCCGCCCTCGAATCGCGCAACGGCCCGTTTGCTGATAGAGTTGGTCATTGGCTTGCGTGTGGGTTTTCCCTCACGTCCGCCGAGCGGCAGCCCTCTCCTTGCCACTTGGCATTTCAAACCGTCCAACTGGAACGAAAGTCTGACCACACGTGGCAAACATCAAGTCGCAGATCAAGCGCAACAAGACCAACGAGAAGGCTCGCGAGCGCAACAAGGCTGTCAAGTCTGAGCTTCGCACGGCAATCCGCCGCACCAACGAGGCTGTTGCTTCGGGTGACAAGGCAGCTGCCGAGTCGGCCCTGAAGCTTGCTTCGAAGAAGCTCGACAAGGCCGTCAGCAAGGGTGTTATCCACGAGAACCAGGGCGCTAACCGCAAGTCGGCTATCGCTAAGAAGGTCTCGGCACTCTAAGCCCAGCTTTTTTAGAACGCCCGCTCCCTTTTGGGGGCGGGCGTTCTGCTTCCCCCCGGCCAACGTGGTTCCGCTCTTCCTGTTCTGCACGACGAAATCGAAACATGCAGGCGGCACGCCGAGTTTTCTGACCCGCTGGAAGGATCGATCGTGCACAACAGGACGCGGGTGTGGGCCAGGTCCTGGCTGGGTACCTGGTTACAGCGTGGTGCGGCGGGAGTGTGGATCCCAGCCAAACGGTGCGCGCGTGGCAATCACCGTGACGAGGCGTTCGAGGGCGAAGATCGGGTCGCGTGAGGCACCCTTAACCTCGGCATCGGCGCGCGCGGCCGCCTGAATCGCGAGGCCGAGCGACAGGTTGTTCCAGCCGCGGGCCTCGTTGCGGGCGCGGCGTACCTGCCAGTCCTTCATGTTCCACCGTGCGGCAAGAGCCTGGTCGCTTTCGTTCGCGCCCGCGACACGGGCGATGCCACGGAGCTTCATCGCGAATGCCGCGACCATCGGCACCGGGTCAACGCCTGACGACAGCGCATGCCGCAACGTTGCGAGCGCCTGGGGCAGGTTGCCCGCGATCGCAAAGTCGGCCACGGCAAACGCCGTCACCTCGACGCGGCCGCCGTAGTACTTCTCAACAACCTCTTCGGTGATTTCGCCGGGCACATCAGCAATGAGCTGCTGGCACGCGGCTGCGAGCTCAGTGACATCTGTGAACGCATTAATCAGTACGCGGAGCGCGTTCGGGTTGATACGTTTGTCGGCCGCAGCAAACTCACCACGGGCGAAGTCAACACGCTCGTCATCGTTCTTGATCGCCGGGCACGCAATCTCGATACCACGGCCAGAACCCGCACGAATCGCGTCGAGGAGCTTCTTGCCGCGCACACTCGCACTCGTGTGGCGGAGGATGACCGTCGCGCCCTCCTGCGGGTTCTCGAGGTACGCCAGCGCCTCGGTCAAAAATGTGTCGGTGCACTTTTCAACACCCGATACCCGCACCAGCCTCGGCTCACCGAACAGCGACGGCGACGTCACAGCGAACAGCGTGCCCGATTCGTAGTCATCAGCACGAACGTCGGAGACTTCGAGCGACGGATCTTCGGCACGCAGGTAGGCACGAACGCCCGCGATGGCGCGCTCAGCACAGACCTCTTCTGGGCCAGACACCAGCACAATGGGTGCCGGCTGCGGACGCCGCCACGACACCTGCGGAATCGCAGACGCGGGGGCTTTCGCAGCGGGCCGGCGCGGTGCAGGAGTCATACTCCGAGCCTACCGCCCACCGCCGACACCGCGCCCCGCGCCGCCGCCCGGAAACGGTCGTGCGTTCGCGCTGGCGCCAGACGCCGAGACCGTCATCGAGGAGGCTCACTGTCGTCGTGCTGTCCAGATCGGTGCGGAAAATGACCGCGCCACCCGCCGCCAGCGTGTCGAGGATCTCCTGCCGCGGATGCCCGTAGTCGTTCTCCCCAACCCCGATCAGCGCGACCGCCGGGGATGCCTCGTCGTACAGACGCGGTTCTTGGTCGGCGCTCCCATGGTGTGCGACCTTGACCACGTCGTAGGGCCCGTGCACGGAACCAGTGGCCAGCACCCCCTGTTGGGCTTCGGCCGACAGATCACCCAGAAAGAGCGACCGCGGCACACCGCCCCCACTCACCTCCCACACGATGCTCGCGTCATTGCCCGGTGCCGGCGTTTGTGTCGGCCACAGCACTTCCCAGCGCGCCGCACCCATGGTTCCGGTCATCCCCGACACGGCTGGGATGAGCTGGGCGCCACCGTCACGAAGATCGTCGAGTCGTTGTTGCGCCAGCGCATCGGGTACCGGGCCATGGAGCACCGTGTCGACTTTGCCAACAACGGCGTCGGTGCCGCCGACATGGTCGAGGTCGAAGTGCGTCAGCACGAGGAGGTCGATGTGCGAGATCTGCAAGAGTTCGAGGCATTGGGACAGCAGCGCAGGGTCGACGCCCGTGTCGATCAGGGCGACCGCCTCCCCCGAACGCGCGATCATTGCATCACCCTGGCCAACGTCGCACGCGGCGATGGCCCACCCGGTCGGCACGGCCTGCGGCGCGACGAGCGTGCGCACCGCGACCAGCCCGAGACCCACCGCAATCGTGGCTGCCACCGTTGTGGCCGCGATCAGCCGCCAGCGCGCCTGGCGCGACATCAGGGCCACCAGTGCGGCGGCCGTCACGATGGCGAGCAAGACTGCACCCACAACGCCGTCGGGCCACGCCATGCGGCCACCCGGCACCTGTGCTGCGACCTCGGCGACGGCGGCGATCCAGGTCGCTGGCGCCCATGCCAGGGCGGTCAGCGCGAAGCCGACTCCCGGAACCATGCCCAGCAGGCACGCGAGCAGGCCCACGATCGTGGCGATCGGTGCCGCGGGTGCGGCAATGAGGTTGGCCAGGGTTCCGATCGCGGAAATGTGTGGATCGATCAGAATGATGATCGGGGCGCACACGAGTTGAGCGGCGAGTGGCACCGCAACAGCCAGCGCAAGCGGGGCCGGCATCATGATCTCGAGCTTGTTGGCGAGCGGGGCTGCCAACAGCAGGAGTGCTCCGGTCGCGGCGACTGACAGGGCGAAGCCGATTGATGTCGCGAGCCACGGGTCAGCGATGAGCAACACCGCCACGGCCAGCGCGAGCACCGGCACGCCCGCTCGGGCCCGGCCCAGCAGGAGCGCAAGCATTGCCCCGGCAGCCATTGCACCCGCGCGAATCACGCTCGGCTCCGGCGTCACCAGCAGAATGAACCCCGCTAGTACCGTGAGCGCGACGCCCACGCGCACACCGCGTCGCGCACCGCACAGGGCAGCCAGCCAGAACGCTGCCCCCGTCACGATCGCGCAATTCGCGCCGCTGACAGCTGTTAAGTGCGACAGCGACGATTGCGTCATCTCCACGTCGAGTTCATCGCTCACGATCGTTGTGTCGCCCACGGCCAGCCCCGGTATCAGCTCGGCTCCGCGCCCCGGAAACAGTGATGCCAGAGCGGACAGATCCTGACGGAGATCGGCGGCGACGAGAAGCAACCCACCCGGCGGTGCCAGCACCACGGGAGCCTCCGCCGCGATGACGCGCGACGCGACCCGTTGCCCAGCAAATGGTTCCGCCGCCTTTCCAGATATTCGAATGACGGAACCAAGATCAAGATGCGCCGGACGCTCGCCACTCATAAACACGGCGACGGGCGTGTTCGCCCCTGCGAGCGGTGTACTGATCTCAAACCGCCACCCGCCGCCAGTAGCGGGCTCGACCTTCGAGGTCACCGTGGCGACCGCCTCGTCGAGTCGCTCGACGGCGGCCGCTGCCGTTCGTTGCGGGGCGGCCAGCGCCACTTGGCCCGCCACCACCCCGGCGGCCACAAACGCGATCATGACGATCGACAGCGTGGCCCGGTTTGTCAGGAGCGCTCGGGCGAGCATGAGGGCGGCAACGCTGAAGCACACAGCGGCGAATACCCACGCGAACTCCGGCACCATGACAGCGATGATGCCAACCGCCCAGGCACCCAGCGCGATCGGCAACAGCCGCACGTCGACGCGCCGCTTCACGTCACCCCACCTTGACCAACGGCCGAAGCACCTCGAGCATTTTCTCGCCGATTCCCGACACATTGCCGAGATCATCGACGGTGCGAAACGGGCCGTTCTCGTCACGCCAAGAGATGATGCGTGACGCGAGTGCTTCGCCGATGCGCGGCAATTCTTCGAGTTCGGCGGAGGTCGCAGCGTTGATGTTAATCAGCCCATCGTCGAACTGTTCAGGCGCGGCACCATCTGCGCTAAGCGTCGGCACCACGAGTTGCTCACCGTCAATGACAAGTCGTGCGAGGTTGATGCCGGCCGCGTTCGCATCGTCGCGAAATCCACCCGCCGCTGTCACCGCGTCGACCACGCGCGCATCAGCGTCGAGCACATAGACACCCGGCGTGACCACGGCGCCCTGCACGTCAACATAGATCGGCGCGGCGGTGGCGGCCGATGCCGGAACCGACACCACTTGCTCCCCCGCCGACCGCACGACGCCCATGCCGACGACGACCGCGAACACGCCGACGATCACGATGAGCGCCGCGCCGATCCCAATTCGCAACGCCCGCTGCGCGCGTGGCTGTGCGGAGTCCGACATACCGCCACGCTAGGCACCCACAAACCGCTGGTTCCGCTCATCCCCAGCTTTGGGTACCGAAACCCCAAAGTCGCCGCCTGGGGAGGAAAGTACCGTGACGAAACGCGGAAGTCCCCGGAACCATGAGGGTTCCGGGGACTTCGGGAAGCGAAACTTACGCCTTGACGGCGAAGTTCACGATCTTCGGGGCGCGAACGATCACCTTCATGATCTGGGCGTCACCGATGGCGCGGATGGTCTTCTCGTCGGCGCGAGCCAGGGCCTCGAGCTCTTCGGCCGAGATCTTGGTCGGCACCTCGAGCTGCGAACGGACCTTGCCGTTGACCTGCACAACGCACGTTGCGGTGTCTTCGACCAGCAGCGCCGGGTCGGCGGTACGCCAGTTCACTACACCTGCGAAGCCGTCGTGGCCCAGAATGTGCCACATCTCTTCAGCCGAGTGCGGCGCGATCAGGTCGAGCACGAGTGCGATAGCCTCGGCAGCTTCGCGAACCGCGGGGTCACCAGCGCCCGCACCGGAATCGATCGTCTTGCGGGTTGCGTTGACGAGCTCCATGAGGCGGGCGACGACAACGTTGAACTTGGTCTGCTCGACGAGTGCCGGCACCTCGGCCCACACCTTGTGAGTCACGCGGCGCAGCGCCACGTCACCGTCAGCGAACAGGGCGTCAACGGGCGACGAGACCTCGCGAGCAATACGCATCGCACGCGAGAGGAACTTGAAGGCACCCGTCGTCGAGACGTCCTTCCAGTCTTTGTCGTCTTCAACGGGGCCGGCGAACGCGAGCGCCGTGCGCAGCACGTCAGCACCGTGCGCCTCGAGCTCGTCGTTGAACAACACCAGGTTGCCCTTCGACTTCGACATCTTCGTGCCATCGAGAATAACCATGCCCTGGTTGATCAGGCTGGTGAACGGCTCGGTGAAGTCGACGTAGCCGAGGTCAAATAGCACCTTCGTGATGAAGCGTGCGTACAGCAGGTGCAGAATCGCGTGCTCAACGCCACCGATGTAGTGGTCAACCGGCGCCCACTTAGCGGCCTCCGCCGGGTCGAACGCCTGCGTTGGGTCGTTCGCATTCAGGAAGCGCAAGTAGTACCACGACGAGTCAACGAACGTGTCCATCGTGTCGGGATCACGCTGTGCCGCTTCACCCGTCACGGGGTCGACCGTGTTGACCCACTCGGTGGCGCCGCCCAGCGGTGACGTTCCCTTCGGTTTCAGGTCGAGGCCCGCAGCGCTCGGCAGGCGCACCGGCAACTGGTCGGCCGGAACCTTCTCCAGGCGACCGTCGGTGGTGTGCACCATCGGGATGGGGGTTCCCCAGAACCGCTGGCGTGAAATCAGCCAGTCGCGCAGACGGAACGTCGTGGTCGCTCGGCCCCCACCGTTCGCCTCAAGTTCAGCGATGACGCGCTCGATCGCGGTGCGCTTGCTCAGGCCGTTGAGTGAACCCGAGTTGATCAGGCGACCTTCGCCGGTCAGCGCGACGCCGGTTTTACCCGGGTGCAGCTCATCGATCGACGCGGCAACGGCGTCGAGGTCCTCGGGGTCGACAACCGTGATCGCGCCTGTGATCGGCGCGGTGGTGTCAACAACGACCTTGATCGGCAGGTCGAAAGCGCGGGCAAAGTCGAGGTCACGCTGGTCGTGCGCGGGCACAGCCATGACGGCGCCGTGACCGTAGTCAGCGAGCACGTAATCGGCAGCCCAGATTGGCATCTTTTCCCCGTTGACCGGGTTGATCGCGTAGCGACCGAGGAACACACCGGTCTTCGGTCGGTCCGTCGACTGGCGCTCAATTTCGCTGTGACGGCCCACCTCTTCGAGATATGCCTGGAAACGCATACGCACGTCAGCGTCAGCTCCTGCGGCCAATTCGGCAGCCAGATCAGAGTCCGGAGCCACCACGAAGAACGTCGCGCCGTGCAGCGTGTCGGGGCGGGTCGAGAAGACCGTCACCTTCTCGGTGCGACCCTCGATTTCAAAGTCAATGTCAGCGCCCTGCGAGCGGCCGATCCAGTTGCGCTGCATCTGCAGCACCTTGCTCGGCCAGCGGCCCTCCAGCTGGTTCAGGTCGTCGAGCAGACGGTCAGCGTAATCGGTGATCTTGAAGTACCACTGCGTCAGCTTCTTCTTAACGACCTGGGCGCCACAACGCTCACACAGACCATCAACAACCTGCTCGTTTGCGAGCACGGTCTGGTCGTTCGGGCACCAGTTGACTGGCGACTCCTTGCGGTATGCCAGGCCACGGTCGAACATCAGCTGGAACAGCCACTGGTTCCAGTGGTAATACTCCGGGTCAGACGTGTGCAGTTCGCGCGTCCAGTCGAACGAGACGCCGTAGCGCTTGAAGCCCGTCTTCTGCTGCTCGATGTTCGCGTACGTCCACTCGCGCGGGTCAGCACCACGCTTGATCGCCGCGTTCTCCGCGGGCAGACCAAACGAGTCCCACCCGATCGGGTTCAGAACGTTGTAGCCGCGGTGACGCCAGTAGCGCGCCACGATGTCGGAGTACAGGTAGTTCTCGGCGTGCCCCATGTGCAGGTCACCCGAGGGGTACGGGAACATCGCCAGCACGTACTTACGCGGGCGGGTGTCTTCGTCACCACCGGCGTTGAAGGGCTGCTCGTCGGCCCAAAGTCGCTGCCACTTGGCCTCGATCGCATGCAGGTCGACGCCAGTTTCGGCAGAGTCCATGGGGGCAGCTTGTGACACGGGTACTTCCTCAGCAGAGTAAAACGAAAAACGCGTTCTTCTATCCTACCGAACCGGTTCCCACTCCGCCGCGACGCGAGCCCCCAGCGCCGCGAGCGGCGCCCGCGCCTTAATCGCAACCTCGGCGACCTCATCCGCCGCAATCGAACCCCACGTGATACCGCCACCGGCACCCACATACGCTTCCGTGGTTCCGACGATCACCGTACGAATAACCATCGCCAGATCAGCGGAACCATCGTGCGAGATCCAGCCGAAACAACCGGAATACACGCCCCGGCCGCCACGCTCGAGCCCGTGCAGAATTGTCATCGCACTGAGCTTCGGCGCTCCCGTCATCGACCCGGCTGGGAAGGTGGCATCCAGCACGTCACTCACCGTGGTTCCGGCTGCCACCTGACCCGACACCGTGCTCACCAACTGGTGAACCGCGCGGTAAGACTCGACGTGCCACAGCTTGTCGACACGAACGGAACCCGGGGTGCAGATGCGTGACAGATCGTTGCGCATCAGGTCAACGATCATGACGTTTTCGGCACGCTCCTTCTCGCTCGCGAGCAGCTCCGCTGCGAGACGCGCGTCCTCTTGCGGCGTCTCGCCCCGGGGCCGCGTGCCCTTGATGGGCTTGGTGCTGATGCGCGCGCCCTCAATGGTCACGAACTGCTCCGGGCTCGCACTCACGAGCGTTGTCTCGCCGACGCGAATGTACGCGGCGTGGTGCGACGGCGTCGCCGCCCGCAAGCGGAGAAACACATCGGCCGCGTCGTGTGCGCCCGCAACCGTAAACCGCGTCGTCATGCAGAGCTGATACGCGTCACCCTGGCGGATCGCCTCACGGCACGCCTCGATATCAGCGGCATACTCGGCCGCCGTGTGGCGCGCGACGGCCTCGTGGGGTTGCGCAGCCAGCGCGAGCGGAACTTCGGGTTCAGCGTCGAGGCGCTGTTGCGTTGCCGCGGCGAAAGCTTCGGCATCAGCGACCGGCGCGACAGCCCACACCACGCGCGCCGCGAGATCGAAAGCGAGGAACGACTCGGCGCTGATCGCTACGCCGCGTTCAGCATCGACTGCGGGCGCGCCAGCGCGGGCGGCTGCGTCGTCGTAGCCGAGCCACGTAATCCAGCCCCCGCGGAACGGGCCGGCAGGCCACTCGCCGTCAGACGAGCGCACGACTACGTCCAGCGCCTCGTCGAGGGCGACGCGAGCACCCACCCCGAGGTAGCTCCATCCCGCGCTCGCCTCGGCGCCAGCGTCGAGATAAAACGCGACGTCGGCGCGACGTTCAGACGCGTAAAACAGCGCATCGGGTGACACCCACCCGCGCAACTTCACCGCGGTGAGGTTCGACGACATGCCACAACTCTACGGATTCTGGGGATCTCCCCCACGCATTGCCGGCCCACAGGCTTTAGGCTCACTTTTGTGAACGACATTGTCGGCGTGCTCATCGATCTGGTGCAGTCTGTCGATCCTGCCCTGCGCACGACGATCGCGGGCCTCGCGATCATGCTCGAAACAAGCGTGCTCATCGGCCTTGTCGTTCCGGGTGACACGATCGTCATCACCGCGGCGATGGGTGTGCAGGGCCCACTCGACGGGGTCATTCTTGCCGTCGTCGTGATCGTCGGCGCGGTCATCGGCGAATCGATTGGTTTCTGGTTGGGGCGCTGGCTCGGTCCAAAGATTCGCACCACGTGGCTCGGCCGCAAGATTGGCGAGAAGAACTGGGTGCGCGCCGAACGCTATTTGCAGCGCCGCGGCGGACCCGCCATCTTCATTTCGCGCTTTCTTCCGGTGCTGCACTCCCTGGTTCCGGTCACTGTCGGCATGAGCACCTTCTCGTACCGCCGCTTCATCGCGTGGACGTTGCCCGCGTGCACGCTGTGGGCGGGGCTCTACGTGACCGTGGCCGCCGGCGCTGCCCAGACCTATGCACAGTTGAGCTCGAGCCTGCACTGGGCGGGATACCTCTTCGTTGGCATCATTGCGGTGTTTGCCATCGCCGTATTCGTCGCGAAGAAGATTCTGCAGCGCCGCGAAAGCCGCCACATTGGTGACAGCGATGACCAGCTTCCGAGCATCAACAACGTCGATCTCTTCGATGACGAGAGCCCGGCAACTGCCATCAATCCGAGAGACGTGAAAGACTAGAGGCGATGTTCTCTCAGTCCCCCGATCACCCGAAGATCAACTGGTTTGCCCGCCTCGAGCGCCGGTACCACGCGTGGCGTGAGCGTCGTGCGCGCAAGCGCGGCAAGACGCCGACGATCGTTCCGTTTCCCGGGTACGGCAGCGAAGACTGGGTGCGTGTTCTCGGGCGCGTACTGATTGTGCGCCCCCGCCGCCGCACCCCCGAAGGTGAGCTCGAGAGCGTCCGCGGCTGGCGTAGCTTCATGGGCATCCCGGTCAGATTCTCGCTCGTAACCGTCACCGTCGGTGACGAATCGTTCGAAATCACGGCTGACAGCGGCGGCGTCATTGACTTCGTCGTGAAGGCGAAACTGCCTGCCGGCTGGCAGAAGATCACGATGTCGGTCGAGGGCCAGCCTCCGGTCGAGGCTCACGTGCTGATCGTCGCGAACGACGCGCGTTTTGGCATCCTCAGCGATGTCGATGACACCGTCATGGTCACGGCTCTCCCCCGCCCCCTTGTCGCGGCGTGGAACTCCTTCGTCATCGACGAGCACGCACGCCTGCCGGTTCCGGGCATGGCGGTGTTGCTCGAGCGCCTGGTGCGTGACAACCCCGGCTCGCCGATGATTTACCTCTCTACCGGCGCGTGGAACATTGCCCCCACGCTGTCGCGATTCCTCCGTCGTCATCTCTTCCCTCGTGGGGCGATGCTGCTGACAGACTGGGGCCCCACGCACGACCGTTTCTTCCGTTCCGGTCGCGAACACAAAGAGCGCAACCTGCGACGTCTCGCCGGAGAATTTCCCCACATCAAGTGGCTCCTCATTGGTGACGACGGCCAGCACGATGACTCGATCTATACCGAGTTCGCGAAGGAACACCCACAGAGCGTCGCGGCCGTCGCGATCCGTCGGCTCTCACCCGCGGAGGCTGTGCTCGCCGGTGGTCGCACGCTCGTAGACGACCACTCTGACACCCCGTGGGTGACCGCTCCTGATGGTGCCGGGCTTCTCGACCGGCTACGCGAAGAGGGCATCATCCGCTGACGCCACACGTGCGCGTCGCCGGCGACGTCGGCGGTGCGGCGTAGGCTGGCGGCATGTGCGGGCGATTTGTCGTAGCGAATGTCGGGTCAGAGCTCGTTGGCGTCTTGCGCGTCGACCTCGAGGCTCAAGATCTACCTGCCCCGTCGTACAACGTGGCACCCACCGACCGCGTCGCTATTGTGCTTGATTCGGTGAAGACGGAACCACCGACACGGCGATTGGAACCAGCCCGCTGGGGTCTGGTGCCCAGTTGGGCAAAAGATCCCTCCGTGGGCCCGCGCGCCATCAATGCGCGCTCTGAAGTGCTGGAAGACAAACCGATGTTTCGGGGCGCCTTCGAAAACCGGCGTGCCATTGTTCCGGTCACCGGCTACTACGAGTGGCACACGGCACCCGAGGGTAAGCAGCCGTACTTCATCCGGCCGGCTGATGGCGCGCCTCTCTTCTTTGCTGGCCTCTACGAATGGTGGAAGAACCCGGCAGCTGCGAACGACGACCCGAACCGGTGGATGCTGAGCTTCTCGATCCTGACGCGCTCCGCCACCGGCAATCTTGCCAGCATTCACGACCGCATGCCGGTGTTCGTCGACGACGACTACGCTGACGCCTGGCTCGACCCGACAGTCGACTACCCCCGGGATATTCTCGACGCCGCGACTGACGCTGCCGAAGGCATGGAGACGCTCCTTGAGGCCTACGCCGTCCACCGTGCCGTCGGCAATGTGCGCAACAATTCCCCCGCCCTCATCGAGCCCCTCGCGCAGTAGCGCTTCGGGCGGCTGCTCATGGGGCCCGCTCTGGTGAGTTAAAGCGCGCGCTCGAAGCGGCGCTCACGAAGCTCGTCGCCGTCGAAGTCATCGAGTTTGGTGGCGCCGCTGTCGTGCCACCCATTGCGCTCGTAAAAGCTATTTGCGCGATCGTTGCCGTCCAGCACCCAGAGGAACGCGTTCGTGAACCCGGAATCACGGAGCGCACGCGTGGCCGTACTCACGAGGTGATACCCGGCACCCGACCCCATGCTGATGGATCAGCATAGATCCCAGCAAAGCAAAACGGGCCGCTCCCGGAGGAACGGCCCGTTTGTGACTGATTGATCAGCGTGCGAAGTATCCGCGGTAGTACTCGTACACCCAACCCACGATGGCGATTGCGAAGACCGCAATACCGATCGGGAGGAGGAAGTGTCCGACTGCCATACCGACAAGGAAGATCGCTGCCGACGAAGCGAGCACGAGCGGCCACCACGACCACGGTGCAAACTCACCGATCTCGGGGTCACCGTCGTCGATGTCGCTGGTCAGGATGTCTTCCGGCAGCTCGCCACCCTGGTTCTTGTAAACGCGGGTCAGGTAAATACCGACCATGGCGCCCATCGCGGCGGTGAAGAACAACGCGGTCGAGCCAACCCACTCAATCTGGTCGACGAGGGGCAGACCCGGGTGAGCCAGGATGTTCCACGCGGTATACATGACGCCGACGAGGGCGAAGAAGACCGCGATGATCCACCAAAGGACAACATTGCTCTTCACGTTACTTGGCCTCTCCGTGCTTCTCGGCAAGGACAGCACCAGCGGGCGCAGCCTCAGGGTGGTTCAGGTCGAATGCCGGACGCTCCGAACGGATGCGCGGGATCGACGTGAAGTTGTGGCGCGGCGGCGGGCAGCTGGTGGCCCACTCGAGCGACCCACCGTAACCCCACGGGTCGTTGACCGTGACCTTCGGCGCGGTGCGCTGCGTGATCCAGACGTTCAGGAAGAACGGAATCATCGACGCACCGAGGATGATCGCACCCACGGTCGAGAGCTGGTTACCCCAGGTCCATCCGTCAGCCTCTGCGAAGTCTGCGTAACGACGCGGCATGCCGTCAACACCCAGCCAGTGCTGGACGAGGAACGTCATGTGGAAGCCGATGAACAGCATCCAGAAGTGTACGTAGCCGAGACGCTCGTTGAGCATCTTGCCCGTCCACTTCGGCCACCAGAAGTAGAAGCCGGCGAACATTGCGAACACAACGGTTCCGAAGACGACGTAGTGGAAGTGAGCGACAACGAAGTACGAGTCGGAGATGGCGAAGTCAAGCGGCGGCGAAGCCAGGATGACACCGGTCAGACCACCAAAGACGAACGACACCAAGAAGCCGAGAGCGAAGACCATCGGGGTTTCGAAGGTGACGGAGCCTCGCCACATGGTTCCGATCCAGTTGAAGATCTTCACACCGGTAGGTACGGCGATCAGCATCGTCATCAGGGCGAAGAACGGCAGCAGGACGGCACCGGTGACGTACATGTGGTGAGCCCACACCGCAACCGACAGCGTAGCAATAGCGATCGTCGCGTACACCAGCGTCTTGTAACCGAAGATCGGCTTGCGGCTGAAGACCGGGAAGATCTCCGAGACGATACCGAAGAATGGCAGGGCGATGATGTACACCTCGGGGTGACCGAAGAACCAGAACAGGTGCTGCCAGAGCAGAACGCCACCGTTAGCCGGATCGTAGATGTGCGAACCGAGGATACGGTCGGACGCTGCTGCGAACATAGCCGCTGCCAGAACCGGGAAGGCCATCAGGATCAGGAGGCTGGTGACCAGTGTGTTCCACGAGAAGATCGGCATGCGCCACATCGTCATACCCGGAGCACGCATCGTGATGATCGTCGTGATGAAGTTCACGGCACCCAGGATGGTACCGAAACCACTCATACCCAGACCGACCATCCAGAGGTTTCCTCCGGCGCCCGGTGAGAACGATGCGTTCGCCAGCGGTTGATATGCAAACCAACCGAACGATGCCGCACCCGAGGGGGTGAGGTAGCCGGCGATAGCGATGAGCGAGCCGAAAAGGAACAGCCACAGTGCGAAGGCGTTCAGACGCGGGAAGGCCACGTCAGGCGCACCCAGCTGCAGCGGCAGAATCGCGTTAGCGAATCCGGCGAACAGCGGGGTCGCGAACATGAGGAGCATGATCGTGCCGTGCATCGTGAACAGCTGGTTGTACTGTTCCTTCGTCGGCACGATCTGCATGCCGGGAGCGAAGAGCTCAGCACGAATGATGAGAGCCATCACACCACCGAGCAGGAAGAACAGCACGGAGGCGATGAGGTACATGTACCCGATCGTCTTGTGGTCAGTGGATGTGATCCACTTCACCAGGACGTTGCCCTTTTGTTCAACGCGCGAGGAGCTCAGCAGAGCAGCCTGGCGCGGAGGCAGAACCGACGTAGCCATTAGTGGGATTCCTCTTCCTTAGCAGCAGGTGTACCTACACCGGGCAGGTTCTGCAGGCGGTCATACTCGTCCTGGATCGGACCGGTCTGACCAAGAGCCTCGAGCGATGCGAGGTACTCTTCGTACTCGGCTTCGCTGACGACCTCAACGTTGAACAGCATCATCGAGTGGTATTCACCACAGAGCTCTGCGCACTTACCGGCGTACGTGCCTTCACGCGTCGGCGTGAACGACCAGTAATTGTCGTGACCGATGTACATGTCCTTCTTGTACAAGAAGTCAATGATCCAGAACGAGTGGATAACGTCGCGCGACTCGAGCTGGAGCTTGACCGTCTTGTTCACGGGCAGCACGAGCGTCGGAAGCTCGCTCTCGACACGGTTGCCATTTTCGTCAGGCTGAACCTGGACACCCATGGTCCATACGCTGTCCGAACCATCAGTCTCGGTGCCGAGGTACTCGAAGTCCCAAGCCCACTGCTTTCCGGTGGCAATGATGGAGACATCCGGGTCTTCGTACTGCGTCTCGAGAACCGTCTGGTCGCGAGCCGTCAGCGTGAAGAAGCCAGCCACGAGGATCAGCGGGATGATCGTGTAGAGGATCTCAATGGGCATGTTGTACCGCATCTGCACCGGAAGGCCGGTCTGGCCCTTACGGCGGCGGTAGGCAATGCCGGCCCAGAGCATGAGGCCCCAGGTGATGACACCCACGATGAGCAGGACAATCCAGGAGTTAACCCAGAGCGCTCCGACCATGTCGGTTTGGTTAGTGGCGGGCACTCCATCCTCGGTAAAACCCGGGAGGAAACCGTGCTGTTCCTGCGGCGTGCAGCCAGCAAGGACAGCGGCTGTGGCCGCACCGACAGGCACTGCGGCCCAGCGGAGGTGACGTTTGGACGACACGATGCACCTTTCCGATCGCTAATCAGTCAGCTCTCAGTCTAGAGCAACCTCCCACGCGTTTCAGGCCAAAGCCACAGTTTCGGCAGGTTTTTCCGACGCGGCGTCGAGTTCTACCAGATCGGCGCACGATTTCCCGGAACACATTGGTTCAACACGACCTCGGGTCGCCTGCATGTCGCACACCCACGCACCCCCAAAATCAACGGGACTATGCACCAAATCCTGGTTCCACTCGTCTGCACTCCTCGGAAACGCAGAACGGCGCCGACCGAAGTCGACGCCGTTCTGACGAATGTCTCAGTGGAAGCTGTCGCCACACGCGCACGATCCGCCAGCATTCGGGTTGTCAATCGTGAAACCCTGCTCGCTGATCGTGTCTTTGAAGTCGATCGCTGCACCATCGAGGTACGGAACCGACATGTTGTCAACGATGACTTCAACGCCGTCGAAGTCAACGGTCTCGTCGCCTTCGAGGTAGCGCTCGTCGAAGTACAGCTGGTAGATCAGGCCCGAGCAACCACCCGGCTGCACGGCAACGCGCAGGCGAAGGTCATCGCGACCCTCCTGCTCGAGCAGGCTCTTGACCTTCGCGGCAGCCGCATCGGTCAGCGAAACACCGTGGGCGTTTGCAATGGTGTCCGTCATGACTCTCCTCTGTTCGTGACAACCAGGTCACTATCTATTGTACGGCGAGCGGAACCACGGGGGTGCGTCTTCGAGAAATCCGCACCCCCGGGGTGTCGTTACTTCGTCTGTGCGTTGAGGCGCGACAGCAACAGCGCCTCGGTGACGACCGCGTTCTGGAACGTCGCCAAGTGCAACGATTCGTTCGGGCTGTGCGCACGAGCGTGCGGGTCTTCGACACCGGTGACGAGGATGTCGGCACCGGGAATCTCGCGCACGAGGTCGGCGATGAACGGGATCGAGCCGCCAACGCCGAGGTCGACCGGAGCCTTGCCGTACGCGTCGTGCATAGCCTGGCGCGCCATCGACACGGTGTCGCCGCTAGTGTCAACCAAGAAGCCGTTGCCCAGGTCGACATCGCTGAACGTGAGCTCCGCACCGAACGGAGCGTTGGCACGCAAGTGCGCCTCCATAGCGGCGTAGGCCTCGGACGCTTCCTGACCCGGTGCAACACGTGCGGAGATCACAACGGTGACCTCGGGCGAGATCGTGTTGGAGGCCGCAGCAACCGACGTGAAGTCGACGCCGGTGACGGTGATGGACGGCTTGTTCCAAATACGGCTGAGGATCGTGCCGTTACCGATCGGGCTCACGCCCGGCAGCAGGCCTGCTTCGTCACGCAGGGTCGCCTCGGTGTATTCGGGGGTTTCTGCGTCACGCTCCGTCATGCCGGCAACAGCGACCGAACCGTCGTCTGCCCACAGCGTCGACAGCAGCTTGACGGTCGCCATCATGGCGTCTGGAATCGCGCCACCGAACATGCCGGAGTGCGAAGCGTGCTCGAGAGTGCGTACCTTCAGCGTGAAGCGCGCGTTGCCGCGAAGCGAAACCGTCAGGCCCGGCGTTTCCGAGTCCCAGTTACCGGAGTCGGCTACGACGATGACGTCGGAACGCAGGGCGTCAATGTTGTCGCTCAAGAACTGTGCGAAGGAGCGGGAGCCAAACTCCTCCTCCCCCTCGATGAAGATCGAGATGCCGAGGTCGAGGTCGTCACCGTAAACCTCTTTCATGGTGCGGACGGCCGCGACGTGCGCCATGATGCCAGCCTTATCGTCGGCAGCACCGCGGCCGTACAGGCGACCGTCGCGGACGGTCGGCTCGAACGGAGGCGTCTCCCAGAGGGCTTCGTCACCCTGCGGCTGTACGTCGTGGTGTGCGTACAGCAGGATCGTGGGCTTGCCGTTCTTCGCGGCACGAGTCGCGAGGATCGCTGGCTGGCCGTGCTCATCGGTACCCGGGATAGCCGCGGTCTTAACCTCGACGCTGTCAAACATGCCGGTCTCTTCGAACAATGCCGCAACTGCTGCCGCGCTGCGCTGCAGGTTGCTCTGGTCGAAGGCAGGCCAAGCGATGCCCGGAATACGCACGAGGTTGCCGAGATCGGCAAGTGCGACAGGGATCGTGGCCTGGGCCGCGTGGGTGACGGCCTCGTCGTTGGGATGCTGCTCATAGCTCATACCGGTAATCTTAGAAGGACTCCCGAAACGCGAGGTGCTTTCACGTGGTTCAGAACCCCACCACTCCTTCATCCGACAACGACGAGCCGACCATCGGCAAGGGTCGCCCGACGCCGACGCGCGCCGAGCGCGAGGCTGCGAACCGCCGCCCGCTCGCACCCAACACCAAGGAAGCGCGCAAGGAGGCGCGCGCCGCGCTGAACGCGAACCGCGACAAGGCTCGTGCGGGCATGGCCGCTGGCGAAGAGAAGTACCTGCCGCCGCGCGACAAGGGTGAGCAGCGCCGCTGGGTGCGTGACTATGTTGACGCTGGTTGGCACCTCGGCGAGTTCGTGATGCCCGCCATGATCGTCGTGATCGTGCTGACGTTCGTGCCCAACTACGCCGTACAGACTTACTCGTTCTTGGTGCTGTGGGCCTACATCCTGCTGGTCATCGGTGACATGGTGCTGCTCAGCAACCGCGTCAAGAAGAAGACCGCAGCTAAGTGGGGCACGCGCGTTGAAAAGGGCCACGGCTGGTACGCCGCCATGCGCTCCTTCCAGATGCGTTTCATGCGCCTGCCGAAGCCGCAGGCCAAGCGCGGCGAATACCCCGCCTAAGACGAATCGAAAATGCCCCGGCGAGCGCAAGCTCCCGGGGCATTTTCGTATGTTCGCTAGCGGACCTTCACCAGGCCGCGGTTGATAGCTCGGCCCCACAGCGGCCCCGAGTAGATGAACTCGGAGTAGCCCTGCACGAGGGTGGCACCAGCATCGAGACGCTGCTGTACGTCTGCCGCGGTCTGCACGCCACCGACGGCGATAACGCAGAACTCGGCTGGCACGGCCTCACGCACGAGCGCGAGAACCTCGAGCGAGCGCTCCTTCAGCGGTGCGCCGGAGAGCCCGCCAGCACCGATCTCGGCGACCTTGGCCGCATCGGTTACGAGGCCGTCGCGTGAAATCGTGGTGTTGTTGGCAATCAGGCCATCAAGACCGAGGCGCACGGCCAGGCGAGCGATGTCTCCTACCTCAGCATCTTCGAGATCGGGAGCAATCTTCACCAGCAGCGGCGTGGTTCCGGCAGCATCCTTCACCGCTTGCAGCAGCGGCGCCAGCGTCTCAACGGCCTGCAGTCCGCGAAGACCCGGAGTGTTGGGAGACGACACGTTGACAGCCAAGTAGTCGGCGTGCGGCGCGACCAGCTTCGCGCTCGTCACATAGTCGGCGATCGCGTCGTCGACCTCGACGATACGGCTCTTACCGATGTTCGCGCCGATCACAATGCCGGGGTTCTGCTTGCGCAGCTTCTGTAGACGCTGCGCGGCAACGGCCGCACCCTCGTTGTTGAAGCCCATGCGGTTGATGAGCGCGCGATCGGCAACAAGACGGAACAGGCGCGGCTTCGGATTACCGGGCTGCGGAACCGCGGTGACAGTGCCGACTTCAATGTGTCCGAAGCCGAGACCTTCCAGCCCGCGCACCATCGTGACGTTCTTGTCGAAGCCGGCGGCGATACCAAACGGCGAGTCAAACGTGAGGCCAAGCGCCTGCGTCTTAAGCGACGCGTCAGGCTTGGTGAACGCGCGCGCGGCAGCGCGGAGCGGGCCCACACCGAAGGCGCGAATAACGGTCGCCGCCATGTGGTGAGCCGTCTCCGGGTCGAAGCGGGTCAGGACGGTGCGAAAAAGGAGGGAATACATCCCTGCCAGATTACTCGGTAACGCTGCTTGGTTCCGACTCGACGTGGGATGCGCGCAATTCGCCAATGGCGGCTTCGAAATCTTCGAGCGAATCGAAGGCCTGGTAGACGCTCGCGAAGCGCAAGTAGGCAACCTCATCGAGGTCGCGCAACGGCCCGAGAATCGCGAGACCGATTTCGTTGGCGTCGATCTGGCTCTGGCCGGTCTGGCGAATGGCCTCTTCAACGCGCTCCGCAAGGACCGCGAGGTCAGCGTCGGTCACCGGACGCCCCTGGCACGCCTTGCGCACACCCGAAATCACCTTGTCGCGGCTGAACGATTCGGCAACGCCGGAACGCTTGATCACGGTCAGCGATGCTGTTTCCATCGTGGTGAAGCGGCCGCCGCACTTGGGGCACTGACGGCGACGGCGAATCGACAGGCCGTCGTCGCTCGTACGCGAGTCAATGACACGCGAATCAGGGTTACGGCAGAAGGGGCAGTACATCGAGAGCTCTCTGGTTAGTCGCGTGATGCGAAGCGTGCGGTGACAGCTTCGCCGTGCGCGGGAAGGTCTTCAGCGGTCGACAGCGACACAATGTCGGCGGCAACCTCTTCAAGCGCGGCGCGGGTGTATTCCACAACCTGTTGCGGACGCAAGAACGTAAAAGCGCCGAGGCCCGAGGCGTAGCGCGCCTGACCGGATGTCGGCAGCACGTGGTTGGAGCCGGCGAGGTAATCCCCCAGGCTCACCGGCGCGAAGTCTCCGATGAAGAGTGCGCCCGCGTTGGTGAACAGCTCGGCATCAGCTGATGCGTTCGCCGTCTGAATCTCGAGGTGCTCGGGGCCGTACGCGTTGCTGAACGCGGCTGCCGTTTCGAGGTTGTCGACGAGCACGATGGCCGACTGTTCGCCGCCGAGGGCGATCGCGACGCGCTCGGCGTGCTTGGTCTGCGGAACCATGGCTGCGACGTGCGCGGCGACAGCGTCGGCGAGGTCGCTGGACCACGTCACGAGCACCGAACCGGACTGCTCGTCGTGCTCAGCCTGGCTGATGAGGTCGGCGGCGACATACGCGGGGTTCGCGGTGTCATCGGCGGCGACCAAGATCTCGGTTGCGCCCGCTTCAGCGTCGATGCCGACGAAGCCGGCGACGGCGCGCTTTGCGGCGGCGACGAAGTTGTTGCCGGGGCCGGTGACAACATCGACAGGTGCGAGATCAAGTGACTCGACGCCGTGAGCGAGAGCGCCGATCGCGCCCGCACCACCCATGGCGTAAATCTCGGTGACGCCGAGCAGACCTGCAGCGGCAAGAATCGTGGGGTGTACGCGCCCGTCGAAGGCACGTTGCGGTGGCGATGCGAGGGCAACCGCCGCCACACCAGCGATCTGGGCCGGCACGACGTTCATGATGACGCTTGACGGGTAAACCGCCTTACCGCCCGGAACATAGACGCCGACGCGGGTGACGGGTTGCCACCGCTGAATGACGCGGGCACCCGAAGAAAGCTCAGTGACGGCCGGGGCCGGAACCTGGGCTGCGGATGCGAGACGAACGCGGCGAATTGCCTCCTCGAGCGCCGCGCGAACGGCAGGCTCGAGGGAGGCAATCGCTTCGTCAATGTGGTGCTGGGGAACGCGAATCGCGTGCCCCGTGGCGCCGTCGAACTGGGTGGCCTGCTCGCGAAGAGCAGCCTCTCCGCGCTCCCGCACATCCGCAACAATCCCGGCTGCGGTTTCGAGCGCATGCTGCTTGGCAGCAGTGGCTCGGGGAACTACGGATAGCAGGTCTGCTGTGGAAAGGTTCTGGCCACGCAGATCGATGACGCGCATTAGTTGCGAACTACTCCTGATACATCGGTAAGGGTTCCGGTGCGGCCGTCGTCGTGACGGATCACGAACGACGAGCCGTTGTCTTCGACAACCAGAGCCCAGGCGGTGGGGCCGACACGGAAGATCTCCGCACCGGAACCATCAACAACGGGACGCTCTTCCGGCACAAGTGCCCAGAAGGGCTGCTGTGCGGCAGGCGCGGCTTCGGTGGGTGCTGCGACTTCTGCTGCGGGAGCGGCCTCAACGGCTGCTTCTGCTGCGGGAGCGGCCTCAACGGGCGCCTCTTCGGCCGCTGAGTCCTCAACCGGCGCCTCAGCGACGGGTGCGGACTCAGCGGCCGGCGCTACGTCAGCAACCGGCGTTGCCCAGGCATTCTCCTGCGCCGGAGCCGGAACCTGTTGCTGCGCTGCCCAGGGGTTCTCCTGTGCCGGAACCTGCTGCTGCGCAGCCCACGGGTTTTCCTGTACCGGAGCGGCCGCGGGAGCGGCGGCCGGAGCCTGGTAGGCACCCGGTGCGGTCGTGTTGATGGTGAACTGCTTTGCGCCTTCGGGGACAACACGCGTCGTGCGTGCCGCACGCGGTGCGACCTCTTCGGGGCGCTGATCAAACTCTTCACGCAGACCCGGAATGAACGGAGCGGCAACCGTGAGAACCACGCCACCGAGCGTGAGAAGCAGGATGAGCCATCCGGCCCATGCCAGCGCACCGCCGCCACCTGACATCAGAGTGGCGAGCCACGAGATGGCCGCAACCGAGAACGTCACCGAAGCGAACTGGTCAACACTGAGCGACCCAATGCGAGAGATGACCGGAACGAAGGGGCGCAATGCGACGAGGACGACGGCGATGATGGGGCCGGCAACCTGCAGAATCCATCCGCCGGTGCTCCACAGCGTGAAGCCGAAATCGAAGCTACCGACGAACGGGAAGAACGAGAAGACGAGGAGCAGAACGCCGACGCCGACGAGAATCAGCTCACGGAGCGTCCACGGCAGCGGCTTCGATACCGGTGCCGGTGCACCGAAACCGGGCTGCTGCGCGCCCCACTGCTGCTGCGGCTGGCCGTACGGCTGCTGCTGCGGCTGCTGGCCGTACTGCGGGTAGCCCTGGCCGAAGCCCTGCGTCTGGTTAGGGTCAAAGCCCTGCGTCTGGTTGGGGTTGTGCCCCTGCTGCGGTGCGCCCCACTGGGGTGCACCCGACGGATTCTGACCGAAGTCACCTGGATTTGACATGTGAATTCTCCCCCCACGTTCACGCTGCGATCGCGAGTCATAAGTTGGTGCGGCGTTATGCGCCGCTTCTGGACTGCCAGGTGCGAACACGCGACAGTTGATGCGATGAAACTCTACCGGTGAGTATGCACCGAGCAACAGTCACCGCGCGCAGGATGACGCTTCTCACGTCACAAACGCAGACTACGGTTCCGTGTTACCCGAGACACTGTGGGCCCAGCAAACCCTTCAAGTCGCCGTAGAGCTCAGCGGTAATCGAGACCGGCAACGGCACGTCGAAGACCTTGGCGGACCGCCCGCGATGCAGTGTGAGCGACACTTCAGTTTCACCGGGGTACCGCTCGAGCACTTCACGCAGGCTCATCATCGCGCTCTCCGTGGCACGCTGCTCGGCAAGCACGAGCGTCAACGGCCCGTTGTCATCAAAGGTTCCGACGTCGGGCGAGAACGCCGCCTGCGCGTGAATGTTGAGGCCGTCGTCGCGTCTCGATACGCGGCCACGCACGACAAGAATCGCGTCTTGCGTGAGCGTTGACGAGAACTCGGTGTAGGTCTTGCCCATGAACATGACGGTCACTTCACCGGCGAAGTCTTCGACGGTGATCATGCCGTACGGGTTTCCTGAGGCCTTGGCCACACGGTGCTGCACGCTGGTGACAAGACCTGCGATCACGACCTGGTCGCCGTCTTCGATCGACTCCGACTCGAGCAGCGTGTTGATCGACAGCGACGCGTGCTTGGCGAGCGGAACCTCGAGGCCAGCAAGGGGGTGGTCGGAGACATAGAGGCCGAGCATTTCACGCTCGAAGCTCAGCTTTTCTTTCTTCGCCCACTCCGGGTAGTACGGAATCTGTGCGGGCGCGACATCGTCGGTGTCTTCGTAGAGGCTATCGAAGTCGAAGCCGATGGCACCCGTGGCTGCCTTGCGCTTAGAGTCGACGGCCGCGTCAATGAGGTCTTCGTGCGCCATCAGGAGCGCGCGGCGGCTGTCGCCAAACGAGTCGAACGCGCCAGCCTTGATGAGCGACTCCACGGTGCGCTTGTTCGCGACGTGAACCGGAACCTTCTTGAGGAAGTCGTGGAACGACTCGAAGGCTGCCTCTTGGCGCGACTCCACAATGCCGTCAACGACGTTGGATCCGACGTTGCGCACGGCACCCAGGCCAAAGCGAATGTCTTCGCCGACAGCGGCGAAGTACTTGATGGACTGGCCGACGTCTGGTGGTAGCACCTTGATGCCCATGCGGCGGCACTCATTGAGGTAAAGCGCCATCTTGTCTTTGGAGTCGCCGACGCTGGTCAGCAGGGCCGCCATGTACTCGGCGGGATAGTGCGCCTTGAGGTAGGCGGTCCAGTACGAAACCAAACCGTACGCGGCGGAGTGCGCCTTGTTGAAGGCGTAGTCGGAGAAAGGAAGCAGAATGTCCCACAGTGACTTGATCGCGGCCTCGCCGAAACCACGCTCGATCATGCCGTCGTGAAAGCCCTCGTACTGCTTGTCGAGCTCGCTCTTCTTCTTCTTACCCATGGCGCGACGCAGAATGTCTGCTTGACCAAGAGAGAAGCCAGCGACGCGCTGGGCGATCGCCATAACCTGCTCCTGATAGATGATCAGGCCGTAGCTAATGTCGAGGATGTCTTTCAGCGGCTCTTCGAGCTCGGGGTGAATCGGCGTGACCGGTTGCAGGCCGTTCTTACGCAGCGCGTAGTTGGTGTGCGAGTTCGCACCCATCGGGCCCGGGCGATACAGCGCAATAACAGCCGAAACGTCTTCAAAGTTGTCGGGCTTCATGAGGCGCAGTAGCGAACGCATGGGGCCACCATCAAGCTGGAACACGCCGAGCGTGTCACCGCGAGACAGCAACTCGTATGCCGCCGCATCGTCAAGCGCAAGACCTTCAAGATCGAGGTCTTCACCCCGGTTCGCCTTGATGTTATCGAGCGCGTCAGAGATGATCGTGAGGTTTCGCAGCCCCAAGAAGTCCATCTTGATGAGGCCAAGAGACTCACACGACGGGTAGTCGAACTGCGTGACGATCTGCCCGTCTTGCTCACGCTTCATGATCGGGATGATGTCGATCAGTGGGTCAGACGACATGATCACACCGGCGGCGTGCACACCCCACTGGCGCTTCAGGTTTTCGATACCGAGCGCGGTGTCAAAGACAGTTCGAGCTTCGGGGTCGCTCTCAACGACCGCGCGGAACTCGCTCGCCTCTTTGTAGCGCGGGTGGTCTTTGTCGAACATGCCGGTGAGCGGCATATCTTTACCCATCACCGCGGGCGGCATCGCCTTGGTGAGCTTCTCCCCCATACTGAACGGGAAACCAAGCACACGGCCGGCGTCTTTCAGCGCCTGCTTGGCCTTAATGGTTCCGTACGTGACGATCTGCGCCACGCGCTCGTCGCCGTACTTCTCGGTCACGTACTGGATGACCTCGCCGCGGCGCCTGTCGTCAAAGTCGACGTCGAAGTCAGGCATCGAGACACGGTCAGGGTTCAGGAAGCGCTCGAAGATGAGGCCGTGAGGCAGCGGGTCGAGGTCGGTAATACGCATGGCGTACGCGACCATCGAGCCGGCACCGGAACCACGACCGGGGCCGACGCGGATGCCGTGGTCTTTTGCCCAGTTGATGAAGTCGGCGACGACGAGGAAGTAGCCCGGGAACTTCATCTGCAGGATGATGCCGACCTCATAGTCGGCTTGCTTGCGCACGTCGTCAGGGATGCCACCCGGGTAGCGGTAGTGCAGGCCCTTTTCGACCTCTTTCGCGAACCAGCTCTCTTCAGTCTCCCCCTCCGGAACCGGGAAGCGCGGCATGTAGCTGGTGTCGGTGTCGAACGTGACGTTGCAGCGCTCAGCGATGAGGAGCGTGTTCGTGACGGCCTCGGGGTTGTCACGGAACAGGTGACGCATCTCATCGGCGGTCTTGAGGTAGTACCCGTCGCCGTCGAACTTGAAGCGCTTCGGGTCATCGAGCGTCGAACCCGACTGCACACACAGCAGCGCCGAGTGCGCGTCGGCGTCATGCTGGTGGGTGTAGTGCGAGTCGTTCGTGCCGACGAGCGGAATCTTCAGGTCTTTCGCGATCTTGAGCAGGTCGCCCATGATGCGGCGCTCAATGTCGAGACCGTGATCCATAATTTCGGCGAAGTAGTTTTCTTTGCCAAACAGGTCTTGAAACTCAGCCGCCGCGGCGCGCGCCTCGTTGTACTGGCCCAAGCGCAGGCGGGTCTGGACCTCGCCCGACGGGCAACCCGTCGTCGCGATGATGCCCTCGTGGTACGTGTTGAGTAGGTCGCGGTCCATACGCGGCTTGAAGTAGTAGCCCTCGATGCTCGCCTTCGACGAGAGGCGGAAGAGGTTATGCAGACCGGTGTTGTTCTCGGCCCACATCGTCATGTGCGTGTACGCACCCGAACCCGAGACATCATCGCCCTGTTGCTCGGCCGTGCCCCAGCGAATACGCGTCTTGTCGGTGCGGTGCGTGCCCGGCGTGACGTAGGCCTCAATACCGATGATCGGTTTGATGCCGCCAGCGGTCGCGGTCTTGTAGAACTCGAACGCACCAAACGTGTTGCCATGGTCGGTGACGGCGATCGCCGGCATCTCCTGCCGCGCCGCCTCTTCGACCATTGAGGTCAGTCGAGCAGCACCGTCCAGCATCGAAAATTCGGAGTGGACGTGCAGGTGTACGAAGGAATCGGATGTCACTCTTCGAGCCTACCCGGGGCCACCGACCCTCGCGCTGCAACGGGGCGCGAGGGTCGGCGCCTGCTACGGAAGTTCGTCGACCAGGCCCATGTTTTCGATGGTGTAACACGCGTCGGGAACGCGACGTGCGCTGCGCTCCTACCGTGGAGCGCGATGAGGTAATCAGCGAGTTCTTGGGGGTCCCGCGGCATCGCTGCGTACTCCTCCGGGTTGACGAGATAGCTGAACTCGTAAACCCCGTAGAACTCCGAATACTCGTTGAGCGTGACTGCCGATGGTGCCTGCAGTTCTGAAGCGTCCCCCCAGTAGTCCACGCTGCCGTGGTCCTCACGAACGGCCCACATCCGTTCGTCGTATGCGCTCGAGACGAAAAGGTCTTGAACGAACGACTTTTGTGACGCCACCGTCGCATTTTCGTATTCGTCGTTGAAACGATCGCGTTTCCGGCAGGGCGATTAAGAAGGTCTCGATCACCACATCGTCGGCGGCATCACGGCCGACGCGCTGCACTGCGAACCGGGTCAGGCGCTCTGCGTGCCTGTCGTAGAGTTCGGCGAAGGCAGGCGGGTGGGCCTGCGATTGCCGAATAATGTCAAGATCTGTCCTCACACTAGTAATCCTGCACTCGGGCAGGTTGAGTTCACGGCACTTTCGAACTCGCGTCGCTAGCTTGCTTCGAGAACGTCCAGGGCGTGTTGCAGATCAGCCGGGTACGGCGACTCGAACTGCACCCAGTCCCCCGTTGCCGGGTGCGTGAAGGCGAGCTTGTGAGCGTGTAGCCACTGGCGTGACAGGCCCAGTTTCTCGTTGAGAGTGGGGTCGGAACCATAGAGCGGGTCGCCAACGCAGGGGTGGCGCATCGCAGACATGTGCACGCGAATCTGGTGGGTACGGCCCGTTTCGAGATGAATTTCGAGGAGCGAGGCACCCGCGAAAGCCTCGAGGGTTTCGTATTGCGTCACGGAGTCTTTGCCATCGCGCGTTACGGCAAACTTCCACGAGTGCGACGGGTGACGCCCAATCGGCGCATCAATGGTTCCGCTCAGCGGGTCCATGTACCCCTGCACGATGGCGTGGTAAATCTTCTCGACCGTGCGCTCCTTGAACGCCGCCTTGAGCGTGAAGTATGCGTGCTCAGACTTAGCGACAACCATGAGTCCGCTGGTACCCGCATCAAGGCGGTGCACGATGCCCTGACGCTCGGCGGGGCCCGTCGTGGCAATGCGGTAGCCCTCGCCGGCGAGAGCACCGAGCACAGTCGGGCCTTCCCACCCCATGGACGGGTGAGCAGCGACGCCGACCGGCTTGTCAACGACCACGATGTGGTCATCGTCGTAAATGATGCCGAGCTCAGGCACCTGCACCGGAATCACGGTGGGTTCTTGCTTGGGCGTCCACGCAGCGTCAAGACGGCTACCGGCGCGGACCTTGTCAGACTTTGACACCATGCGTCCGTCAACGAAGACGCCGCCGGCCTCAGTGATCTCGGCCGCAAACGTGCGCGAAACATCGAGGAGGCTCGCGAGCGCCGCGTCAACACGGCGCCCGTCGAGCTCCTCAGAAATGGTGAAGCTCTGCGACTCCATGGTCATGCCGAAGCTGCGGGCTTCTCGTCGGCCGGTTCGTCTGCTGACTCGGCAGATACGTCGGCCGCAGGTGCGTCAGCCGACTCCGCGTCCTCCCGCGCACGGCGCTCCCGACGAGACTCATACCGGTCGTCTTCGGAAACTTCACCAACCACGGTCTCAGCCGCTGGTTCCGCTTTCTCGCGCGCGCCATCGAAGTTGATGCCCAGCAGGATCAGCAGGGCAACCACGATCATGCTGCAGACGATGAAGATGTCAGCAATGTTGTAAATCGCGGGCATCATCCACGGCGTGTAGATGAAGTCGACGACGTGTCCGACCGCGAATCCGGGTTCACGAAACAACCGGTCGGTCAGGTTGCCGCTCACGCCGCCCAGCAGTGCGCCGAGCACGAAGGCCCAGCGACGGGAGCGGATGCGCGTCAACCCGAGGAAAACCACGGTGAGTGCTGCGACAGCCTGCACGATCGTGAAGATCCAGGTGACGCCCTCACCCAGCGAGAATGCTGCGCCCGGGTTGAACGTCAAATAGAACTGCAGAAAGTCGCCCAGCACCGGAGTGGGAACCTCGATCTCGAGGTTGTTCAGGGCGACAAACTTGGTGAACTGGTCAGCGGCCAGCACCAGGATCGCGAAGATCGCGATGATGGTACCGGCCGCTGCCCGTGAGAGTTGGGGCCGAGTGGTCAAGAGGTGACTCAGAGGCCGATCGCTGAGACCGGAGCCGAACCGGAAGCCGAGCTTGCCGAGTCGAGGTCGGTCAGCTGACCCTCAATGTACTTGCGGAGGTTAGCGCGGTACTCGCGCTCGAACTCGCGAAGCTCCGAGATGCGACCCTCGAGAACGGTGCGCTCCTTGTCGAGGCGCTCCTTCTCGGCGCGACTGCTTGCTTCGGCTTCAGAAACGATGGTCGAAGCCTGTTCCTTGGCCTCGGCGATGAGCTTGTCGCGCTGGCTCTTACCCTCAGCAACGTGCTCGTCGTGCAGGCGCTGAGCCAGCTCAATGATGCTTGCGCTCTGCGTCGGAACGTTGTTCTCAACGACCGGTGCTGGTGCAACGGGCTCTTCGACAACGGGAGCGGTTACAGGCGCTGCTGCGTCCGGTGCCGGAGCGGCGGCTTCACCCGATTCGAATGCTGCCAGCTTCGCCTTCAGCTCGACGTTTTCTTCAATGGTCTTACGCCATTCAACGACGATTTCATCCAGGAAGTCATCGACCTCATCCGGGTCAAAACCTTCCTTGAACCGGACGTGCTGGAACTGCTTGGTGACAACGTCATCCGGGGTCAATGCCATGGTGGCTCCTTACTTCACTGCGTTCGGTTCGGGATCAGGCCAACAAGCACTGGAAAATCCCCTGCCTGTTTCAGCATAGCCGCGCGATACTTATGCCGCGAGACTGAACGTGATCCTGTAGGCAAATAAACAAACAATCATGACGATCATGAACGACAGATCAAGCTGTACGGCACCGAGCCGAATGGGCTTGACCAGTTTGCGCACAAACTTGAGCGGCGGGTCTGTGATCGTAAAAATGAACTCGGCAAATACCAAACCGAGTCCTTTGGGCCGCCAATCGCGGCTGAACATAGGAATGAGATCGAGGATGAAGCGCGCGAACAGCGCCATCATGTACAACATGATGGCGTAGCTCACGATCGCCATCGCGACCTGGAGCAGGCCCACGGATTACGGCTGCGCGAACGGCGTGATGTCGCCGTCAGCGTGTGCAATGCCACCGTCACCCGAAACGGCAATGTTCTCCGGCGACAGCAGGAATACCTTGCTCGTGACGCGCTCAATCTTGCCGTATAGGCCGCTGGCGAGACCGCTAGCGAAGTCAATGAGTCGACGAGCTTCGGCGTCGGACATCTGCGACAGGTTCATGATGACGGGGATGCCGTCACGGAAGCTCTCGGCAATGTTCTGAGCATCGCGATACTGCTTGGGGTGTACCGTCAAAATCTCGTTGACGGCCCCGGCAGCGGGCTGACGAACGACAGCGGGGCGGCGCAGCGGGGTCACGGGCGCGGTGGCAGGCTCAGCCTGCTCAACCTCGCGGACCTCACGAGCTTCGCGGCCACGCGTCTTCGCCGGCACCTCGGCGGCCGGTTGGGTGTACGTTTCTTCTTCGTCGGCCAGGCCGAGGTACACCATGGTCTTCTTGAGCGGGTTCGACATCGCGTCCTCCGTTGTGTGCTCGTCTGTAGGCAGGTTATCCCCGGGCGGGGCGTGTTCCGGTGATTGCGGAACCAATTCGTAGGTGTGTCGCGCCGTGCGCGATTGCTTCGGCAAAGTCATGACTCATGCCTGCCGAAATCCACGTGGCACCGGCCACGACGCCGCGAACGAGACCGGAGTATCCGGCGAGACGTTCGAATGCGGGTGCCGGGTCTTCGTCAAGCGGCGCGACAGCCATCACACCGCGCAGGCGCAGCGTTGACATGCCAGCAATGACAGTGGCGAGCTTCTCAATGTCATCTGGTTCCGCCCCACCACGACCCAGGTCATTCGTGAGGTTGACCTGCAGAAGCACGTCAAGAATCGAGCCGCCCGGCTCGCCCGCCGCTTCGAGAGCCGTGGCGATCTTTTCGCGATCAACCGAGTGCACGACGTCGGCCGCGGCACGAATCTGGCGCGCCTTGTTCGACTGCGCTTGCCCAATGAAGTGCCAGCGCATGCCTTCGAGGCCCGCGAGTTCTTCGCGTTTCTGCGAGAGCTCCTGTTGTCGGTTCTCCCCCACGTCGCGCACACCCAGCGCAGACAGATCGGTGATCAGCTGCGCGGGATGAAACTTCGTGACGACAATGCGGGTGATCTCCGCAGGGTCTCGGTGAAAACGCCGCGCGGCGGAGGCGATGTTCTCATCGACCTCCGCCAGGCGGGTGTGAAGTTCGCTCATTACTGTTTGAGGAAGTCCGGAATGTCGAGGTCGCCCTCATCGAATGCCGAGTCAAAGCCACCGACGTCCGGGAGCATGTTCGCGGGAACAGCGACCGGCGCTTCGGCGGGAGCCTCAGCGGCCGCCTCTGCCTTCTCGGCCGCAACAGCCGGCTCGACAGCCGGGGCTGCCGGGCGCGTGACGACAGCGGGCAGCTCAATACGAGACTGCGGCTCGCCACCGTCAAAGCCAGCAGCGATCACCGTGACGCGCACTTCGTCGCCAAGGGTGTCGTCGATGACCGTACCGAAGATGATGTTGGCCTCGGGGTGTGCGGCTTCCTTGACGAGCTGAGCGGCGTCGTTGATCTCGAAGATACCGAGGTTGGAACCACCCTGGATCGACAGCAGCACGCCGTGCGCGCCCTCGATCGATGCTTCAAGCAGCGGCGACTCAACGGCAAGCTCGGCAGCCTTGATAGCACGGTCAGCACCGCGCGCAGAACCGATACCCATGAGAGCCGAGCCTGCGCCCTGCATAACGCTCTTGACGTCGGCGAAGTCGAGGTTGATCAGACCCGGGGTCGTGATCAGGTCGGTGATGCCCTGCACACCGGCGAGGAGAACCTGGTCGGCGGTTGCGAAGGCTTCGATCATCGAGATGCCGCGGTCGCTGATCTCCAGCAGACGGTCGTTCGGCACGACGATGAGTGTGTCGACTTCTTCCTTCAGGCGCGCAACACCAGCCTCAGCCTGGCTCTGACGGCGACGACCTTCGAAGGAGAAGGGCTTGGTGACCACACCGATGGTGAGGGCACCGATCGACTTCGCGATCTTGGCGACAACCGGAGCACCACCGGTACCGGTTCCGCCACCTTCACCAGCCGTGACGAAGACCATGTCAGCACCGCGCAGGGCCTCTTCGATCTCTTCAGCGTGGTCTTCGGCCGCGCGGCGACCGACCTCAGGGTCAGCGCCAGCACCGAGGCCGCGGGTGAGTTCGCGCCCGACGTCAAGCTTGACGTCAGCGTCGCTCATCAGCAGTGCCTGTGCATCCGTGTTGATCGCGATGAACTCAACGCCACGAAGGCCGAGCTCGATCATGCGGTTGACAGCGTTCACGCCACCACCGCCGACGCCGACCACCTTGATGACGGCGAGGTAGTTTTGGTTCTGGCTCATGCCGGCCTCCGTGTCTAGAACCTGGTTCAACCTTCACCTTCGAGTAGAAGGTTAAAGAATTGCCGGGTATGCATTTCTCTTGATTGAAGGTACGGCCCGAATCGACCTGTATCGCGGCGACACGCGCGCGTGTCGTGACATGGACGTCAGAAATAGGTCAACGCATCACAATTGCGGTCGGCGAAGAGACGTCGTAGACCGAAACCGTGTCAATCGGACGCGTCAGCATTGCCTTTTCAAGCACCTGAGATTTGATCTGCGAATCGTCAGCATTGCCCCAAATGATCTGCGTGCCGGTCGGGGTGAGCGTCAGCGTCACATCTGCCGGGGTGGTTGCCGTGACCTTAGAGACGGAACCACGGATACTGTCAGGAATGGAGAGCATCACCATTCCTGCGGAGCGGAAAGTGCTCTCCCCCAGCCCACCAGCAACCTGGAACAACGGGTAACCAACGGGTGCATCGGGCGTCGTCGACAGCACGACACCGGCGGCATCAACCAGCGAATACCCGGCGTCAGTCTCGACCACTCCGACCGGAGTACGTTCAACAATCGTCACGATGAGTTCGTGCGGTGGGCGCGCTTGCACCGTGTAAGTCTCCACGGCGGGGAAAGTCACGAGCGCGGCCTTGATCTCACTCTCGCTGACGAGGGCAAGCGGGGTACCCATCTGGCCCGACAGCGATTCGGTGACAACCGCCGGGTCGAGAGACGTGGTTCCGGTCACCGTGATCTTCTGCACCGCGAACAGCGGCGAGTACGCAATCGCGAAGGAGCCGACGATGACGGCGGCGAGCGAACTCAGCGAGACGATCCAGATGAGGCGACGACGGCGCGCACGGCCGGTGAAGCGGCGCACCTCACGCCGCAGGGCCTTGCGCTTCGCGCGGGCGGCACGCCATACGTCACGCCAGCCGACGGCGGGTTGCGGGGTTTCCTCGGATGAATCGGTGGCGTCATCAGCGTCGGTGGCGTCGCGCGCGTCGTCACCGACGGCTGTGTCGAAAGCGGAAGACCCTGGTTCCGCATCCGCAGCTTCGTCAGCCGTGCGCTTTTCCGGGCGGTGAAACGGTGTGATGACCGCCGTCTCCTCGTCATCTGCTGTGACCGGCTCTTCAGCCTCAGCCCCGTGGTTCCACTCGGTGACGTCACCCGTGTCGCGCGACGAATCGTCGCCGAACGTCACTGGTTCGTCGACGCACTCGTCGAACTCCTCGAACTCCTCGACGACGTCGCTCGCGTCGAAGACCGGCTCGACGGCCGGTTCAACGCGAGGACGCTGTGGAAGAGGTTCGGGGCGACGCATAGATTACTTCGCGCGAGCGGCCAGCGCTTCGAGCACCTGCGGAATGATGAGGTTCACGTTGCCGCACCCGAGCGTGACGATAAAGTCACCGTCTTGCGCAACCTGCGCGGCGTAATCGGCGGCGGCCTGCCAGTCGGCAACGAAGTGCACGTTGCTGGGGTCGGCAAAGTCGTTGGAGACGAGTTCGCCCGTGACACCCTCAACCGGGTCTTCGCGCGCTCCGTAAACGTCGAGCACGATCGTGTGGTCGGCGCGGTTTTCGAGCACCTCCGCGAACTCGCGGTGCATGAGCTGCGTGCGCGAGTAGGTGTGGGGCTGGTGCAGCGCGATGATGCGTCCCGACCCAACAACGGTACGGGCAGCGGCCAGAGCGGCGTCGACCTCGGTCGGGTGGTGGGCGTAGTCGTCGTAGACGCTCACGCCGCCGATGGTGTCGTGCAGTTCGAAGCGGCGGGCGGTTCCGCCGAAGCCTTCAAGTGAGCGCACGGCCGCTTCAAGGTCGTGGCCGAGGGCAACGAGTACCGCGGCTGCACCGGCGGCGTTCAGCGCATTGTGCACGCCGGCAACCGGCATGTGCGCGCTCACACTCTGCTCACCGACGGTGATCGTGAACGAAACGCCCGAGGCGTTGCTCGCGACATCGTGCAGGCGCACGTTGGCGTCAGTAGCCTGGCCGAACGTGATGACGTTGGGATGCGTGATGCGCTCGCGCACGGCGACGGCACCGAGGTCGTCAGATGAGATGACGACCGCTTCGCGCGCCTCGTTAGCGAACTGCGCGAAGGCCGCGTCGAACGCATCGCGCGAGCCGTAGTGGTCGAGGTGATCGGGGTCAACGTTCGTGATGAGCGCGATCGACGTGTCGTACAGCAAGAACGTGCCGTCAGACTCATCAGCCTCAATGACGAACAGGTCGTCGCTACCGGGAGCGCTCGAGACGCCGAGGGCGGCAATGACGCCACCGTTGACGAACGTGGGGTTCTCCCCCATCGCCGTGAGACCCGTGACGATCATGCCGGTCGACGTCGTCTTGCCGTGCGCGCCCGCGACCGACACCAAGCGGTGCGAACCGATGAGCCAGTGCAGGGCTTGCGAACGGTGGATCACGTGCAGGCGACGCTCCTTCGCGAGCACGAACTCTGGGTTCTCCGGCCAAATCGCACCGGTGTGAATCACGGTGTCAACGTCGTCAGCGAGGTTCGCGGCGTCGTGCCCGACGTAGACGGTCGCGCCGAGCGCTTCGAGCTCACGCAGGCCCGGGCTGTCGGCCCGGTCTGATCCGGAGACACGGATGCCACGGGCAAGGAACATGCGCGCCAATCCGCTCATGCCCGAGCCACCGATGCCGATAAAGTGCGCAGCGTCGATCGTCTCAGGGATGGGGAGGCTTAAATCGGGTCGAATCATGACTTCTCAAGTGTAGGTTGCTTCGTGCCGAGGGGATCGTCGGCACGCCCGGGGCTCCTGCCCTGATACGGTGGCGCCACAGTGTTGTGAAAGGACGCCATGTTTCAGATTGACCGGTCCAGCGCGGTGGCCCCGTACGAGCAGCTGCGTTCGCAGATCATCGATGCCATCGCGAGTGGCTCGCTAGCCGTCGACACGCGATTGCCTCCGGTGCGTACGTTGGCCGCGGACCTCGGAACGGCTGCCGGAACCATCGCTCGCGCCTATCGGGAGTTGGAAGAAGCAGGGGTGGTCATCACGCGCGGACGCCATGGCACGTTCGTCGCCGCACACGGCGACGCCACCGAGCAGGCCGTGCAGCACGCCGCCGCTGCGTTTGTTGAGGTCGTGCGCTCGCTTCACGTCTCAGATGACGTCGCCCTCGAGCTGATCACCCGCGCCCTCCACTCGATTCCCGAGCGCTGAGCGCGACCGCGCCCCGTGGTTCCGCACGCCCAAGAAAGCGGTTATGTAACGGGAACGAAAGGTTAGCGACCCGAAAGCGCCTCGTCGATCATGGTGATGACGTTTTCGGTGCCGGTGCGAATGCCAACCGAAACCGCGGCGTGTTCCATGCCGCGGCGGCGCTCGGCGTCGCGCAGCAGCGGCACGACATCGTCGCGCACGGCATCGCCCGTGAAGTCAGCGTTGTCGATGATGAGCGCAGCACCCGCCTCGACGGCAGACGCCGCATTGAGACGCTGCTCGCCGTTACCAACCGCATACGGCACGTAGATCGCAGGGAGTCCGAGTGCACTGATCTCACTCACGGTCGCGGCCCCCGAGCGCGAAACAACCATGTCAGCGACGGCAAAGGCAAGATCCATGCGGTCGACATAGCGACGCACGACGTAACCCTCGACCTCGGGGTCGACGTACTCCGACTTCTCCCCCGTGATGTGAATGAGCTGCCAGCCGGCATCGAGAATGTCTTCCCACGAACCTTCAAGGGCCTCATTCAAACGCTGAGCGCCGAGGCTGCCACCGAACACGAGCAGTGTCGGCTTCGCCGGGTCGAGCCCGAAGAAGTCGGCGGCCTCAGCACGCTGAGCGGCGCGGTCGAGTTCCACGACCTCGCGGCGCAGCGGCATGCCAACGACATCGGAACCCTTGAGCGGCGTGCCAGCGAAGGCGACGCCAACGCCCGCAGCGCGGCGTGCACCCAGCACGTTTGCCAGCCCCGGGCGCGCATTCGCTTCGTGCACGATGAACGGAACACCGGCCTTGCGGGCGGCAACGTAGGCGGGAGCGGCCGCATACCCACCGAAGCCGATGACAACATCAACATTGTTCGCGCGAATGTGCTCGCGCACTTGCGCGACCGCCTTGCGAAAGCGCGTCGGAAACGCCAGCGCCGCCTTGTTGGGTCGGCGCGGGAATGGCACTTTGTCAACGATCAAGAGCTCGTAGCCGCGTTGCGGCACAAGACGAGCTTCGAGCCCCTCCTTGGTGCCAAGAACGAGCACGTTCGCGGAGTCATCACGCGCACGGAGTCCGTCAGCGACGGCGAGCAGAGGGTTAACGTGGCCGGCGGTTCCGCCACCGGCAAGCAAGTACGTTGTCACCTGGAAATCCTGCCACACGTGGCTGGGGCGCGCTCTCAGGAGGCTGCGGTGCGGCGGCGCGGAACCATGGGCACGACGTTCGTAGACGCCGGAATCTCGGGCAGGGTGCGCGTAAACGACAGCAGCACGCCGCACGCAATGAGCACGCTCAGCAGCGAGGTTCCGCCCTGCGACATGAACGGCAACGGAACACCCAGCGGTGGCAACAGACGCAGGACGACACCGATGTTGATGAGTGCCTGGCCGACGATCCACACGGCAATCGCACCGGAAACGATGCGTACGAAGGGGTCGGGTGTGCGGCGCACGATACGGAATGCGCCGACAGCAAACGTTGCAAACAACGCAAGCACGACGAGGCATCCGATCAGCCCCAGCTCTTCTCCGACAATCGCAAAGATGTAGTCGTTCTGCGCGGCGGGTAGCCACTCATACTTCATCTTCGAGTTACCCAGGCCGAGGCCGAAAATGCCTCCGCTCGCGAGGCCCCAGATGCCGTGCATCGGTTGGTAGCAAACGTTGTCATACGCGTCGCCGGTGCAGTCGCTGAAGACCGACATGATGCGGTCCAGGCGGTTCAGGTTTGTGAGCGCCAGTACAGCGACGCCGATGGCACCGATGATGAGCGGCAGAAAGAAGACGCGGAGCTTGACCCCCGAGAAGTACAGCGCTGACAGCAAGATCATCATCAGCACCATGGCTGTACCGAGGTCTTTACCGACAAGAACAGAACCCAGGATGAGTGCCGAGACCGGCACCAACGGAATGAACACGTGCCGCCACAGACCCAGCAGGGCCTGCTTGCGGTACAGCACATAACCAACCCAGAGCGCGGTTGCCACCTTCAAGAACTCAGCCGGCTGAAACTGTTGCCCGGCGATCATGACCCAGGCGGTGTTGCCATCGGCGTGCACAGCCAAGGGCGTGAGAATCAAGGATTGCAACACGAGCGCAAGCCCCAGAATCGGCCAGGCCATCTTCTTGAAGAACGACATCGAAAAGCGGCTCAGCACGAACATCAGCGGAATACCGATGAGCGCGAAAACGCCCTGCTTCATGAACGTGTCGAGCGGTGCTGTCGGCGAAGCGCTCGTCGCCGACAGCACCATGACGAGTCCGAAGATCGTCAGCAGCAGGGCCGCCGATGCGATGAGCATGAATTCAACCGGAACCGGCTTGATCTTCAGACCCAGAAAAACGCGTGCGGCCTGACCGCGCGCGCCGTCGTCTTCAGTGCTCGGGGTCGGCGATGTCGTGTTGCTGGTCATCGCCCGACTCCTTCTCTGCCCACTTGCGGACTGCCTGTGCGAAGAGCTCGCCGCGCTGGTCGTAACCGGTGAACTGGTCAAATGACGCCGCTGCCGGCGCCAGCAAGACCACATCCCCGTCTGTCACAACCTCAGCCGCAATACGCACGACCGCGTCCATGATCTCTTCAGTGTCGGTTGCGACGGCCTCAAAAAGAGGCACATTGGGCGCGTGTCGCGCGAACGCTTCAACAACAGCGGTGCGCTCGACGCCAATCACAATCGCAGCGCGGGCCTTCACACCACGAGCGGCGACCAGATCAGAAATGTCGACGCCCTTGAGTTGGCCACCGACAACCCAGACCGCACCAGGAAATGCGGTCAGTGACGATGCCGCGGCGTGCGGGTTCGTCGCCTTCGAGTCGTCGATCCAGGTCACGCCAGCAGCACGAGCCACAAGCTCGATGCGGTGCGGGTCGAGGCGGAAAGTCTGAAGCGCCGCGTTGACGTCTTCGGTCGTGATGCCGAGCGTGCGGCTGAGTGCCGTTGCCGCCAAGATGTTTGACGCGATATGCGGGGCCGCGAGGTTCAAGTTCGCGAGCGTGTCAACGTCAATGATCTCGAGCGCGGCGTTGCGGCGATCGTCAAGGAAAGCACGGTCAACGAGCAGTCCGTCGACGACACCGAGATCGCTCGGCCCGGGCACACCGAGGTCAAACCCGATGGCACGCGCACCCTCGATAACGTCGGCATCTTCGACCATGTCGCGCGTCGCGAGATCTGCCTTGTTGTACACGCACGAGAACTTCGTGTTGCGGTAAACAATCGCCTTCGCGTCGCGATAGGCCTCAAACGAGCCGTGCCAGATCAGGTGGTCGTCAGCGAGGTTGAGGCAGACGCTGGCGGCCGGAACCGGTTGACCGGCGGGCGTTGACAGACCCAAGTACCAAAGCTGGTGGCTGGAGAGTTCAACAACGAGCGCGTCAAAGCCTTCAGGGTCACGCACCGCGTCAAGAATCGGCACGCCGATGTTGCCGCAGGGCGCGGCCTTGAGCCCACCCGCAACCAGCATCGATGCCGTCAGCCGCGTCGTCGTGGTCTTGCCGTTGGTTCCGGTGATCAGAATCCACTCGGCAGGCGAGCCGTCCGCACGCGTGACCTTGTCACGCACGCGCCAGGCAAGCTCAATATCGCCCCACAGCGCGATGCCCTGCTCTTGCACCCACTGGATAACCGGGTGGTGCGGCGCGAATCCGGGCGACGCGATAACGACCTCGGGAGCAAACTCCACGAGCTCGTCCGGAATCTCCTGCAGCGACTTCTCAACGAGACCAACGCCGATGACGGGCAACAGGCGTGCGTACTCTTCCGACGAAGACTCGGTGAAAACGCGAACGTCTGAGCCCAGTTCGGCAAGCGTGTCAGCAACCGAGAAACCCGTTGACGAGAGGCCGAGCACAGCGACGCGAAGGCCCTTCCAATCGGAGTACCAGCTGGTGAGGTGATCAAGCGTCATACGCGGGAAAGCCATTCAACGTAGAAGAGACCCATACCGGTGACCGCGCACGCGCCGGCGATGATCCACATGCGCACGACGATCGTCGGTTCTGGCCAGCCACGCATTTCGAGGTGGTGGTGGAACGGGCTATTGAGGAAGAGACGCTTACCCTTCGTCAGCTTGAAGTAGTAGCGCTGCAGGATGACGGAGCCGGGGCCCATCAGGAAGACGAAGCCGATGACGATGAGCAGCAGCTCAGTGTGCGTCAGGATCGCCATCGCGGTGAGAACGCCGCCGATGGCGAGCGAACCGGTGTCGCCCATGAAGACCTTGGCCTTCGGTGCGTTCCACCACAGGAAGCCCACGAGGGCACCGATGAACGAAGCGCTCACGATCGCGAGGTCGAGGGGGTCGCGGATGTTGCCGTAGCACCCGGCGATGAGCTCTTCCGGCGCGACTTCGCAACGCTGGTTGAACTGCCAGAAGGCGATGAGGCTGTAGGTACCGATGACGAAGACACCGGAACCAGCGGCAAGGCCGTCAAGACCATCGGTCAGGTTGGTGGCGTTGGACGTTGCCACGCCCATGAGCGAGATCCACGCGAGGTACAGCAGCCACCCGAGCACAAAGCCCAGCGGCATGAAGCTCAGTACGGCGATGTCGCGGAAGAGCGAGATTGAGTCACTCGCGGGAGTGACGTTGTATTCGTTCGGGAAGTTGAGCGAAACGATGCCGAACGGAATCATCACCAGGAGCTGGCCGATGATCTTGCGCCAGCCAGAGAGACCGAGGCTGTTCTGCCTGCTGACCTTCATGTAGTCGTCGATGAAGCCAACGACGCCGAAGCCGACCATGAGCCACAACACGAGCAAGCCCGAGATCGTGGGCGGGTTGTTGCCGGTGTAGGTACCGATGAGGTAGCCGACAAGCGTGGCGATGATGAAGATGACGCCACCCATCGTGGGCGTGCCGCGCTTCGCGCCGTGCTTGGGGTTGTTCGCGCTTTCGGGTGTGCGAATGACCTGCCCCCAGCCCCACTTTCGGAAGAACTTCAGAAAGACCGGGGTGAGGAACAGCGTAAAGGCAAACGCAATGACCGCAGCCGCAAGGAGTGATCTCACGAGAACAATCCTCCCAGACGATCGCCCAGAAAGCGCAGACCCGCGGAGTTCGAGGATTTCACGAGCACCCGGTCGCCGTCACGCAACTCTATCTTGAGGTAGTCGAAGGCGGCATCGGCGTCTTCAAAGAACACGGGTTCGCCATCCCACGAGCCCTCGCCAATCGCGGAGATAAACAGTCGACGCGCGGCGGCACCAACGACGACGATGCGCTGAATGCGCAGACGCACCGCGAGCAGACCAATGCGGTCGTGCGCTTCGCCATCGAACTCGCCCAGTTCGCTCATGGCGCCGAGCACGGCGACGGTGCGCTCGTGCGGTTCGGTGATTTGAGCAAGCGTACGCAGAGCGGCAGCCATCGAGTCGGGGCTCGCGTTGTACGCGTCGTTAATGATGCGCACGCTGTCGTTGCCCATCACCTGCATACGCCAGCGCTCGGCGAGATCCACGGTCTCGAGGCGTGCGATAGACGTTTCCGGAGCGACACCCAGCACCCGAGCGGCGGTAATGGCGGCCAGGGCGTTCATAACGTGGTGGGCACCGAGAACCTTCAAGCTCATCGGCAGGGTCTTGCCGTCTACCTGCACGTCGCACGTGGTTCCGGCGGCCGACACGGCCATCTCGCCAGCCTGAACATCAGCAGTCGGGGCGTGGCCGAACCACACCACGGCGTTGCCCTGAGTTTCGGCCACCGGTGCCATCGAGGCAACACGGGGGTCATCGGCGTTGAGCACGGCGGTTCCGCCGGGCGCGAGGGCCTGTACGAGTTCGGTCTTCGCCTTCACAGTGGATTCGATGCCACCGAAGCCACCCGCGTGTGCCATACCGACCATCAGCACAACGCTAACGTCGGGCGTAACGAGGCCCGCCAGGCGCGCGATCTCGCCGGGGCCGGAGGCACCAAACTCTGAGACCAAATATTCGGTGGTGTCGGTGACGCGCAGCATCGTAAGAGGCGCGCCCACTTCGTTGTTATACGAAGCGATGGGAGCGACGGTCTCACCCTCCTCCTGCAGAATGCGCAGGAGCATGTTCTTCGTGGTGGTCTTGCCGTTGGAACCGGTGATGCCGACGATCTTGAGGTGACCGTGCGCGCGCACGCGGGCGACAACGGCCCGGGCCAGGTCTGCGATCGCGAGAACGACGTCAGCAACCACGATCTGCGTGATGTCTTCGTCAACAACGTGTTCGACAAGCGCGAGGGTGGCGCCGTTTTCAACGGCGGCGCCGACGAAGCGGTGACCATCCGTGGTCTCCCCCGGCTTGGCGACGAATATGCCACCGGGAGTCATGTTGCGCGAGTCGGTGTCGACAACGCCAGAAACAACGGTCTCAGCGGTGTCTCCGCGACGCGCGTGGATGGTTCCGCCGACGATGGTTTCAACCTCGGCGAGAGTGAGGGCAATCATGTGAAATTCTCCGTGCAGGTGCGCCCGTTATTCAGCGAACTTCGGAAGAAGTGCGGGGATGGGCGTCTCGGATGGCATAACGCGGTAGTTCTTCAAAACTTGAGTCATGGCCTTTTGAAAGGCGGGTGCGGTTGCCGTAGACGAGGTTACCCTAGTCGGCTCTTTGAGGGTGATCATGACGACGTACTCGGGGTCGTCTGCGGGGGCGTAGCCGACGATCGAGGTGTCATAAACGTTGGCCTTGTAGCCGCCGGTGGCGTCGTCGTAGGTCTGTGCGGTACCGGTCTTGGCAGCGATGCGGAAGCCCGGAACACGAATCATGTCGGCGATACCACCCTGCTCGGCCACATTCTCGATCATGAGTGAAAGGTCGCTCGCGACGTCGACATCGAGAATGCGCTCCGGCTCAGCCACAGTCGGCTTATCGACGGTGCCGTCCGCGTTGGTGCACGATTCGATGAGCTGGAGCGGCTGCTTCACGCCGTCATTGGCGATGACTTGGTAGGCACTGGCAACCTGCGGGGCCGTGACCTGGAATGATTGTCCGAATGTCGACGCATAGATGGTTTGGTAGTCCCAGTCTTCGACCGGGTGCAGCACGCCATCTTCTTCGCCGGAGAATGCGACATCGGTGATCTCGCCAACACCAAACTTCTGCAACCATTCGTATCGCTTCTGCGGCGGCAGCATGGTTCCGAACTTACTCAGGGCCACGTTCGAAGAGTCGATCAGGGCACCGGCAAGCGTGTAATGGTAGCTGTCGTGGCGAAAGGCGTCGCCGACCGCGGCGCCATTGTCAAAGGTCTCATAGCCGCTGGCCCAAACCGAGGTCATGGGGGTTGCGACGCGCTCCTGCATGATCATGGCCGCGGTAATAGCCTTGAACGTCGACCCGGGCTCGAAGCTGTCCACAAACAGACGCGAGCTACCTGACGAGCCACCGGGCGAGTTGGAATCGACGGTGTCGTACTCTGCGGCCGCACGAATCTTGCCCGTCTTTGACTCGACGACGAGCACCGAGCCGTACTTTGCGCCCTGAATGCCGACCTCTTCGGTGATCATCTGCTGCATGTACCACTGCAGATCAGCGTCAAGCGTGAGCGTGACGGTGCCGCCATCGACCGCGGGCTCTGTCTCTTGCGAACCCGGAATGATCTCGCCGTTGCCGCCCACTTCATACGTCGTGGCACCGTTCGTCGCCGAGAGGCACGCGTCTTCCATCAACTCGATGCCGGCGAGCGGTGCCCCGTCCGATCCGGTGAAACCGACGATGTTTCCCGCGACAGCACCGTTCTCGTAGATGCGCTTCTCGGTTGGTGTGGACGCGATGTAGGGCACGCCGATCGCGCGGAGGTCGAGGTACTGCTGCGTCGTGAGGCCACTCTTCACTGGAGCCCAGCGCGGGCTCGGCGCGTTGTCCAGAGCTGCCTGAACCTCGTCTTCAGTCATGGCTGTTGCGGCCGCGATCTTGGCGCGAGCCATTTCCCACGTCACGACCGTCGGGTCTTTGTCGAACCCGTCGTAATAGACGTCGTAGTCCTTGATAATCTCGGGGTCGAGCTGCAACGCGTATTCGACCGAGGTCGACGCGAGCACGGTGCCATCTTTGTCGACGATCTCGCCGCGCGTGCCATACAGAACGTCACCATCAGCGAGGCGGGCAGCCTTGAATGCATCGGTGTACTCCTCAGCCTTCACGACCTGAATATCGATCAGGCGGACGGTGAAAGCGATCAGGACTCCAAAGATCAGCAGCAGAGCCACCGAGGTGCGCCGGCGTGGCGTGCGTGTGGCCCGCGTGGTCATCGAGGCTCCGATTCGTTAGCGCGTTTCTGGTGTGGGAATTCCGTCTGAGATCACCGGAGGCAACTGTGGAGTCTCCACAACCGGAGCGGTCGCGGACAAGTTATCTGCCGTCTCAGACGGTGCCGCTACTGGAATTGCACCACCGATTGTGCTCCCGGGTGCGGTCGCGAGCGGCGTGTTGGCAATCAGTGCGTTTGAAACAGCCGGTGTGCGAAGAACATCGACCGTTGACTTACCGGCAACCTCACCGGTACCGATTACGGCACCGTCGCTGAGTCGCAGGTACGTGGGCGATGCGCCGATGACCATGCCAACGGACGCTGCGTTGGCGGCCAAATACTGGGGCGACGACAGCCCAGCAAGCTCTTCGCTGAGAAGCTGTGACTGCACGGTCAAGTCGCGTTGCTGCGTCTGCAGCTCACGGATTTCGTACGTCGTCGCCGTCGTCGCCAGTGACAGGCCCATCTGCGCGGCGCCGATCAGGACGGCGCCTATGAGGGCGGTCATCGCGTACGCGACGCGAGGCTTGCGTACCTTCGCCGGCGTGGCGACCGGGCGCAGGTGGCGTTCGCGCTGCGGCGCGACCGGGGCCTCACGCTCGGGACGGGGAATCGGGACGGTAATCGCCTCTGCCAGGCTCATCGTGCCTCCCTCACACGCTCAGCCGCACGGGTACGGACCGGAATAGATCGTGGGTTGCGCTGACGTTCGGCCTCGTCGGCGAGTTCAGCACCCTTGGTAATGAGGCGGAACCTCGGAGCAAACTCCTCGAGTTCCACCGGGAGGCCCTTCGGGCCGGTGGATGAGCTGGCCGCCGCGAAGGCGCGCTTCACAAAGCGGTCTTCCAGCGACTGGTACGCCATCACGACAATGCGGCCACCGACGTTCAGCAGGTCCATCGCGGCCGGGATTGCGGCCTCGACAGCCGCGAGCTCAGCGTTGACCTCGATGCGGAGCGCCTGGAAGACGCGCTTGGCGGGGTGGCCGGCGCTCAGCAGTGCACCGGGGGTGGCATCCGTCAGGATCGACACGAGCTGCGTCGACGTTGCGATCGGCTCCGACTCACGCGCGCTCAGGATGGCGCGAGCGTAGCGACCGGCAAGCTTTTCTTCGCCGTAGACCTCGAAGATGCGGCGCAGCTGGCCCTCGGAGTACGTTGCCAGAATGTCAGCGGCGGTGATGCCCTGGGTCTGGTCCATGCGCATGTCCAGCGGTGCATCCTTCGCGTAGGCGAAGCCGCGCTCGGCCATGTCGAGCTGGAGCGAGGAGACACCCAGGTCGAACAGCACGCCGTCAATGTGGTCGAAGCCTTCGCCGTGGACAGCGTCAGCGATGCCGTCATAGACGGTGTGCACCGGACGGAACCTGTCGCCGAATCGTGCGAGCCGCTCCCCCGCGATGCGCAGAGCGTCGGTGTCGCGGTCAAGACCAATGAGCGTCAGGTTGTCGAAGCGGTCAAGGATCGCTTCGGAGTGGCCTCCCATGCCGAGCGTCGCGTCGACAAAGACAGCGCCGGGGCGGGCGATTGCCGGCTCCAGTAGCTCGATGCAGCGCTCGAGCATGACGGGTGTGTGGATTTCGTTCGGGTTCATGAGATTTCGGGTCTCCCTGTGCTCTGATGCCCCTCCGCGAGACCTGCCATCGGGGAAGTGAAGTCAGGGCGCGCGGAAAGGAGTCACAGCGCAGGGCTAGAACAGACCGGGAATCACCTCCTGTTCCATCTCTGCGTAGGATTCTTCGTTGCCTGCCAGGTAGTTGTTCCAGGCCTCCGCGTTCCAGATTTCGGCGTGGGCGCCGACACCGGTAACGATGAGTTCCTTTTCCAGTCCGGCGTACTGGCGAAGCGCCGGCGGAATAGTGATGCGGTTCTGGCTGTCGGGCATTTCTGCGCTCGCTCCGGAGAGGAACATGCGGAGAAAGTCACGAGCCTGCTTGTTGCTCAGGGGGGCCTGGCGGATGCGCTCGTGCACCGACTCGAACTCAGCATTCGAAAACACGTAGAGACAACGCTCTTGCCCGCGAGTGATGACGACGCCCCCAGCGAGGTCTTCACGGAACTTAGCGGGAAGGATGACGCGACCTTTGTCGTCGAGCTTCGGTGAGTGGGTACCCAGCAACATCGGCCTCTCACCCCCCTTCCCGTCGGCCTCGGTTCGGTATGCGCCCCACTTTACTCCACTTCTCCCCACTTCGTCTACGAAAACATCACAATATTCCCGGTGAGTAGCGAAAGTCCCGCGTGATTACGCGGCAGGTGCCGGTGGAGGGAATTGGCGCCCACTCCCTCCGGAATGCCGATGAGACACGCATCAACGCGTCCGAAGCCGGAGAATTGGCGGCCAACATGGGGAAAGATGGAGCCAAATGCTGGGTGGGGAGGGAAATGGAGAATCCACGATCGCAGCCACACCCCCTGGTGCTCGCGACGGGCGTGACGCTAGTTTGAGAGCCGAATGGTCACCGCGGGTTGATGACAGAAGGGCACCCCATTGACCCGATTGCCGCGGCGCTTGGCATCCTCGGTTTCGCCGTGCTGGGTTTTTTGAGCAATCGCATTCCTATCGCTCTGGTCGCCACGGGAGTTGCCCTCGCATTGTTCTTCACGGGCGTCCTGTCCCTGCCCGAAGCCCTCGCCGGCTTCGGAGATCCGACCGTGTTGTTTATCGCGTCACTCTTCGTGGTCAGCGAATCGCTCGACGCCACCGGTGTCACCGCGTGGGCCGGGCAGAAAATGATCGCTCAAGCCGGGAGCAGACACACAGCACTGATCGTGCTGATCTCGCTACTAGTCGCGGTGCTGACAGCGCTCATCAGTGTGAACGGCGCGGTCGCCGCGCTACTCCCCCTCATGTTGCTTATCGGCTGCCGCGTTCTCCCCGATCGGTCCGGCTCCCCCATGCCGCCGGACTTGCCATGGCTAGCAACCGAGCTCCATCAGCAATACACCGTCGACCTCGATGCGGATGCACTTTTGGAGCCGCTCCGCGGCGTCACTGAAGTCGTGGTTCCGCCTCGCTCACCGCTCATCGGAACCCACGTCTTTCCCGGCATGCGGTGAGCGCCATCATGAACGGCATGACGGAGACATTCCGGTTTCGGTGCCGGGTTGCTCCTTCAGGCCGCACACACGCTCGGAAGCTCGTCCTCATAGCAAACGCAGACACAAAAATAACCCCGCATCGGCGCACCTGATGCGGGGTTCATTTTAAGAATGCTTAGTCTTCGGGGTTCTGGCGGCGATCCCAGCGGTCGTTGATGCGATCCATGAAACCGCTCTGCTTGTTCGTCGTGCGCTGCGTGGAACCACGAGGTGCGCTTGCGGAGCTGGCAAACGAGTCTTCGAGGTGGCTCGGAATCTCTGTCTTCTTGGAGGGGCGTACGGCATAAACGACGCCAAAGAACATCAGCCCGAAGCCGACGAGACCCACGATGATGCCGATGAACTGCGAAGAACCGAGGCTCTGGAACATCGCAACGCCCGCAACCATGGCACCGAGGCCAACGATGACGAACACGGCGCCAAGCACGAGGTTGCGGTAGTTGAGCGGTGCACCTGTGGGTGTCGCACTCACCACATCGGCGTCAGTGCGCAGAAGATTGCGCTCCATCTCATCGAGCATTCGCTGCTCTTGTTCTGAGAGTGGCATGCGGCCCCCCTTGTTCGATATCGAGTTCGCCCCAGTTTATCCCGGAGGATCAACACTAGGCTAGGCCTCGTGAGTGACCCGATGCACCTTGTAAGCCAAGTTTCTCAGCGACTCGGTAGATTCGTCGCCGAACAACGCGATGCTGCGGCCAGCACCGGCCCGATTTCCCGCCAGCTTTTTGACGCTGCCGCGATGACGCTGACCGGCGGAAAGCGCCTGCGCGCCCAGTTCTGCCACACCGGCTGGGTCGCTGCCGGCGGCGCTCCGCTTGCTGATGAAGCCATCGCGGTTGCCACGTCGCTGGAGATTTTCCAAGCCGCAGCGCTCGTGCACGATGACCTCATCGATCATTCCGACACCCGCCGTGGGCGCCCGGCGGCTCACCGCGGTCTGGAGACCGCACACCGCGACGCAGGCTGGAGCGGCAACAGCGCAGACTTTGGCGTCTCCGGCGCCATCCTGCTCGGTGACCTGTTGGTTGCTTGGAGTGACGATCTCCTCGAAGAGGCGATCGTCACTCACCCCCACGCACGCCTCGTCCGTGCCGAATACGCGCGGATGCGTCGCGATGTGACGCTGGGCCAGTTTCTTGACGTCGCCCAGGAGTCGGCGTGGGTCACGCAGCCCGATGGTGAGCATGCCGACCGTGCGTTGGAAATCGCCTCACTGAAGTCGGCGCGATACAGCGTCGAACAGCCGCTTATTATCGGGGCGGCGCTGGCCGGTGCCACCGACGCCCAGCGTGCCAGCCTGCGCACTTTTGGTCACCACATCGGCATCGCCTTCCAGCTGCGCGACGACGTGCTTGGCGTTTTCGGCGACACAGCTCAGACCGGTAAGCCCGCGGGCGATGACATTCGCGAAGGCAAGCGTACGCTGCTTGTTGCCTACACGCGTGAGCAGCTCTCCCCCGACGCGAAGGATCGGTTCGACGAAGCCCTCGGTGATCGTGACCTGTCGACAGACGAGGTCCGTCACATGCAGAACGAGATGACGACGTCAGGCGCACTGGCCCGCGTTGAAGCGCTGATCAGCGAAAACGCGACGGCCGCCTTGGACGAGCTTGCGTCCGCCCCCCTGCTTGAGAGCGCACTCGACGATCTCGCTCAACTTGCCGAAGCAGCAATCAACCGCAGCGCCTAGCTGTACTGACCTCGACCGTTGTTGATTCGGTCGATGGGGGTCTTGCCTCCGATGCCGAGGTGGTGCCTGTCTAGGTTGTAGTGGTCGAGCCAGGTCGTCAAGGCAGCGGCTCGGTCGTCGTTGGAG